>JBAXFV010000050.1:0-9826 GCA_037139755.1 Chlorobiaceae bacterium
GGGCAAAGCCTCTCCCTGGCGGCAATAGGTCATGAAATCAATCGAATCATACTTGAGGAACGTTTTTTTGTACTCATATCGGAACAACTCCCCCATTGAAGTCAATCCTCTGGAATTTTTCAGAAAGGAGATCAAGTCAAATCTGCGGGACTGCCCTACAATAGAGAGTACATTGAGAGGGAATAACTTCGGCGTCTGGCCGAATACCTCTTCAGGAGAATCTTTAAACATCACAGGATATCCGGGAGAAGCAGAAAAAACATCATGCTTGATGCCCGCCGCGGCAAACACCTCATTGAGATTGTAGTACTGGTCAAAAAAGCCATGAAACCCGTGCTCCACTGGAAAACTCTCTCCAAGAGCATCAAGATTCCAGCCAGTGAGTTTGCCTCCAAGGAGAGAAGAAGACTCGATCAGCGTGACATCAAAACCCCTGCCGGCAAGTTCAAGAGAGGCGCTGATTCCCGCCAGACCGCCGCCAATGACCACCACTTTTTTTGATACATCAAGCCTCTCTTTCTCTTCCGATCCCCTGGCATTACTGCCATAAAACTCTTTTCTCGGCTGGTAATAGCCAACAAGCCCTGCGGTTCCTGCTACGGTAACACCGGCACCAATTCCCGTGCGCATCAGCAGTTTTTTTATAAACTCTCGTCGTTCCATAGCCGTGAAAAGAGCGTTAACCCTTTGAAAATAAATATTCTGAAGTGTACGGCCATTTTAACGATAAATAGTCGGATGAGCAACCCTTCGATGAAAACGCTTTACAACAGTTCCTTTTTCGGGAATTTCATGAACGACATGAACAGTTCGTACAAAAAATGAAACGAATTATTGACCGAATGTTCGATGTGATGAAAGGCTTCAGGAATTTGGCCTCCGCTAACAGAGAGATAGGCTGCATAAAGAACAAGAAGAGAAGCTATTACAAGTAAAACCTGTACAACTTTTTTAAGAACAGAGAAGAGAATCATAAAAGCGACAATGACGGCAATGACAAACAACACCGGATGATGGGCAAGATAGTCAACAGCTTTTTCCATAGGAGCACGTTTTTCGTTTAAAGGTATTCCTGTAAAATACCGGCAACTCTTGGTGAGGGAGAAAGTTCCGCAAGCTTTGACCGGGCAGCAAGCAACTCGCGACGCATCATGCCTGCAACATTGGCATGATCAAGAATCATTCGTGCATGACGGCATATCTCTGCTCCGTGAGCCTCATGTTGAATCAGCTCAGGCACAGCCCTTTCATCACTCATAAGCCCATTAACGACAATATTTGCCAGTGATATATTTTTCAGCTTTACCAATTGCCGACCAATCAGGTAATTAAGCTTTCCTGTTCTATAAACTACAATCATGGGAACACCAAAACAAAGCGATTCAAACGTCGCAGTACCGGAGGTCACCAGAACAAGCTCACTGTACTGCATGACCTCATAGGCTGAACAGTCAATAATCGAGAGGTCACGATATTCCGACAAAACCCGATAAGCCTCTTCGTTGAGATTTTGTGCACGCCCAAAGAGAAACACGGCAGGATATTCCCGGCTCAGCAGACGTGCCCCTTTCAGCATTTCCGGAAGAATATGGGCAATCTCCTGCTTGCGGCTTCCCGGCAGAAGTCCTATAAGCCTGGTTTCAGGTGCCAAAGTATGTGTTTTGAAAAAAAGCTCTCTGGAAGAAAGCGTGACTTCAGAAAGCTCTTCAATAACAGGATGACCTACAAATTCCGCGTTAATGCCATTCCGCTGAAAGAAATCAACCTCGAAGTCAAAAATAACAAGCAACCGATCAACATGATCGCGGATAGCCTTGACCCTGCCCTCTTTCCATGCCCAAACCTGGGGGGCGATATAATAGATAACAGGAATTCCAAGTTTATGCAAAAAACGGGCCATCATAAGGTTCATGCCCGGATAGTCAACAAGTAAAGCCGCAAAAGGCTTTTCGCGATGTACAGCCTCCTTGAGGTCACGAATAACCCGGTGAAGAAACACTGCATGTTTCAGCACATCGACAATCCCCATAATGCTCATCTGTGCAGTATCATATAACAAGTTCGCACCAAGCTTCTTAAGTTTTTGACCGCCTATACCGAAAACCTTGATCTCCGGCCTTGCTTTCAGCAATTCAGCAATCACTCCGGCTGCGTGCATATCCCCGGATACTTCTCCAGCTAAAACAAACAACGTCTTTGGCATTAAAAAAGAGTGATAATTGGATGAACGACATTGAATCCGTACCTTACTAATATATTTATTTATTTTTCTTCCAAATGAATAAGAGAGTTTTGTTCTTAATTATATCAACATCAATAAAGAATGCAAGTTAGATTCGGTACTGACGGATGGCGCGCAATAATAGCAAAAGATTATACCTTTGATAACCTGAAACTTGTAGCACTGGCTTCTGCCCGCTACTTTCTTGATCATCCAAACAGGGCTAAGGGGGTATGTATCGGCTATGATACCCGATTCATGTCCAAAGAATTTGCTGAATATACTGCCAGCATCCTTTCATCACAGGGACTAAGGGTATTGCTTTCTGACAGTTTTGTGTCAACACCTGCAGTTTCCCTTTATGCGAAAGCGAAACAACTTGCCGGAGGCATTGTCATTACTGCATCTCATAATCCGGCAATCTATAATGGCTTCAAAATAAAGTCTCCCTTCGGCGGCCCCGCACACCCTGAGGTGATTGCTGAAATTGAGAACAACCTTACCTTAATAGACCCGAAAACGATACTTGTCCCTGATAAAAAGCTGATTGAGCTGATTGATATGAAGGGATTTTATATCAGCCATCTGAAATGCAGCATTGATCTGCCTCTGATCCGCGAGTCAAGAATAAAAATAGCACATAATGCCATGTTCGGCGCAGGACAGGATCTTATCTCTTGCCTGTTTGATGAATCAATGCTCAGTTGCTATCACTGCAGCATCAACCCCGGTTTTGGAGGCATCAATCCCGAGCCGATGCCTCAGTATATCAAAGAGTTTATCGAATTCTTCAATGAGGTTGAAACAGATGTTGGTATTATCAATGATGGAGATGCCGACAGAATTGGCATGCTTGACGAAAATGGCACGTTTGTGGATTCCCATAAACTCTTTGCTATTATTCTCAAGGATTTGGTCGAGTATCGGCATAAAACCGGTGAAGTGGCAAAAACATTTGCTTTAACCGATGTCATCGACAAGATCTGCAAGAAACATCATCTCGTCATGCATGAGCTCCAGATTGGATTCAAGCATCTCAGCAAACTCATGACCACAAATGACATTCTTATCGGTGGAGAAGAGTCCGGCGGCATCGGCATTCCTTCATTTCTTCCAGAACGTGACGGTGTCTATACCGCTCTGCTGATCCTTGAAATGATGACACGCAGAGAAAAAACTCTTGGGCAGCTTGTTCAGGAGTTGTATGATGAATATGGCTTTTTCTGCTATAACCGCGTGGACCTTCGGGTCAACGAAGCAAAAAAACAGGAAATTATTGATCGTGCAGCAGCCGGTGACCTCACCAGTATCGCTGGTTACAAAGTTCTCAAATTCAACGATCTTGACGGCTACAAATATCACTTTGAAGGCGGCTGGATGCTTATCAGGCCATCCGGTACTGAACCGGTACTACGCCTCTATTGTGAAGCCGACTCACAGGAAAAGGTTGATAAAGTTCTGGCCTTTGCAACAAAACTGGCTTGAGCCCGGTTAAAAGAAGCATATTGTATACAACAGGAATGGCATCAAAAGAAAAGCTGTTCAGGGCTCTTGTTGACCAACATCAGGAAATGGTAGTCAATACCTGTTATCGTTTTGTCTTTAACCGTGAAGATGCCGAGGATCTTGCCCAGGACGTGTTTGTCGAGGTGTTCCGCTCTTTTGAGCAGTTCCGTGAAGAGGCAAAGCTCTCGACATGGATATACAGAATTGCCGTCACGAAATCGCTTGACCACCTGCGCCGTTTGAAAAGGAAAAAACGGTTCAGCTCATTGAAACGGGTTATTGGCATTGGAGACCCGTCAGATGAGATTGCCGCCCCCCTTCACGATAATCCTGCTGACGCATGCACTGATAGCGAACGAGCCGGAATATTGCTGGATGCTCTCAGTACACTCCCTGAAAATCAGAAAACTGCATTTCTTCTCAGCAAACAGGAGGGATACAGTAATCAGGAGATCGCTGATATCCTGAAAACATCGGTTTCAGCGGTAGAATCTCTGATACACAGGGCTAAAAAAAATCTTCACGACAAGCTGTTCATCTACTATACTGATCATTGATATAAAAAAAACACAAGTTATTGACACAATTGTCGTCGTAAGCAAGAAGGAGGAATTATTGATATGAAAAACAATAAAGAAAGCATAGCATCTGAGGTCGAGAAAACTATGAGGCTGGCTGATGAGATGGCTCCTCTTGAGGTTAATCATCTTTTCAGGGTACGGTTAATGCAGAGAATTGAGCAGGAGTCTGTTGGTGGAATGCGCCGTCTGGATTTCAGGCTCGCATTTATAGCGTTGCTTGTTATCATCAACCTTGGCTCTACAGTGCTGTCACTGCAGACAAACAAACAACAGGCCACGGCAATAAGCAGTGATCTGTCTGAAAATCAGAGTTTTGACTACACGAACCAGGAGTTTGCCTTCTATGACCAGACCAATGAAAACCAGACTCCTTGAACATGGCTCAGTGTTGCTGATGGTAACACTGAACTATAATGAAAGCGCTCTTCTGATGCGCAAACGCTAACAACCTGAACGATAGATTGTATGGATTTCCTGACTTCTAAACGATTTGTTACAACAGCACTTGTCCTTCTTGTTCTGCTCAATGTAACGTTGCTCAGTGTTCTGTGGTGGCAGAACACACACCAATTTGAGCCTCGAATCCGTCAGCTTAACAGACCGCTCTCTTTTGGAGAATCGCTTGCCCTCAGCAAATCTCAAGCCGCCAGTTTTAGTACCCTGCGCCAAAATCATTTTCTCAAAGTCAGACCGGAAATGGAGAGTATTGGCCTTTTGAAAAAACAACTTGTTGACGAGTCGCTTAAAGACAATCCCGATACAAAAAAAATTGAGGCTATAGCAGCGGCAATAGGTTCTCATCAGGCAGCAATAGAGCGTGATCTTGGGCTTCATTTTCATGAACTGGCTAAAATATGCACGCCTGAACAACGGGATTCATTGAAAATAATGCTTAATCGTATCACCTCACACAAACACTCAATGAGAATGGATCGATCAAGAGAACATCATCCATAATAAAGGACACCATCATTTCCTGCCGAACTTGTTCCCCACTTTAACCGCAATAAGCATAACTTCCTGGCGGAAAAGTGCTGCAGCAAGAGCGAAATAGAGAGAGAGCATCGCTATTTTCAAAACAATACCTGTACCTGCTTCTGAGAATTCTGGAGCTCTATGATAATGCACCAACGCCAGTGCTATACCTGCCACAAGCAGGAGAAAAAGCTTAAGCCAATCATAACGGATCGGAAAGACTTTGAGTGAATACCATGCCATAACAAGACACATGACTGCCGTGCCGGCAACGATAGCATAAGCCGCCCCATCCATGCCGCTCAGCGGGATAAGCCACCAGCAGAAAAGTGCAGTCACCACCGCACCGGCAAAGGTGACAACTGGCAGATAGCGGGTATTGCCGGTAATAAGAAGTCCTGCGGAAAGATTTGTGGAGATCATGTCAAAGACATAACTCAAAAAAATCCAGGGTAAAATTGAAAGTCCAATCCAGTAACGCGGAGGCAGCAGGTAAAAGCGGTCTGAATAGTGGTAACGGACAAGGTCAGGAACAAAAAAAGTGGCTGCAAGCGCCAGAAACATGGTAAAAAGGGTTGAAATGCTGAGCACATGCTGAAAAAGCCTTTTTGCCTCGGAATCTTTGGCATGTTGCAGAAAAAACGGCTGCCATGCAAAACGGAATACCTGGATAAAAAGCTGCAACACAACTCCAAAAGCTGCAATTCTTCCATAAATGCCAACAATATCAGAGGCCTGATAGCCCTGTCCATAGATTCGTTGAATCTCTGAAGGTGGTATGCGGATTAAAATATTCCTGTCAATCAGATGAATAAGCAGTCCGGCAATCCCGGTCGGCACATAAGGCAAGCCAATGCGAAGCATTTCACGCAACTGTACTTGTGAAAAGAAGATTCTGAATTGACGGAAAACGGGAATAACCAGCAGAAGACTGATCAGTGAACCAAAGGCCTCTGCAATAAAAACCCCCGGCAATCCGACATGAAAGGGAACAATAAGAATAATTGCACTGACAACAACCGCTATTACTCCGGCCACTCTTGCAATGGCAAACTGCACTGCTTTTCTTTTCAGGCGAAGTTCTGCAAATGGAATAACCAGAAGGGTATCAATCCATAAAATAAGGGCTGCATAGCGAACAAAGATGAAGTCTCCGGCAGAAAGTCCTATGAGTTCGGCAATAAGCGGAGCAAAAAGAGCAATGCTGATCGCAAAAAGCGTTGAGGTCACAAAAAGGGTGATGAACGCCGTGGAGAAAAGCTGGGTTTCATCCCTGTCTCGATGTGCCGAATCCGAAACTACCTTGAGATATGAGGTTTCAAGGCCATAAGAAAACAGAACATTTGCCAGCGCAATATTGGCATAGATAATGGTTTGTACACCATTATCAAACGTGGAGAGTTTGTTGGCATAAAGTGGAACCAGAAGATAATTGAGACTACGGGCAAGAATAGTACTCGAACCGTAGATAACGGTATCTTTAAAGAGAAGCTTTAACTTTGAAAACATGCAACAGAAAAATCAGAAAAACTTAAACGGTACCATTGTTCATCGTCCCAGGCGATTCCTCACTTTGAGCGGCAGTGCGCCGCTGCCTTATCGCCTCCTCGTCAATCTGAAATCTGCCATCCTTTTGAATGACAGGGATTCTTGAGATAACGTCACTGAGATGACGCTGGGCTTCCTGCTGCTGCTGCTTGAGTTTTTCAAGTTCTTCCTTATTGAGGCCAACAGGATTATCTTTGTCGATAAGCGAATCCTTGAAGGATTCAATGACCAGATTCTGCTCTTTTTTCATATAGCCCAAAAACTTGCTGAAAAGAAAAACCAGCAGAAAAAAAACCAAAAAAGAAAACCCAAGTAGAGGTACCCAACTCATGAGAAACGGGTTATAATTAGCAAAGAAAATTATATTTCCTCAATTTAGCGGATATTACAGTATATAAAAATAGCAACCCACTATCTTTTCTTCATTGAAGCATCTATTCTGACAAGATATGAGCGCAACATACCAAGGCGGAGACATTACAGAAAATGGAAAGAATATTCTTGAGCAGGAAGCTCAGGCAATTTCAATGATGGCAGAACGGCTTGATAACGCATTTTCGAATGCAGTTGAACTTTTGGCTTCTTGCAAAGGGAAAATCATCATCTCAGGCATGGGGAAATCAGGCATTATCGGTCAGAAAATTGCAGCAACCATGTCGTCAACAGGATCGACCGCCCTTTTCCTTCACCCGGCAGATGCTGCCCATGGAGATCTTGGCATTGTCGACCATAACGACGTAGTTATATGCCTGTCGAAAAGCGGTACAACAGAGGAGATGAATTTCATCATCCCGGCACTCCGGCAGATCGGTGCAAAGATTATAGCGATGACGGGCAATCAACGCTCTTTTCTTGCTCAAAACGCTGATATCATGCTTGATACCGATATTGAAAAGGAGGCTTGCCCCTACGATCTGGCGCCCACAACATCAACAACAGCAATGTTGGCAATGGGAGATGCCCTTGCCATTTGTTTGATGCAGCAAAAAAATTTCACCAAGAGAGATTTTGCACTGACTCATCCCAAAGGATCCCTCGGACGACGGCTGACCGTCAAGGTTACTGATATTATGGCAAAGGATGACGCTTTACCTCTCGTCACAGAACGTGCTTCGGTTACCGATCTTATCCTTGAAATGACCTCGAAGCGATATGGGGTAAGTGCTGTAGTCAATGGTGAAGGCCGTCTTTGCGGCATATTTACCGATGGTGATCTGCGCCGCCTGGTTCAGAGTGGCAGGGAGTTTCTCTGCCTCAGTGCAGGATCCGTAATGACCGCAAATCCAAAAACCGTGAAAACCGGCACCATGGCGAAAGAATGCCTTGATATTCTTGAAACCTACCGTATTACCCAATTATTGGTCTGCGACAATGAAGAGCGTCCGGTCGGTATCGTGCATATTCATGACCTGCTCACGCTTGGTCTCTGAGGATTATTACAATGTTACAGAGGACTTATAAAATCTATTTTACAAGCCCTCTGTAAACAATGATGTTATTATCTGCCGAGAGCTTTGATCATGGCTTCTCCTATATCTGCCGGGCTGTCAACAACCTTGATGCCAGCTTCTTCCATCGCTCTTATTTTGTCTTCGGCGGTTCCTTTTCCTCCGGAGACAATTGCGCCAGCGTGGCCCATACGGCGACCTGGAGGCGCGGTACGTCCGGCAATAAATCCTATTACCGGCTTTTTGAAATATTTCTGTATGTATGCGGCAGCTTCTTCCTCTGCGCTTCCACCAATCTCACCAATCATCACAAGTCCTTCAGTCTCATCATCTGCGGCAAAGAGCTTGACTGCGTCGATAAACTGGGTGCCTATGATTGGATCTCCACCGATACCGATGCAGGTTGATTGACCGAGACCAACCTGGGTAAGCTGGTGTACTGCTTCGTAGGTCAGGGTGCCACTGCGGGAAACGACGCCGATAGTGCCTTTTTTATGAATAAAACCAGGCATGATGCCTACTTTGGCTTCACCAGGAGTAATAACGCCCGGACAGTTCGGCCCGATAAGCACGGCTCCTTTTTGCTTGACAAAAGCAAAGGCTTTCATCATATCGTTAACCGGAATCCCCTCGGTAATACAGATAATGACTTTCAGCCCGGCATCAGCAGCCTCCATAATAGCATCGGCTGCAAACGGAGCCGGAACAAAGATAACTGTTACGTTGGCTTCGGCCTTCTCTACAGCTTCACGTACCGTGTTAAAGACCGGTACTGGTCGGCAGAATTTGTCTTTGTCATTGCCATTATAGAGGATATCACCTTTTCCGGGAGTGACTCCAGCAACGACATTGGTTCCATATTCAAGAATCTGGGAGGTATGAAAAGTACCTTCCGCACCGGTTATCCCCTGCACAAGCAAACGGGTATCCTTGTTGACTAATACACTCATAGTACAGATTTATTAAGATTAACGCGACGTACTCCAACAAAAATTATAACGAATGCTGCATCCGTTTTGCAATCCCAAGCAACTTTCCCTCTTCAAAAAAATTACAGATAAGATGCATGCCGACAGGAAGGCTGGAACTGTCAAACCCCAGCGGTACACTTATAGCCGGCATACCGACGATACTTGCCGGAACGGTGAAGACATCGGCCAGATACATTTCGAGAGGATCACCTGTTTTATCCCCAATACCAAAAGGTGGAAACGGCGATGTCGGCCCGGCTATAACGTCAACCTTTTCAAGGGCCTCCCGATACCGTTCCTGAAAGACGCGTCTTGTCTGCTGAGCCTTTTTATAGTAAGTATCATAATATCCGGCCGAAAGAACATAAGTGCCCAGCATAATCCTGCGCTTGACCTCCCTGCCAAACCCTTCGGTCCTCGAATTCACATACATTGCTGAAAGATCTCCGGCATTTTGTGATCGATAACCGTATCTTGCACCGTCAAAACGGGCAAGGTTGGACGAAGCTTCAGCAGTTACAAGAATATAATAAGCCGCTATAGCATATTTACTATCAGGAAGTGTGATTTCTACAA
>JBAXFV010000051.1:0-9619 GCA_037139755.1 Chlorobiaceae bacterium
ACAGAGTTGATATCGCCGTGAATGCCGTTCGGTTCGTTATCGTATGATGTTATGGTACCAATTGGTGTCGTGATGTCAATTTTTTTCAGTGGCTCAAAGGAGCGGATTGCCCCTGACTCGTAGAAGGCCAGCCCTTTCCGTACGGTAATTTCTCCCATGGAGGAGTGTATTGTGAGGGACTGACCGGGCCAGAGCGTTATGCTTTTAAGTGCTCCGCTTTCATAAAACTGCAGGCCTATCACTTTTGCACTCAGTGTTCCTACTGGCGAATTAAAGGTAAGAGTGCTGGCAAGAGCAAACTCGTTCTTCCATGACCAAAATCCGCTCAGTTTGCCATCGAGCGGAAATATTCTTTTGATGCTCCCATTTTTATGAAAAGTAACCAGTTCTGCAGGAATGGCACCAACAGGAGTCTCCAGGATGGTTTGCGACTGTAATGCAATTGATTTCAGCGAACCATCCTTGTTAAAGTACATCGGTTTGACTGATCGGCGTCCCATGTCTTCAGCTTCGTATTGAGGGATGAGGCTGCCGTAAGGGGTTGTCAGCGTATTGTGTTGTGTGACAAGGCAGCCGTCCATTTTTCCATTGGAAAAGAGTGTCCGGAACTCTACTCCAGAAAGATCGCCGTAAAGAGTGCTGATGTTTGTCATGATTATTGCGTTATAAGGTGTCAGGGCCACTTTTCCAACCCGTTGCCTTTTATTAAGCAATAATCATGCCAAATAGTGATTTATTTGTAACTGTTTATTATGGAATTGATTAGGTGTATCATGTGTTAAAAATTACCGAGAGATTACCTTCCTTTATGTAGATAAGGATGTCAGAGCTACGTTTTGGTATAAAAAATAGTTATCACTTATTTTCCGAACTTTGCTTTTGCTTTTCTGAAAGCTTTTTTAAAGTCGCAAAGGGCTTGTTCGGCGCCATATCTCACTTCCGCCCATGCTTCTTCGCTGCTGTGCAGGAGGTCAGTAGTTTTTGCCGCTGCAGTTGTTCGACGCTGTTTCAATTCATCAATGCGCTGCCGAAGGGTTCTCGTTATCCGTTCAGCTTTTTTTTCAAGTTTTGCAATATCTTTATCCCACGACCTGAGTTTACGGTCGAAGTTGTCGATGAAGGATTTCCGGTTCATGGCGCTGTTTTTATTTGTTGGATAAAGAGAGTATTTATGCGAAATCATAACATGAGAACGTCATTTTCTTATTATTCGTTTTTTATTTTCTCTTCAAAGGCGTGAAACCGGCTATAAATACTGAATTTTGCGCGATTGTTTATTTCTTATGCAGTTGCAGTGATTTTTCAGAGATGATCTGATCAACATTCGAGGAAATTGAGAGGGTTCGCATAAGGTCGAGCAGGTTTTGTTGGATGTTTAGGTTGAGTTCGACAGGTCGTCCACCCTGAAAGTCAGGGTTTGAGCCTTTGAGGTGTATGGTAATAACTGATTGGCCATTCGGGGCCATGCTGATTGATGAGATGAGTTGTACATAAAGAAAATTAGAGAGTGCCTCGTATGTGGTGCGCAACCCCTGGTTGGCTGCTGCCCGTTCTTCGGGGGTGGTCGCATAGATGATCTGCCCTGATTGTTCAGCGTTCATGCCGCCATCCAGGATTTCAAACGTCTCGTTTTTCATTTTGACAGGGATCGTTCCCCTGATGGTGCCGGTGGCATAGATTTTTTTTGTGCCCTGCAGGTCGAGCATTTTTTGAAGAGGAATGTTGTTGAGCAGAAGCCTGGTTTCTCCCTCTTTTTTTGACGTATCATAGTTAATATTCTTGATAGCAACAGTTCCGTCAAGAAATCCTGTTGTGAAGTTTGAAAGGGAAACCAGATCGGGCTTGAGGCGGTTCTGCCAGAGTGAGAGCCTTCCTTCAGGTGACACAAACGCTATTTCGCCCCCTGAAGTTTTTCTTTGCAGATGTTTCAGTTTGAAATTGATTGTGGTGTATCCATTAATCGTTCGGTTCAACAGAAGGTTTGGTTCGCTGAACGTATAGTCTGCATCCGGTTTCTCTGGCCCGAAAATGCGCTCACTCGTATGTTGCTTTTTTGATGGCGGTGCAATGGTAACATGTCCTTTTCCTGAGGATTGCAGACGGGCATTCTGTATAGAAAAGCTTTTGTTAGTGATAGCAACCGGAACAATCCCGCTTACCTCACCCTGTAGTGATCCTTTGAATTCACCCTGGAGGCGAATACGATCCAGAATTTTGATATTACTGAGTACAAGAGTAAAAGGAGAAATTATGGTTGATTGATCGACGCAGACTGGTGTTGAGGTGATTCTTCCTCCAAGTAATGTTGCCGACAGGTCACTCAGTGTAAGACCAGCAAATTTGTTGTTTTTACTGTTAACCGTTATGGTGGCATTGAAGTTTTTCAGAAGCTCTTCTTTCCCTTTTATACTGCCTACGTCAAGCGAAATCAGGGGGTTATGCTCTTTGGTGTACGAGATTATTTTAGAGCCTTTTCCGGCAACAATAATAGCATTTCGCACGAGTAAGGTGGAATCCTGGAATTCAATGGGAAGAGAGCCGCTTACTTGCCCGGCTGCAAATGGTGTTTTGTTGTCAGCGAGTTTGAATCCAGGCAACTCGTTCAGGGGAATTTCGGAAAAATTGATAGTAAAGCGGGTCTGTTTATTCTTTTGATCATATTCAATGTGTTCTGTTGAGGCCTTCCATTGAAAGAGGTTAACAGAGCAATCGCTCAGCGTAAGGGTACAAGGTTTGAGAGGATCGCGTTTTGAACCGAAGAGTGCCTTGAAATGATGGACAGGTAAAAGGTTGCCATTGTTGGAGAGTGTTTCCACATGCAGTGTGTCAAGAGGCTGTTCCCAATGTCCGGCATCGCTAAGCCTGATGTTGTAGCTTATTCCGCTAAGGCCAAGCTTTTCAAGCCTGGCTGTAGCTTTGTTGATTGCGTATGAAGCGGAGACTGGCTTGATGGAGATGGCAGAATTTTTGTTGCGGGAGACTGTAATATTGAGGTTTATCTCCGGGTTGCGGTCGCTGACGGTAAATCGTTGTGGGCTGGTGATGAGAGTAAGTGAATCGGCTTTCAGCGACAATGTTGCCTTAACTAAACCGGACTGAAATTCGCCGGATTTCCATTGGTTTAGAGAGTTTAGGCTCCAGGATATGAAACCGTTTGTTAATGACACGGCATACTTTGACGCTTGATTATGGCAGCAATCGGGTGGGGTGGTAATAATTGCCTTTAAAGTACGAAACCCGATTCCAGAAGTAGTCGGCAGATCGACGCCTGAAACTTCAATCTGAAAAGGCTTGTCCTCAATGGCGAGGTCAATCAGATACTGTGCGTACCAGGGGAAAAAAAACCATGCTGCTGCCGGCAAAAGTGCCAGCAGCAGAAGCATGGTAATCAGGAGGCGCAGCGGCAATTTCACTATTAGTTTTTGTCGTATTACTGTGCTTTCTTTATCCATTTTCCATGAACCTGAACCCAAATTCCGGCAGGAAGACGTGTATAGATTTTCTGGGACATCATTGTGCCAACGGCTTCAAGCGTCAGATTGTTCTGTGCGGCAACTTTTGCATACTCCGCACGGCGGGAATTGTTGATGCTGGTAATCAGTTCCTGGGCATCTGCCGGCGCCCCCGGAGGAATGGCAAGAAGGCCGTTGTCAACCTCACCTGCAAGTCCATTTATGCGTGCAGTTTCGAGGTCAAGTGCTAAAACGGTAGAGAATGTGCCTGCAATCATCATCACCGCAGCAGCTATTTTCAGAGCGAATTGTTGGATAGTTCTCATCTTGTGTTCCTCCTGGTTAGAATAAACCTTTTTTATTGTCAAGCAGGGAGTCAAGTTCACGGTCGACCTTGATCCTGATTTCGTGATCAATTTTGATGTTCATATTGATGACAATGGGTTTGTCGGGCGCTTCAATCTTCACGGTAGGGCTGCATGCCGTCATAAGTCCCCCGGCTGTGATTGAAAGAAACGTTATTACAATTATTATGGTTTTTCTCTTCATAATGAGTGGGTTATTTTTTTGAGGAACTTTTATTTGCGGTTAAAATATTTCATCGCAATCGTCAGTTCAAGTTTTTTGGTGTCAAGTGTAAACTCGGAATCCTTGAACTTTGGCCCGCCCATTCCTATTTTTGGATTGTTTGAAACACCGACCCCTTCTTTGGGTATACCGAAAAAGTTTGTGTCCAGTTTTCCGTTGCTGTTTTCGTCATGGATGATGCTGACTGCATACGTACCGTAAGGAATATTTTCAAAAACAACATTATCAGTTGTGCTGGTGATTTTTTTTAACTGATTGGCATAGGCATGTTCATGTTTGCCGGGAAATCCTTTTTTTGAGTTGTAGAGTGAAACGCCAAGGATGCCGTCCGGTTTAATTATGTCAGTGATGTGAACGGTGATGCTGCCTGACTGGTTCGGAGTGATTGATGTTGCAGGTGCTTCCTCTGCCAGCAGTTTGCCGGTCACGGTCATGAGAAAAACGATAAAAAGAATAAATTTTTTTTTCATATAACTTACGGTGATGTTAATAATTATCGATAAAAGATAAGTCTTTTATTGGTTTTTCAAGTTAAATTTTGGTTAGGAGTCGATCATGTTAACGTGATAAAAAACTTTTCATCTGTTGCTGGAAGAGTGATCATTGATGCACTTGTTTGAATCCATTCCCTCGTATTTAATGAGATTGTATTATTTTGATATTATTATTGCAAATAAATGCAACTGTCCTACCAGTTTTGCACTGGAATGATGCAAATTATTGTTTATTATCAGTTATGTATGTTCTCGGTTCTATGCTGCAGTGCCTCTTTTCTTTCTGATTGTCTTAACAATAGTCGATACTCCATAATAGAAGTGAATCCATGATGAAAAAAAATACCCCCAATGAAGGGAATTTTTCTGAAATAAAGCGACTTATTGAAGAGCGTCTGCCAAAGGGTTTGCTTAAGAAAACAGATAGTTCTATTTCAGTCAATGAAATGCATCGGATAATCCATGAATTATCTGTTCGTCAGATTAAACTTGAAATGCAGCAGGAGGAATTGCTTCAATCAAGCGAGGATCTGGAAAAGGGGCTGGAACGCTATACTGAGCTCTACGACTTTGCGCCGCTGGGTCATTTTACCCTTGCATTTGATGGCACTATACTCGATGTTAATCTGACCGGGACGAAAATGCTTGGCATGGATCGAGATTTATTGATAGGGTGTCGTTTTGAAACGTTTGTTGTCCGTGACGACATAACGGTTTTTAATGAACTGATAGAGAAGGTGTTCAATCAAAGGGAGCCCGGGTCTTGTGAGGTTAGCCTTTTGAATGATCAGGAACCTTCAGTACTGCGGCTTACGGTTCATATTGATGCGGTTGTCAACAATGATAGTCAGGAGTGTTGGGTGGTTCTTTCTGATATTACCCGTCAGAAGCAGATCGAACAGGAGAATGCCGCATTCCAGCTAAGTATGGTTCAGGCCCAGAAGATGGAGTCAATTGAAAGGGTTGCAGGCAGTGTTGCGCATGATTTTAACAATATGCTTCAGGTCATGCTTGGTAAAATTGACCTCCTGATGGCTGCTGAGGAACTCAAAAACAGTACATTGGAGACTTTTTCTGATTTGCGGAATGTAGTTCTGGAATCTGCAGGGCTTACTCAGCAACTACTTACTATTGCTCGAAAACAGAGCATCAATCCCAGAAAAGTCGATTTCAATGCAGCAATTGCCAATATGCTCACCATGCTGAGACGTCTGCTCGGTGAGACTATCACCCTGAGGTATACTCCAGGTGACAGTCTTTGGCCGGTGACTATGGATTTATTGCAAATTGAACAGATTATGGCTAATCTCGTAAAAAATTCAAAGGATGCTATTCAGGACGTTGGAACACTCTCTATCGAAACCCGCAATGTAACTGTTGATTCAGCATTCTGTAAGGTACATCCGTATACCGTGCCAGGTGATTATGTTTTACTTGTTGTGCATGATGATGGATGTGGTATGGACAAGGAGACACGTGATTCTCTTTTCGAACCTTTTTTTACGACAAAATCCATAGAGTCAAGTACAGGTCTGGGGCTTGCAACGGTCTCGGGTATTGTTCGGCAGAATAGAGGCACCATAGATGTTTTCAGCCAAAAAGGAATCGGTACAACGTTTGAGATTTATTTGCCTCGAAGTATAGGCGAAGAGACTCCTCTTCAATCATCTATAGAAAATGAAACGTTCTCCGGTGGCGATGAAACAATTCTGCTGGTCGAAGATGAGGAGTCTGTGAGGAATGTGGCCAGAGCATTTCTGGAAAGTTTCGGCTACAACGTATTGCTGGCTGAATCACCAGCAGTGGCCCTTGCTCTTTCTGAGACATATCTGGACACTATTCAATTACTCATTACCGACATGATAATGCCGGGCATGAGCGGAAGGCATCTTGCCTTGCAGATGGCAAAAACACGCCCTGAAATAAGAAATCTCTTTATTTCAGGGTATTCCAGTGACTCTTTTGAACTGGAAAAAGAGTCAGGTATTTACATGCCTTTTCTGGGCAAGCCTTTTTCCCGCATTGAACTTGCTCGTAAAGTAAGAGAAATTCTGGATGGAGTTGTTTAAGGTTTATAAATCGGCCGCAGGCATACAGGCAACCTCGGCGGCGGTGAATACCGGCCCCTCCTTGCAGACATAGACAGATCCAACATTGCAGCGTCCGCATTTACCAACACCGCATTTCATTCGATTTTCAAGGGTTGTGTAAACGTTCCCTTCATCAAATCCAAGCTTTTTAAGCGAGATCAGGGTGAATTTGATCATGATCGGCGGTCCGCAGATGACTGCGATGCAATTTTCAGGGGAAGGTGCGGCATCTTCAAGGACGGTGGGAACAAAGCCGACCTTGTTTTTCCAGTCTGGCGATTCTCCACCCGGATCAACGGTGAGGACGAGATCGACATCGTCGCGCTCCTGCCACTCTTCCAGCTCATGCTTGTAAACCAGATCAGCCACAGTACGGGCACCGTAAACAATAGTAACCTTGCCGAATTTTTCACGTTGGTCAAGACATGACCAAATAACGCTTCGTGTCGGCGGCAAAGCTATTCCTCCCGAAACAAAGAGAAGATTCTTACCCTGGAAAGTTTCAATGGGGAAGCGGTTCCCGTATGGACCACGAAAGGTGATGAGGTCGCCGATATCTGCATTCGCCAGAGCAGAAGTCACCCGTCCGGATTGGCGGAAGGTACATTCGATATACTCCATGCGAGTTTCAGGGCTGGCGACACAGAACGTACTCTCTCCTTCGCCATACACACCATAGAGTCCAAACATACCGGTACGGAAGGTTTGTTTAAACTGCTCATGGTCGGCCTGCTCCTGAAATTCAAGTCTCAACGTTTTTACGCCTGGCGCTTCGTCGTGACGAGCGACGATTTTCATGATGGCTGGCTTGTAGATGTTATTTTGCACGCTTTGGATGTTTGCTGTTACGAATGTAAAGTCGATATTTTTTGTAGCGTTTCAGTAATACCCATGTCAACTGGGCATTGGCGTGAGCATCGGCCACATCCGCTGCAACTGTTAACGTTAAACTTTCCAGGGAAATAGTTGAATTTGTGCATGATGCGCTGGCGCCACCGAGCAGATTGGGTCGAACGGGGGTTATGGCCCGAAGTGTGCATCGTGAAGAGGGCAAAAGAGCAGCTATCCCAGTTTTTTCTTCTGATGCCGCTATAGGTATCTCCTTCATCCTGGATGTCAAAGCAATGGCAGGTCGGGCAGAGATAGGTACAGGAACCGCAGCCGATACAACGCATTGAAATATCTTTCCAGAATTTGCTTTCAAAGTTTTCAGGGTTCTGCAACCATGCCACGCAAGTGTCAAGATTAAACATTTCAGGCACAACAGCCATTGGTGCGGTGGGTTCGGATGCCTCCAGCAGGAGTTCCGCAATGGCCTGGAATGCTTCGCGACCCCGGTCGGTAAGCTCTTCTACTTCCCATCCACTATTATTTTCAAGCGGTCGAAGCAAAATATCAGATCCGTTGGTACTGTCAGGTGCAAGTTTGAGTGACGTGCATAAACAGAAATCATCGGATTTCGTGCAGGCAATGGTTACAATAACCGAATCATTGCGTCGCTGAAACCAGTATTCATCCTTGTAATCCCATCCGAAAAGGGGATCGTCAATAGACAAGCCTGCTGCATCGCAAGGCCTGACACCAAAAATTAATCTTTTGCCCGAAGGCGGGGTGAAATCCTCGGTGTTGATTGCCTGTTGTTTTATAGTGTAACGCAGCATTGGTTCAGTCTGAGGAAAAAAGAGTTCCTTGAGTGAACGATCGGGCAGCACAATCCCCAAATCAAAATCCGAAGCATGATCAACTGCGGCATAACTCGAAAAAGTGTCTTTTGTTACAGGCCCGAACACCGTAAAGCCTGCAGCTTGCCATTGTGTGACGCAATTATCAAGTTTATCGCTGAAAAGAATTCTTGTCATACGAGTGTGTTCCTTAGAGAATGAATGTCTCGGAATCTTCCTTTTTGAAACTTGCAAGCACTGGTTCCTGGGTATTGCTCATACCCGCAAAATGATCGAATGATTCAAGCACCTCTTCTGCCATTCTGGCGTTGATAAGGCGTAGAGGAATATTGACGGGACAGGCTCGGTCACAGTTGCCGCATCCTACACAACGTCCGGCAAGGTGAAATGCGCGAACAATATTCCATTCGAAATTGCCAAGGGTGTGCGATGAGGTGTTGACCCATTGCGGCTGATTACTGTCGACAATACATCGGCGGCAGTAGCACATGGGGCAGGATTGACGACAGGCATAACATTTGATGCACCGGGAAAACTCCTCCTTCCAGAACGCAAATCGCTCCTGCGGGTTCATCTGTTCAATCTGGTACAAGAGTGGTTCTCTGCTTTTTTCAGGAGGGTTCTCTTTTATTGACCCGATCAGTTCTGAAAACTCTTCCGCATGTTCGCCTGGCAGCGAATTGACCTCTCTGCCAATCGAATCAAACCCGAAAATGATGATCTGGTCCAGATTGAGCTGCGATTCTGCTGCAAGGATATTGAGAGAACGAATTCCTTCGAGTCGAAGAAAGATGGCGACACGTTTTTCATCACTCAGAAGCCCTTCGGTAACGAGATAGCCCGATAAATTCCCGATGCAGTTGCTGTCGAGCACAAGCTGGTCAGCCTCTTCAAATGAACGGACAAAAAGCGGGCGTCGCCGGTCAGCAGTTGAGCCAGGACCGTAGCCGATGACCATTTTAACTGAGCCATCGGCAAGAAGTTTCTTTACTTTGCTTCTGTATTTTTCCTGTGTAATCATTGCCTTGTTGTTATTAAAGTGTCGCTGAAGCTTCAGTTTCCATGATCAACTCTTTGTATTGATCAAATGGACCAAGCTTGCGGATATCTTCAGTGACGTTGTTAATAAGATCAGCAAATTTGCCACCTTCAGCCGCACTGATCCAGGAGAACTTTACCCGTTCTGTTGATATGCCCATAAAGTCGAGGAGTGAACGAAAAACCATCCACCTCCGTCGTGCATGATAGTTGCCATGAGTAAAATGGCAGTCTCCAGGGTGACATCCACTTATCAGTATACCGTCAGCGCCTTT
>JBAXFV010000052.1:0-9536 GCA_037139755.1 Chlorobiaceae bacterium
AAAAGGATGAAGCGGGATGTAAGCAGGTTGATCAGCATGCCGGCAATACTTCCAGCGGCGACGCCAAGAACAGGATGCTGCGCCACAGTCTCATGGCGTGAAATGAGCAGCGAATAGATCGTAAAATTAACACTTCCGCCTATTGACATCAGGGCAAGATAGAAGCCGAATTCCCTGATTGTTGAATGGCCGGATTTTCGGTTGCGGAAAGTGATTGCCCGATTAAACAACCATGTAGCTAACGCGGCGGATAAGAATGAAATCAGGCGAGCGCCGTAGACGCCCATAAATGCTTTTAGAAGATACAGTATTGTTGTATCAACAATGAAGCCCAAAATGCCCGCAACTCCAAACAAGAAGAATTGGGCAGGAAAACCCACAGCCTTTTCTTTATTCATCTTCGCACTCTTGGTCCATGTGGATCGCTATAAGAAATATATTCCTTGAATCTGTCGGTGTTTAGATTTCTTGTACCAGCAGGATGGTAATGCCCGTATGCTACTCATCACAAAAGCGCCTATCGTTCCTGGCTGAATAAAGGGATCGCCAGGTATGCAAGTCGTTTCATTTCATGCCGGCCTCGGGTAACGTTATCCAGAATCAGGCCGCACATCAATGAAAGAAGGGCGCAAATCATTATGGATGCGGAAAGGAAAGCGGTAGGGAAGCGAGGAACCAGGCCTGTATGAAAGTATTCGGCAATGATCGGGATTGAGATGAATACAGAAAGAACCGCCATCAACGTCGCGCATATACCGTAAAATGAGAATGGACGTTCAGAGACGTAAAGTCGAAAAATGGTCTTGAGAATGCGCAATCCGTCACGATAGGTGGATAATTTGCTTTCGGATCCTTCAGATCGGGCTCCGTATGGAGTCATGACTTCTCCGTAAGGCATTCGGAGCTCCAACGCATGAATGGTGAGCTCGGTCTCTATTTCAAAGCCTTCGGATAGCGCAGGAAATGATTTTGCATACCGTCTTGAAAAGGCACGATACCCTGACAGCATATCAGTGAAGCCGCCTCCAAATATCTTCAGGGTGCTTTGCGTCAGCATCCGGTTGCCCCATTGGTGCCCCCTCCTGTAGGCGGCACCGGCGACCTCCTCTGTCGTCTGCCGACAGCCAACAACCATGTCAAGATGCTCATCGATCAGTTTGTCCACCAACCTGGTGACCGATGATGCGTCATAGGTGGCATCACCGTCCACCATCACAAAAATATCTGCCTCAACATCAGCAAACATTCGCCGGACAACGTTGCCTTTTCCCCGGAGTGGAACATCAATGACGTGAGCATTTTCTGCTCTTGCCATGGTTGCAGTCCTGTCGCTTGAATGGTTGTCGAAGACAAAAATGTCAATTCCCGGCATCGCCTCGCGGAAGCCCCGGATCACTTTGGTGATAGCAGCCTCTTCGTTATAACAAGGTACAACCAGGGCTATTTTCAGGCCTTGATAAGACATAAATCCATTTCAAAACGTTGAGAAAGTTCTATAACGAGTAATACTGCCTGATGGGTAACAGAACAATTGACTTCTGAACCGACTCAAAGAGAAGACTCAGTGCGAATCTGTTCGCTCGAACAATACTGTATCGGAAACCGGTTCCCGCAGCAAGAGGCGAACGTTGTATTTCCTGATCAACCCTTGATCCTGTGTATAACCGTAGTAAAGGTCGGCCGGGCCGTTGAGTCCGTTCAGATTGAGCGGCAGCAGCGATGATTCGATTCCCATAGTGTGCCTGTAAAAGTTTGTGCTGGGTTCAAAAACCCAGTTGACGCGCAAATGGAGCGGAACCGAAGGCTTTTCCCGCGCAATTTTCTTTTGGACCACAAGCATGATATCCCTGCTGCAGGCATCGTCTTTCCAGTCACTGACGTATTTGAGGTTCATCGACAGCAATCCATTCACAACGAGAACCGAAGGCACAACCACGCCAACCAAAAGACCAATTCCGCCGATCCAGCGGGAGGTTCCATGAAACAGATTGCCGGTCATCAATGCGGCAAGCAGGAAGAGAGGAAGAAGGGCAATTCCGCGCCGACCCTGAAGCAGTGCCACGTTCATGATTGCGTGCTGCGCCAGGCTCTCCAGAACGATGAGGCCGATCATCGTAACGATCACGGTGAGTGCAGCAAAACGTCGGCTATCCGTTCTCCTGAGGCTCCAAAGAACAATCGGCATCGCAAGAACCGTTAACACGACCCATGCCTCAAGCAGTAAATCCTGGTCAGGCAGCCACTCTCTGTCGTATATGGTTCCATAAATGAGGCTGCCAACCGTATCAACCCAGAATCCAGTAGAGCCTCCCATCTCAAAGAGCTTGTTCTCATGAATAATGCTCAGTGGCAGTATCAGGTAAGCAAAGAGTGGAATGGTCATGGCTAAAATTTTCAGCAACAGTATCCATTGCGAGCTGGAATGATCAGTCGAAGGGTCGTGGCGGGCTGAAATACCGGTATAGACCAAAAGCACTGAAAGTATGGCCAGAGCGGCCATCAGAACAAGAAGAAAGGAGATGTTTGCCAACACGGCAAGCGAGAAAAACATGACACTGATAAGGGCAGGCGTTTCCCGAACCTCTCCGGGTGACTCGGCAAGCGAGTCGAGGAGCGCAGCCAGACCAAGCATCGTAAAGCCCAGCCCAAGGCCATAGCCACGTGCGAGCCCGAGGAAATCCAGCACATAGGGATTCATGCCGGCCAAAAGAAGTCCAAGTACTTGCAGCCATCCCGGGACTATGCGTTTGAGGCAAAGATTCAAACCTGCAAGATAGAAAATGCAGCCGAGAAGGCTTGGAAGCCGAAGCGTGAGTTCCGAGAGTCCAAACAACGCTACTGAGATCTTGCAGAGCAGCGTAAGCAGAACGTGGTTGTTATCCGGAAGCCCCGGTGTCTTGAAAAGCACAATCTGCAACCAGTCACCGGTGACGTGCCATACGTAGGTCAGCGCTTCGTCGTGCGTTATGGAGAGCGTGGCAGCCCGCATCGCCACGTAAACGAAAATGACGATGGATATTACCGCAGAGACGATACTCGGCCAGAAGAAGCGTCGCTTATTCCTGTTCTGCTGCTTCTTTCTCATAAAGAGGCTGATTTGAAAGGAATCCGATGCCAACACTGTCTTTCTTAAGCTCATCGAGCGTAACGGAAGCCGCTGAGGCATTGCCTTTTTCAGCACAGTTCCTCACTCTTGCCATGATGGAGCTCCGGCCTGCTCTGAAGCGAATCGCAAAAAGCTGTAGCTTTACCTTTTCGCTCTCGCCATCTTTGCCGGAGATCGTAATATCGGGCACAAGAAAGTCGTTGTTGCTGTCGAGCATAGCGATGTTCTGTCCCGAAATTTCCGGTTGGCGATAATCAATGGCGGCATCTCCTGAGACCGTTGAAGACAATTCAACATGCCCTTTTCCTTCTCGGGTCACTGTTTTTCTGATGTTCCTTGCAAAATCTGCGATGACTTGTGAACGCCAGATGCACCATAAGGTGTAATCATCATTCATCAGATCCGAAAGTGAGGGATTATGGCTGATATGGTTTTTCTCTTTGAAGCTCTTGATGATCTCCTTCGAGTAGTCATATTTTGCATTCGGGTAGGCAAGGTTGTCGAGACAAACGCCATCCAGGTTGTAAGTCCGCAGCAGCGTCCTTACCGTCTCAGCCGTGTACGATAGTACTTCTGGATTGGCTGGTGACATCCATTCGACCGAACCTTGACCGTCCTTGGCCGTCATGCCCCAGGCAGGATGTTTCTCGAGAGCTTTGCGGTCGGCAAGTGCCGATATCCAGGCATGTACCTTCAACCCACGCGATTTCAGCAGGGAAAGCGTCTTGCCGAAAAGATCCTCCTTATCGTCTTTTCCGTAATACCGATTCCCCTGTTCATCCTTGGCCATGAGAAACACATCGGTAACCGCCATAGCGTCGAGCCTGGATACCAGCGAATCGGGGTTGAGAACTCCATGGCTCAGGTCAAGCCATACTGCCAGGGAAGTTGTATGAGGACGCTCCACCTCCTCGCGGTAGTTTTCAAAAGTAAGGAACCGGGCGTTCCGCTTTGAGACAAATTTGATAAACCCTTTCATTGCATCGGGATATTTCACCGCGATTCTGGGATGGAGAAGCACCACGAGGGGTTGTCCACTGTTTTCCTTTTCGAGGTACATCTTTCTCAGCGCATCTTCGAACTGTCGCGACGAATATTTTTTGTCTTCGATCATGTCGTAGTCCGAGGCGATCAGACTGGCGTCCATAAAGTTCGAAATTGGCATTTCGTAGACAACCTCCTGATGAGTCCACGAATCCTTGTCCGAGCTGTCTCCAAGATAGCCCAAGGCCTTCAGAGTCTGCATAACCCGCAGATCATATTCGAGGTAAGGAGCGCGGAACCACAAGACAGGCTTACCGGAAATCAATTCAAGGAGGTTTTTCGAGCTGGAAAGTTCCTCCGTTATCATATTCTTGTCAAGGGTGTTAAAATGCGGATGGCTGGAGGAGTGTGAACCGATCGTATTTCCGGCCTTCGCAAGGGATTTTACAAGTAAGTTATTATTTTCAGAAAATTTGCCGGTAATAAAGTAGGTTGCCGGAACCGCTATATTGAGCTGCCGAAGCGCAGGTTCGTCAGCCGCCACCTCGACGTCAAACGACAGAAGTACCGGCGAGGAGCTTGCTGCGGCCGGATTCCAGGCAGAAAGACAGAATGCAAAAAACGCTGCAAGGGCAAATCGCTGCTTTAAAATCATGCGGTTACAGAATAAAATTCATCGTTATCAGATGATAGTAGTTGTTACTGTCGTCAGAGAGTTCGCCACCTTATCAACGAACCTGTTCTTTGACACGACGATATGCATGATATCCTCAATACTTTCCTTGAAGCCGATAAAACGAACGATGGCATAGAGCAAAAAGGTGGCGTTCAACAGTGAAAAACAGCCGGGGTAGACAAAACCTTTGTAGATGCTGTAAAGTCCGCCAACAACGAACTGCAGAAACAGAAGGTACGAAGCGATGATATACAGCGGGCTTGCTGATGTACGTCCCTGGATTTTCGGAGTTCGGCCGAACGGGATGTGCTTTCCGGTAAAAGCCTGCTCGATGGATTTGAATACCCCTCCGAGATTCACGGGGATCAGCAGGAGATTAAGGGCGTAGACCCTAAAGACATCGGAAATTCTGTAGCCATTCTGGCTCAGATCGCGGGCATAAAGGATATAGTAAGTTAAAGAGGTTAATGGCAGCCACAGGCTGTTGAATTCCTTGCCAAACGGCAAGACCATCAGCATCAGCAGACCTACGTTGACGGCAGCAATGGAGACGAGGTAATGAAAACGGAAAAAGCCTTCTGAAAACCTTGAGAATGAGATTTCACCGAACAGGTAACGAATGAGCTTCGGCATGATAAGCAGGCCGCCATTGGCCCAGCGCCTGCGCTGGATGACAAGAGAGCCAAAGTCGGGAGGTGTGGCACTGTAGGCAAGCCTTTCAGGATGGTTATACAGGCGCCATTTGTTTTTCGCAAGATCGATGCTGGATTCAGTATCCTCAATGACTGTTTTATCCTGAATAAATTTTTGAATGTCGTAGCCACGTTCTTTCACTACCTCCTTGATGTCATTGAGTGCGGCCGCACGGATCAGTGCATTGGCTCCGACCCAGTAGGTTGCGTTGAAGAACGTGAAGCCCTGGTGGATCATGTACTGGATGTCTGTCGTTGCGCCGGCGATCCTTTCAATGTCATTGAGAGCACCGGGGATCGCGCTGTATGGAGTCTGAGCGATGCCGATGTCGCTGTTTTTCGGGGTTTCCATGATGCTGATCAGACGGGAGGAGTACTCGGGAACCACCAGGCTGTCAGCATCCAGGGTGATGAAGTAATCTGTTTCCGGTACTGAGAACAGGGCATCTTTCGCTTCGCACTTGACGAGCAGTGTTCCCTCTTCTGTTTTTTCTTCCCTGAAAGATCCGCCGATCAGGCCGATATAGCTGTTCAGGTTCATCGCCTTGTTTGAGGCATGAGAGAGATTCAGATATTTTTTTCGTTCAAAGAAATCGATTTCAACATCAAACAGAATGATCAGAAACCGGTACTCCTGGTGGATTTCCTCCATCGTCAGGGGTTTGTTGTTGCTTTTTTTCTCCGTGAAGATCGATTTCAGCTTTTCATAAATCAAACTCAGGAACAACTCATCGACATGGCTTTCGATTTCATACATGTCGATTTTGTCCGAAAAATATCGTTCCAGTGTTGTCCAGAGAGCGGAAATGCGCTCAAGTTCCTTATCGATGACAGCCTCTCCGCTCATCTTCCGGCTAAGGAATTCGCGTTCTTCCAGAAGAAACTTCTGCTTGTGGGTATCGAAATACTCTGTCAGCATTTTTGGCAGGTTCCGAGCTTCAGTGAGCAGCCGGTAATCATGCCCTGAAGATTCTGTGACGGGCGGGTTGTCAATCAG
Source organism: Chlorobiaceae bacterium (assembly GCA_037139755.1). Lineage (GTDB taxonomy): Bacteria > Bacteroidota > Chlorobiia > Chlorobiales > Chlorobiaceae > Chlorobium. Next base: position 6,456 of record JBAXFV010000052.1, read on the forward strand.
CAGAACGACGCGGCGCCGGGGATAAATCTGAAACGCAGCAGACAAAAGCGTTTGCAAAATAACCCTGCTCTCTTCCTTGTATGAAGGCACAAGGACGGTCAGTTGGGGAGCCATACCTCTTTGAATCAATTTGAGCTCTTTATCGGGGTAGTTCAGGTTTCTTGAAAACCTTTTGAAATAGCCGATCCTTGTCAGGTGGTATAATATGCCTCCATAAACAAGAAAAGAGATCATTGTCAGGAACAGCAGGTGAGTGAAGAACAATGACCATGAGCCAGTCAGAAACAGTTTATGCAAAGCATACAACTGTTCGTAAAGCACTCCCATAAAGGCCACTATAGTAAAAATCAGAAATCCGGTAGTCAGACTGATCTCGAATATTTTATTTTCATCCGTCATTGATTTAGAATAAACCCTTGCCATAACTACTCAATGGATAACCGTAAGTTTTTCGTTAAAAAAAATTCCTGAATTGGCTGTTATAGAATCAGTTGCCTGATCAGCTCCTTTGAGCATTTCGGCAGGCAGCCTTTTTCTAAGGGATCATAGATTTGCGGCAAGCACGGAGCCAGCGTTTTCAACCGACATCACTCGGGTTTGGAAATAGCAGCAATGTGATACAATTCAGCCATACATGGAAGTAGTACGTTTGCCGCTCAGTTTTCTTTCAATAAAAGAAAGCCGAAAAAAGCATTTCAATCCATAGGGAAATACTTCACCGACGCTTCAACATGAAAGAAATTCAGGTTTTTAATCCAGCGCTGTACGGCATTACGGGTGGTGAATGCTTATCTTGCGGAGTATAGTCTCTGATAAACTCCATCATTAACTTTTATCATGTGGTATAATTTTCAGGTATTCAGGAACAGAAGTATTCCGATGCTTGCCATCGGGATACTTTTTTTGCATGTCATGTCCTGTACGCCCATGATCAAAGAAAACAAGCTCTATCCATACACCACCGTTCCGGGAGACTCTCTCCATACAAGAATCTACACGCTGAAAAACGGACTTACCGTCTATATGAGTCCGTACAGGGACGAGCCGAGGATCTATACTTCCATCGCTGTCCGTGCGGGCAGCAAGAATGACCCGGCAGAAACAACCGGGCTTGCCCACTATCTTGAACACATGCTCTTCAAGGGAACCGATTCCCTTGGTTCGCTTGACTATTCAAAAGAACGCATTGAACTCGACAAGATCACAGAGCTTTACGAGCAGTATCGTTCGACTTCCGATATCAATAAAAGAGCGGCAATCTACAAGGATATCGACAGCATTTCGACTGTTGCCGCCCGCTTTGCTATTCCCAACGAGTATAGCAAACTGCTGAACTCCATCGGTGCACGCGGCACCAATGCCCACACTGGAGCGGAGGAGACCGTCTATGTCAATGATATCCCTTCCAACAAGCTTGATCAGTGGCTGACCATCGAAGCTGAACGGTTCCGTAATCCGGTCATGAGGCTCTTTCATACGGAACTTGAAACAGTTTATGAAGAGAAGAACATGGGCATGGACAGTGATCAACGCAAAATATGGGAAAACTTGTTTGCCGGACTGTTCCGAAAGCACACTTACGGGACCCAGACTACCATAGGCAAGGCCGAGCACCTGAAAAATCCCTCAATTAAAAATGTCATCGACTATTACCGTGCCTATTATGTTCCCAACAACATGGCGCTCTGCATTGCGGGAGATTTCGATCCTGATGCCACAATAAAACTGATCGACAAGAAGTTTTCTGTTCTTCAATCGAAAGAGGTGCCGCATTTTACCCCTGCAGTCGAAGAGGCCATTACCAGGCCAACCGTTATCACGGCAAAGGGGCCGGAAGCTGAAGAAATTGTTATCGGATTCCGCTTTAACGGTGTCAACGCTGCCGATGCAGATTACCTGACGCTGATCGACAAAATCCTGTTCAACAAGAGGGCCGGGCTGATCGATCTCAATCTGAACCAGCAGCAGAAAGTGCTGGATGCTGGATCGATGCTGGTTATGATGAAAGATTACTCCGTCCATATCCTGAGCGCAAAGCCAAGGGAAGGACAAAGCCTTAATCAGGTTAGAAGACTTTTACTTGACCAGCTCGAACTCCTGAAGGCAGGAAAGTTCCCTGACTGGCTGATTGAGGCGGCAATCAACGACCTGAAAATAGAGGAGCTGAAACGGTACGAAAGTAATCAGGGCCGAGTCGATGCCTTTGCTGATACTTTCATCTGGGGTATGCCGTGGCCGAATCAGGTACACCAGTTCGAACGACTTGGAAAGATCACCAGGGAAGAAGTTGTGGCGTTTGCGAGAAAACACTACAGCTCGAATTATGTCGCTGTCTACAAGGAGCATGGTATTGCAGAGAGTGAGACCAAAATACAGAAGCCTCCGATTACACCGATCAAGATGAACAGGAATACCGAGTCTCCTTTTGCAACAAAAATTTTGGCAAGGAAATCAGAAAAAATAAAGCCCTCTTTTGTCGATTACAGCAAGGATATTGCTTTTTTCGATGTAAACCCTTCGGTCAAGCTGCATTATCTGCAAAACCGGGACAACGAGCTTTTTTCTCTTTATTACGTCTTCGATATCGGAAAAAACAACAACAGAAAAATCGATCTTGCGCTGGATTATCTCTCCTATTTGGGGACTTCGAAGCTTACCCCCACAGAGTTCAGCCAGGAACTTTACAAAATCGGGGCAAATTTCTCGGTCTTCACCTCCGAGAATTATCTCTATCTGCAACTTTCAGGCCTTGGGAAAAACGCTCCGGCCGCCATCAGAATGGTTGAAAATCTGTTGACCGATGCCAGACCTGATGCAGATGCTCTTGAAAAACTCAAGGCAAGCGTCCTGAAACAGCGAGCCGACGACAAACTCTCGAAGGAGAAAATACTGTTCGAGGCAATGATTAATTATGGTAAATACGGTCAGTTATCTCCATTCACCAATGTGCTCAGCAATGAAGAACTGAAAAAAGTTACTCCTGGGGAGCTGCTGGATGAAGTACATAATCTCCTGCACTATCAGCACAGGGTACTCTACTATGGACCCGCTTCATCGGCAGAGGTGCTCAGCGAGCTGCAT
>JBAXFV010000053.1:0-9398 GCA_037139755.1 Chlorobiaceae bacterium
ATTGCCAGACTTCCGGAGCGGTAGGTCAGGGAAAACGGCTGAATATTGCTGGTGGATGAGGAGGAACCTGTCGTCGAATAACGGTTATGACCAATCGCTGCATAACCACCAAGAGTTTCAAAAACAGTTTCATCCCTGAACACCTCAGCGACAAGACCCATGCCTTTATGCTGTTTGAAGAGAGTTCTCTTTTTGACCTTGTTATATTCTGCTACGACGATACCAGCGGCTTCCTGTCCTCTGTGCTGAAGTGAGTACAGTCCATAGAAGGTATCTTCCGCGGGAGTTTTAGAATTAAAAACACCGAAAACCCCACACATAAGCAATGGTATGTTTAAAGTTCAGCAAACGCTCCAACAACACAACTGAACATAACTAATTCAAACGGCAAATTGAAAATAATCATACACTCTGTCAGCAATGATTTTTTGAATCAGAATATGCCTGCGTTGCCGTTATTGTTCATGGTGTGCGCTGAACTTTTTAAGCTGATAATATTCAGCTAACCAGGCGAGGCTATTGATGTAATAGTCGTCAGGTTCACTATAATAACACTCTTTTTTATTCACCCGGATAGACTTTCTCTGCCGGTTCAGCAGGTCGGGTGCGATAGAAGAACCTGCTGCTTCTGTTGCAGCATAAGCTGCCGTATAGGAGAGCGGGTTTTCGTCAGAGGTCAGGCTCTGGTTGTCGCAGGTATATTCGCTGAAGATTTTTCCGGTTCGCTTAAACTCATGTTCGAAAAACCGGGAAAATTTCTGCAGCACAGCAAGAGCCCTTGGATCTTTGTTGAGATGATAATCTGCCGCTATTCTCAACGGCACTCTTAAGGCATCCCATCCGTAAAGCAGAGATTTACCCGGCAGAACCCTTATCTCTTCCTTTGGGTCAAGTGCGCACCAGTTCGGCACAAGGCCTGACTCTTTCCGGTCTCCGCACAGCGCCAGCAGCTTTCCGAGAAGATAATAAGTTGTATCGGCCAGCTCAAGCCAACGTTTGTCTCCACTGACCTCGTAAAATACTTTGAAATGGGACGGCGCGTAGTACGATGGATTTTGAGCGACAAGGTTATCCGCCCGGCTTTCCGTGAGCGTTGAGGGAATAAGGTAGAGCCTGCCATTGACAAGAGCAGTCTCATGGTCAAGAATACTTTTAAGCACCTCTCCGGCAAGGTCGATATAGTGATCGTCATGCCATCTTCGGTAAGCGAGAACCAGGCTATAGGCATAATCGATATCGGCGTCCGCTGCTGCAGTGGTATCACTGATCTTTCCATTTTCGAAATGCCAAGCCAGTAGTCTGTCACCATGGGATGTTTTACGGGAAAGCACCGATTCACTCCATGCGAGGCATTCATCAAAGGTCGTTCTGTCTCCCATAAGTACGGCACGGAGCATAGCGTAGGACTCTCCTTCCGAGACAGTGTCCAGATTGTTCGCCGGACGCACGACTCTTCCCGTCCGAATAAAAGTGCGTTTGTAATGCGCCCATGAATCCCGCACAATCTCTTCGGGATTTACTGGAGGAGCAGAACAGTTGATCATTACAAGCTGCAAAACAGAAAAAAGCAGCACGACAGCACGGTTTTTCATTCTCGGTGGATTATAAAAAGAGCAAGGGACTCAACAGTGTTCTTTGTTCATCATTCGATCTTCAGGTTACTTATAGCTCAATGATAAAAAGAAAAAACAGACTTTTTGTTACATTGGATCTATCTTTTGGATGCAGATGACCGATCGGGACTCTTCAATCAACTTATCATAAGACACATGATATCAACGACAAAAAAAACTCCTACTCCTCCTGGAGTGGCGATATGGGTATCGGTAACGCTGCTCTGGGGAACGCTCTTTTACTGGACATCGATTTACATGCTGCATCTTGCCTCGATCAAGCTTGGAGAAGGTTATTTCTGCCCGTCAACAAGTGAGCAGTGGAGTGTGTATGGCATTCATGTTGTGGTGTTGATAGTCTTTGCCCTTGTTGCAATGCTTGTAAGAGGGATGCTTGATCCGGGCAGCACAAAACAGGTGCAGCGGTGGCAAAATATTTCTGAAGGGAAGGGGGAGAAGATCTTTGTCTCTTTCGCCGGAAGTCTTGCAACCAGTTTTTTCTTTACCGGTCTCACCGCGTTGACCTTTCTTGGTAGTTCCGGGTTTCTTGGTTTTATGGTTGCCTTTACTTTTCCTGTTGTTTTGCTTGCTGGCGTGTTCAATGTTGCAGCAGGGATAGCGGCATCACTGATTGTCGGCTTGATTTTTTTGATTGCAAAGATTGGCAGAAAAAAGTCATGAAGAGTGTGGGCGATGCAGAGGAACAGAAACAAAAAAAGCCCGGTCGATGACTGAGCTTTTTTGTTCTTTCTGTGGAGCTAAGGAGACTCGAACTCCTGACCCTTTGCATGCCATGCAAATGCTCTACCAACTGAGCTATAGCCCCATGTTCAGTGCTAATTAAAAGAAAAAAAAGTTGTTTTTCCAACTTGTTTTGTTGTTTCTTTGAGTGAGAAGCCGTTATTAATGAAAAAAAGCTGTTATGTCGTTGTTGTTTGTTGTCAAGGAAGGTTTTTCAAGTATCGGACGGGCGAAGTTACCGGCAGCCATTACCGTTTCGATAAGTTTTTTCGCTCTTGTGCTGCTGGGCCTTTTCACTACCGTTTCATTGAGTTTTTTTGATGTCATTCAGGAGCTGCGGAGCCGGGTAGAGCTTGAGGTTTTTCTCGGTGAATCGGTCGCTGAATCTCAGGCTGTGGATGCTGTACGGCAGATCAAGATGCTTAAAGGAGTGCAGGAAGCCACTTATGTTTCGAAGGATGCGGCCGCACGGATTTTTGCACACGACTTTGGCGAGAATATTGTTACTATTCTCGGCTCCAACCCCCTCCCGAGGTCGATAAAGCTGAAGTTTCTTCCTGACTATGCTCACGCTGAAAGCATGGCGCGGATTGTTCCGAAAATACGTGATATTATTCCAGACGTTGATATACGCTATAACCAGGCATTTCTTGGTCAGATCGAGCAGAATGCAAGGTTGTTTACCATCCTGACTGGTGGTATTGGTGTGTTGATTTCAGCAGGCACGGTTGTGCTGATAGGCTACACCATCCGCCTTGCCATGTACTCCAGGCAGGAAAAGATCAGAACCATGCGTCTGGTTGGCGCCACGGGCTGGTTTATTGGGGCTCCCTATATTATCGAAGGGGCGCTTCAGGGGCTGCTTTCCGGTCTGCTCGCCGCAGGGGCTGTCTATCTGATGTTCGATCAACTGCTCTTCATGTATGAGCCGGAAGTGTATAAGGTCATGCAGCCTTCTGCGCTCATGATTTACCCGTCCATGGTCGCCCTTGGTCTTCTGCTGGGTATTTTTGGCAGTGCCTTGTCCGTGAGCAAATATCTCCGGGTTGTTTCCAAACGATAGCCGAATTTATTGTTCAAGAGAGTAGAGTAGGCTGATCTCTGAACTCCAGGCATCGGAGTCAGGTGTTTCAAGGATCAGCGGAATCTCTTCAAAAGCAGGGGTATTCATAATGTATGAGAAGACCTCCAGCCCTATTGTTCCTTTCCCGATGCTTGCATGGCGGTCAACCCGGCTGCCAAGGGGTTGCATGGCATCGTTGAGGTGCATTCCACGCAGGTAATGGAGTCCTACAATCCGGTCAAACTCACTGAAGGTGTACTTTGCAGCTTCGGTGGTCTGCAAGTCGTAACCGCTGGCGAAGAGGTGGCAGGTGTCGAGGCATACTCCCACCCTTGTTTTATCTCCAACCTGCTCAACCAGCGAGGCGAGTTGTTCGAACCGGTGACCAAGATTGGTCCCCTGACCGGCGGTGTTTTCAATGACGGCCGTTACTCCTTTTGTTGCATCAAGCGCCATATTGATTGATTCAGCAATAAGCTTCAGGCATTGTTCCTCATCAATCTCCTTCAGATGACTTCCGGGATGAAAGTTCAGCATGACCAGCCCAAGCTCTTCAGCACGCCGCATCTCTTCGATAAACGCCTCTCGCGCCCGCTGGAGCTTGTCGGGGTCGGGACTGCCGAGGTTGATGAGATAACTGTCGTGGGGTAGAATGTGTTCAGGCTGAAAGCCGCCGTCACTGCAGTTTTTTTTGAATGCGTCAACTGAGGAGGTCGAGAGTTTCGGAACTCTCCACTGCCGCTGATTTTTGGTAAAGAGGGCGAATGCTTTTGCCCCGATGGCTGCTGCATGAAGCGGCGCATTTTCAACACCTCCGCCAGTACTGACATGTGCTCCAACTCTTTTCATAACATATTTGAAATTAATCGGTTGTGTTGAAATTTCTTGCCTGTTCAGCGGTGAGATTCAGTGTTGTGCGAATGGTAAAAGCGCTCCCTCTGGATGATGATGTTGAAAGCATTTCACCAAGCAGCCCGGTCGAAAAAAGCTGCACGCCAAGAATAAGCAGCAGGATACCGAGAAAAAGTATCGGGCGGTTGCTCACCGGTTTATGGAGCAGAATTTTCTCGAGAGTGACATAGAGGCTGATGAGAAAACCGAAAAGAAAGCTTGCGAGGCCTGCCATGCCAAAAAAGTGCATCGGGCGGCGAAGATAGCGCGTGATGAAGAGCACCGAAAGAAAATCAAAAAGCCCTGAAAAAAACCTTGATGAACCATATTTGGTGCTGCCGAATTTTCTTGGATGGTGCGTAACCGGCAGTTCGGCAATCCTGAACCCCATCCCGTGAGCGAGTACCGGAATATAGCGGTGCATTTCGCCATGGAGCTCCAGCCGCCGGGTCACCTCTTTCCGGAACACCTTCAGGCCGCAGTTGAAATCGTGAAGAGAGATGCCGGTAAAAAGACGGGTCACTCCATTGAAAAGTTTTGAAGGAATGGTTTTGGAGAGCGGATCCTTGCGATGCTGCTTCCATCCACTGACCAGATCATACCCTTCCTGCAGTTTTTTGATCATCTCCTTTATGGCAAAGGGGTCGTCCTGCATGTCTGCGTCGATGGTGCAAACGTAGTCACCGGTGGCGGCCATGAACCCTGCCGAGAGCGCGGCGGTTTTTCCAAAGTTTCTCTGAAAGGAGATGAGGCGAAGTTCGGGCTTTGAGGGAATCATGCTGCCTATCAGGGTACGCGAATCGTCAGTGGAGCCATCGTCAACCATAATAATTTCAAACCCAAACGGCTCCTGAAAAAGGGCGTGCAACTCCTTTTCGCCCATGGCGGCATAGAGTTGCGCAAGCAGCTCAGAAAGTGACTCCCGTTCATTGAAGAGCGGAACGACGATTGAGAGATGACCGTTGAGTGTTGACAATGGACAAGAGATAATGAGCAAAAAAAGAAAATATATAGGCGAAAGGTAAGGAGTCGAGGGGGCAAAGCCAAACTATACGCCTCTTCGGGAGGGATCCCACAGGTATTTGTGGAGCTGGAGCTGGAGTCTTGCCCGGATGCGGTCATGCAGTATCCATTCAGTGAGTTCCGCCGGATCAAGTTTTCCGAATGCCACTCCCATCATGACGGTGAACGAGTCGGTCAGTTGATGTTCTTGCACAAGCGATTTCGCCCATGCATAATCCTCTTTTCCTGCAATAACAATTTTGAATTCAAAGGTGTGGCGGTGGGGAACTTCAGCTTCAAGCGCAAGATGGATGTTATCGGGATTGTTCTGTTGTGCTACGCCAGAAGATGGTGGTTTGAGGTCAATGATTTTATGGACCCGTTTGTCAACCTTTTCGACAGAGATAAATCCTCCAGTTTCAAGCAGTACCTTTTGATTGAGATCGCAGAGTTGAGTCATCAGCGGGTAGACAGCCGGCTGAAGCAGTGGTTCGCCTCCGGTGATTTCGATAACAGGTGCCTGAAAGGTGAGCGCCCTCTGAATAACCTTCTCTCTCTCAAGCTCAACACCCTTATTTTCAGCATAGCCGGTGTCGCACCCCGCACAACCGTGGCCGCAGCCTGCAAGTCGTATGAAGGCGCAGGGCCAGCCAGCAAAGGAGCCCTCTCCCTGAATGGAGTGAAAAATTTCGCTGATCGTGAGAGTGCTGGCGCTCATGATCTCTGCAGTGTCAGAAGTTTTTCAAGGGCATCAGGGTAGAGCGTATGTTCGCATGCAAGCACCCTTGCGGCAAGAGTCTCCGGTGTGTCATCGGGCAAGACAGGAACAGTTCGCTGAAGAAGAATCTCTCCCTTGTCATACTCCTCATTGACAAAGTGCACCGTTGCGCCCGTTTCGGTTTCACCAGCCTCAAGCACTGCGGTATGAACATGAATGCCGTACATCCCCTCACCACCGAATTTCGGCAGAAGAGCCGGATGGATGTTGAGCATTCGATCCGGAAATGCCGCGACAACCGCGTCCGGTACCTTGCGCATATAGCCAGCGAGGAGAATAATATCGATCTGATGCTCTTTCAGGCGCTCAACCATGGTAGCAGCAAACTCGTCAAAGGAGGCGAACTGTTTCTCGCTGATATGGAGCGTTGCAATGCCGTTCTGCTCTGCAAACTCCATGGCTCCGCACTGGGCGCGGTTCGACAGGCAGAGGACGATTTCTGCTGCAAGTTGTTTGTTCCTGGTCGCATAAAAGAGCGCCTTGAAATTGCTGCCGTTGCCGGAGCAGAAGACGGCAATGCGTGTTTTGTGGGTAGTCATTATGGTTATGGTCTTATTGATTTATTTTATTATAACTTCAATCCATTTCCAAGCTTTTCTGTTTTTCGGGAATTTCTCTTCGGGTGTTCTCTCGTTTATTCTTTCTCGTTCCACGTCTTTCTTATTATTGGTGGAATTATCCGTACCTTTTCATTAAGTATTATCTTAACAGGAGGCATTACGACTTACTCTCAGGGAAAGTGCATTACTTGCTGTTCATCTTTTACAGATGTTGGGAAGCGAGGGATGAAACCTTCATGCTTTGCTGAGCCCGACCTGTTATTTCTTCTGTTCAATTAATATATCGCTGCCTTTATGGCGAAGGAGAGATCAAATGTCTGATGCACTTTTAAGTTCAGTTTTATCTGCAGTTATTGCTGGTGTGTTTACTCTGGTTGCGAAGCGTATGGAATCCAGCCATGCACATGATGAGGCAAGTGTTGTGGCTTCTCAAACGCCAACAGCAACGGCAACAACTCCGTCGACAAAGCCAGTCTCAGGAGTAATCAACTATGGCTCAGCCATAAAGCATATCGGCATCCTGCAGTTTCTCCTCAATATTGTCGGTTTTCTTGTAGGTATTATTGTGGGTGCAACGGGAGCAGGTACGGAAACGCTCATTTTGATGGCGTTGTTTATTGGGACGATTGTACTCATTGCCGGTTTCTTCTGGTCGGCTTTATCAGTCGCAAAGTCCATGATCTGGAAGTATCTGGTAGTCGTGGCTCTTGGTGTCGCCATCACTACCCTTATTATTAACTCGATTATTCTGCAAATACCGTTGTCCCTCGCAAGTCTTGCCGTTGCACTTGTGCAAAATTTTTCATGTATGGGTATCGGTGGATTTATTGCGAGGGCGGTAAAACAATAATTGGGGATTTTTTCTTACCTTTTGCCTTCATGAACAGCCACATAATCATAAATAAAATTTCTGCATAATGTCTGATCCTGTCATCAAGCGGGCACTGGTCTCTGTCTCTGATAAAACCGGTATTGTGGATTTCTGCCGTGAGCTTTCCCTTCTCGGTGTTGAGATTTTTTCAACAGGCGGTACCCTGAAGTCGCTTCAGGATGCAGGTGTCAGTGCAGCCTCCATCTCAACCATCACCGGGTTTCCGGAAATCATGGATGGAAGGGTCAAAACCCTTCATCCGAAAATTCATGGCGGACTGCTTGCCGTAAGGGAGAATGCCGACCATGTAAAGCAGGCGGTCGAAAACGGTATCAGCTTTATTGATATGGTTGTGGTGAACCTCTACCCATTTGAGGCAACCGTAGCCAAACCTGATGTGAAGTTTGAAGATGCCATAGAGAATATTGATATTGGAGGCCCTTCGATGCTTCGGAGTGCGGCCAAGAATAACGAGTCGGTCACAGTGGTCACCGACAGTGCGGATTATGCGCTTGTGCTGCAGGAGATGCGGGAGAATAACGGGGCTACCAGGAGAGCCACCCGTCTCTCGCTTGCCTTGAAGGTCTTTGAACTCACCTCCCGTTATGACCGTGCCATTGCCTCTTATCTGGCAGGAGCTGCTGGGCAGAGAAATGCTGCGGCATCCATGACGGTCAGCCTTGAGCGAGAACTCGACATGCGTTACGGTGAGAACCCGCATCAAAGTGCAGGGCTCTACCGTCTTTCCGATGAGAATGGAACACGCTCCTTTGGTGACTTTTTCGAGAAGCTGCATGGCAAAGAGCTCTCTTACAATAACATGCTCGACATAGCCGCAGCAGTATCCCTGATCGAAGAGTTCCGTGATGAAGAGCCGACAGTCGTTATCATCAAGCATACGAACCCGTGTGGTGTTGCACAGGCCCCGACGCTTGCTGAAGCCTATCGCCGCGCCTTTTCGACCGATACGCAGGCTCCTTTCGGGGGTATTATCGCCTTTAACCGTCCTCTTGATATGGAAGCAGCAAAGGCGGTCAATGAAATCTTTACAGAAATTCTCATTGCTCCTGCCTTTGAGGAAGGCGTACTTGAGATGCTGATGAAGAAAAAAGATCGCAGGCTTGTGCGCCAGACCAATGTCATGCCCAAAGGCGGCTGGGAGTTCAAGTCCACACCTTTCGGCATGCTTGTTCAGGAACGTGACAGCAAAATTGTTGCCAAAGGGGATCTCCAGGTTGTCACCAAACGCCAGCCGACCGAAGAGGAGATTGCCGACCTGATGTTTGCATGGAAGATCTGCAAGCATATCAAGTCGAACACGATTCTTTATGTCAAAAACCGTCAGACCTTCGGTGTTGGCGCTGGCCAGATGTCGCGCGTTGACTCCTCAAAAATTGCACGCTGGAAGGCCTCGGAAGTCGGGCTTGACCTGAAAGGATCGGTTGTGGCCTCAGATGCGTTTTTCCCCTTTGCCGACGGCCTCCTTGCCGCTGCTGAGGCTGGAGTCACGGCAGTCATTCAGCCCGGAGGTTCCATCCGGGATAACGAAGTGATTGAGGCCGCCGATGCCAACAACCTTGCCATGGTCTTTACCGGTATGCGCCACTTCAAACATTGAGAGAGGGTTTATGGAACAGAGAAAACTTGGAACAAAGGGACTGACCGTATCGGCACAGGGTTTGGGCTGCATGGGGATGTCTGATTTTTATGGCAAGCGGGACGAGGCGGAATCAATAGCCACCATCCACCGTGCGCTTGATCTGGGAGTGAACTTTCTTGACACTTCAGATATGTACGGCCCGTTTACCAATGAGGAGCTTGTCGGCAAGGCAATCAAGGGGCGCCGCAACCAGGTCATTGTCGCCACGAAGTTTGGGAT
>JBAXFV010000054.1:0-9123 GCA_037139755.1 Chlorobiaceae bacterium
GCATCAATAATAACCAGCTTATTTGCAGTTTCAATAATCTGGGCATTGACTCTTTCACCATCATCAGGGCTTGCGCAACAGTGTATCTGCACATTATTCCTTTTGATTGTAGTAATCACTAAATTTTTAACTGGATTCATCGCCTTATCATTATGGTGTCTTGCAAAAATTGCCTTACTGTCACAGAGAGAAATAGTACAACCGCAACTTATTTTTCTGACAGAACCTCTACCAATTTATCCCCAAATGCGATGCTGGACTCTACAGATTGAGCTGAAACAAACGGGAAATCAAAATGAGCCACCGGATTTTTCCTGTTTGCTGTTGGTACTGCAATGACGCGCCCTGTATCTCCAACAGCATCTTCAACAATAACCTGAAGAGGAAATGCAAAGCCTGGTGTGACAAGATCAGTGCCCGGATTTGCAGGAGTGGCATTATAGAGAGGATAAGGGAGATCATCCGTAAAGTCCCACTCTTTTGGGTGCGCAACAATGGTCTTGCCGTTAATAATACTCTTGCCATCTTCCTTTTTGCGGGCCCATACAAAAGCACCTACTGCATAGCATAATGCTCCCAAAATTTTCCCCTGAGCATAAAAAGCCTCAAGAAGGCGGTGCACCCTGGCATTGCCAACCAGATCCAGAGGAGAACCGGGACCGCCAACAATAACCATGGCATCATAGTCATCAGCCTTTGCATCCGCAATTTTTATAGGGTTGTCCCATTCGCCGGTTTTCAATATCTCCAGAATCCTGTCCACAACTTCTGCAGGGTTAACGTTATACTGCTGAACAGGATCAACAAAACTCTTGTCAACACTCAACTGTAATGGAAGCGGAGTGATTCCTCTCTGAGTCGCAAGAGTCAGCTTAAAACCAGCTTTGTTCATAGCATCCCACGGAGCCTGAAGTTCTTCGCCCCATAATCCAAGATTTGATGCAAGTACCAATACTTTTTTCATGATTATTCTTATTAACGTTAATAATGATTAATTACATCATACCGGAATAATGGCGAAATATCTTTCCATCTTTCATATACAGCGCATCCCACACCCTTAATTCACCCCCAGTGGTATTTATCCTGGCCTGAAGACAGATAGAGTCTTCAGAAATGAGCACTTTTTCAAGGGCAACAAAGCCCCGATAAATATTTTTGAGGTACATGTCAAATTGTTCTCTCAATGACTCTTTGCCGGAAATAAGCTGCCCTTCCCCGCCCAGCATGAGAAACATTATTGCATCATCATGGTAATCATTCTCCACCAATGCTCCTGCATCACCGTCGGCAAGGAGTCTTATGTGATTGTCAAGAAATTTCTTGAAGTCCATAATCATTTATTCATGAAATGTGAAAATAGTACTACCTGTCTCTTGTACCCAGTAATTAGAAATTATATGAACCGCCGACATAGAATCCGGTAAATTTGACAATCGCCTGACTCCCATCAATAACCACCTTATTCACTGCCCTAATATTCTGATAACCACCTATTACACTGATATCCTTACTAAGAAGCACTTCAGCTCCAATCATATAATTCACCAAATATCTCCCTGCCATTAAAGGACCAGGAACATAGCCGGGTATACCATCTATCATATATCCATGTACTACAACATCAGGAACATACCCATACTTATAGGTAAGCATCAACCTGTCATGCAATTTATACGATCCTTTTACGCCAAACTCAAGACCATCATACCAATTCGGTGCCGAGATTGTTGGGCTGGCCCACATCCTAAAATATCCAAGCGTAGGAGTTACCTTACCAAAAGTCCCACCTTCAAGAATAGTATATCCAGCACAAAGATCAAGTACTTCAGAAGTTTCATGGGTAAGGGGATTAAAGGTTGGAGAGAAAGCAGTCTCATCAACTCCGCCAGCAATAGTATTCGATGTGCCAGTAAGGTAGTTTACCGAAAGTAAATATTTTCCATAATTTACCTCTCCCTGAACCCCATAGTATCCTTTCCCTTTATTTTCATGATCTTTTGGAAGCTGATAATTCGCTTGCAAATATCCAGGCGCACTGAGATGTGTTGTGTGAGGTGAATACAGAATTGACAAGCTCCCTTTGACATCTTCGGCTTGCACCATAGACGTTGTCACAAGAGAGGTGAATAATGTGCCCGCAAGAACGATGCACGTTTTTTTGATCCCCATAGCTCTTAATCTCCTTTTTATTGATGATTGAATTTGTCAGTTAAAGATAAAATCATCCTCTTCACAAATATAAGATTTTACCGATAAAAACAACAATTAAATACTTAATTCAAATGACAACAAGAACACATAACTAATTATCCTATAAAACTCTAAAAAATAAAGTCAGTATTTATACGTCACCATTATTCAGTGGGATAGAAGCAAAAATCTCAGGGTTGAACATTCCTGCATGCCTCACCTGGATATTCGATTTCCACTGTTGAGTGGTACAGACCATATCGGTCGACCAGCGTTCTGATCAGCTCTTTGAGTTGCATGTAGGCTTCAGCATCAAGCAGGGAATCCACTTCAAGGTGAGCAGTGAAAACGTTATGCACCCCGTCAAGTGACCAGATATGGGCGTGATGAACAGCATGAATATGCTCCAAACCCTCAATTTCCCTGGTAACCGTATCAAGATCGAACTTGTCGGGCACCGCTTGCAGAAAAACCGGCAACATTGCTTTCAGATTTTTTAAGACACCGGATAAAATATAAAGCGTAATGATGATGGCAAGAAGAGGATCAAGCACCGGAACATCCCAGAAGTAGAGAACAACAGCAACAACGAGTACAGCGATCCAGCCGAGCACATCTTCCAGCAAGTGCAGCGCTACAACTTTGGCATTCATGCCACTCTCTTTCGACAGTCTTGCCATGGCAAAACCGTTGACCATAACTCCTACCACAGCAAGAAGAATCATTCCTCCAGCATTGGGATGATGCGGCTCCAGAATACGGGGTATAGCATTGGCAAGCACAAAGAGCGAACTGGTCAGCAGTACCGCCGTACTGATGAGTGCTCCAAGCAGAGAGAATCGTTTGTAACCATAAGAGTATCGCGCGCTGCTCTCTTCAACGGATTTGCTCTCAAAGTACCATGCCTGGGCAAGTGCAAAGGAATCACCAAGATCATGGACGGCGTCAGCAAGAATAGCTGTACTGCCGGTTAAAATTCCTCCTGCGATTTCAACAACAGTAAACCCTGCATTGAGGAAAAACGCAGTTTTGATGTTGCCGGAGACATGATGATGGTGATGAACGGCATCATCATGGCGATGGTGGTTGTGACCGGAATTGTCATGATGATGACTGGCATCATGATGGTGCGAACTTTCTGCTGGTGTTGTGCCACTCATAAATTCATTCGCTTTTAAAATGGCTCTCCAAAAGAACCGGATGCAACTTGTTTTGCAATGTTCGTAAACATCATGCATCCGGCAGCATTACCGACGAAAAAGCAACTCCACTTACCCTAAAAATATCAGGAATATATTATTTGCAGCATTAACCCAACAAAAACTACAACGAATGACAATATCTGAGCGATAAAGCTGATTCTGTCAATTTTTATCATCTTCTGGATACTTTCAGGAGATTCTCTATCCATATAGACATTAACCCATATTATCTGAAGCAATGTGACAACAATACATAAATAGGCAAGAAGGTATATTTTGTCCATTAAAACCAGTGATGGACATTCAGGAATTGCGTCCATTGCAGATTTCTGAAGAAAAACCAGAGTTAATAATGCCGTCGCAGGCATCGTCGTTCTTACTTCAATATAGGTAGGTTTTAATATCAATGAAAACCAGTTCGTCATCAGAACAATAAGCAACGGAATAAACAGTTTCAAGAGAAAAACATTGACTTCACGATCAACATGGAATGCAAATTTCACAACTGAATATTTTGACGCCCTGGTTACACCGGTTTCACCAAAATCAGTACCGTAATCATGAATGTAACTCTTTGAGGTTAAACCATTTACTTTCCACCCTGGAACTATCAGACCAACATCATAACCTGAAGATACCCTGTCAGGAACATAAAAAATCTTGTCATAAGTATCTGAAGAGTTTTCCAGATATAACGATAATTCCTGCTTGTCAAGAGGGTAATTCTTTAGATCAAACGGCTGAAAAAAAACACCATCAATACGAATTACCTGATACTTTTCACCATTGCTTAATAATTCAGGCTCTTTCATAATAACTTTTTTAACCAAACCCCAATCTTCGACACCATTGACAAAATCAAGTGATTCGACAGGATCATAATCACCCTTCCATCTCATCCATAGATATGCCGTTATATGATAAGTATTCGATCTCACATCCATGTTATAGATGTTGATACCATAAATTCCGACAGTGACCAGTTTTGCGCCTTCAACTGGTGTATCAGAAGCTATGAGAGTTCCTTGCGTACTTTTTGTGATTGAAAGGGGAGTGACTCTGGATGGAATCTTTTTTGCGGCAGCTATGTTCACTCCAGATATCATAATAACTAAAAGAAGCATAAATAAAGTACTGAGTCTCTGAAACAGCTCCATTGTAATTTTTATCTGTTTTTCAAAACGCAATAACATATACGGCATCCTTTTAATAATTTTATTTTAACTCAAAAAAAGGTTTGATAGTAACAAACGGAAACAACGCAAACACTGTGAATATAGTGTTTGCGTTGTTTAATTTTAACAGTCAAATCTATTTATTGCATCTCACCTGAATAAATATAGATTTCAAAAAAAATTACACTGTTTTCGTATATATACTTCATCAAGCGCCTACAAAATCAGCTTTAACAAAATAACACAACGATTTATAATAAGATACCGCATTCATCCCCACATGCAACACCTTCCCTTTATCTTCCGAAAGCCGTCAATTGTCTGACAGTATAAAAACGACACGTCATCTTTAAAATTTAATGTATTTTCCTATTAATGAGCAATAATAATTAACGATACCTCATGAACAGCACTCTTCAGTGGGTAACGGCCTTCATAACAATAACCTGCCTCTGCATTCTCAGCTATTCCTTTGTGGATATTCAGACTGCGTTATGGTTCCACTCATTGGAAAAAAACCTGGTTTATGAGCTTTTTGAAAAGATAACGCTTTTTGGCGACTCACTCTACTACCTTTTAGGTGGCTTGTTGCTTTTTGTCGTTTTCAGGAAAAAAAAATCAGCTACGGCATATTCCGGGCTTTTTCTCTTCTCCTCTGTCGCGTTATCCGGATTAACCGCAGACCTGATCAAATATATCGGAGGCAGAGCACGACCAAAACTCTATTTCAGTGAACGGCTTTTCGGTTTTGACTTTTTCCATTGGGAATACGCATGGACATCCTTTCCCTCCGGCCATTCAGCAACGGCGTTCAGTGTCGCCATGCTTATTTCCATACTTTACCCTCGCTGGCGATTTGCGGCTTTTTTTGCCGCTCTATTGATCGCCTTCAGTCGTATTTTTCTTTCCCAGCACTACATCAGCGATGTCATCGCCGGTTCTTTCCTGGGAATTGTCTCTTCGGTTCTTCTTTATAACCACTTTTTCAAGTTGAAATTAGATGTCTCTGAATCAAATAAAATCTGAACCCGCCTGGCTCCCTGCAACACTGGCCATCCTGATTCTGGTCAGTTTTTTTGCGGCATTGGGATCCGCGCCACTTTTTGATGTCGATGAAGGGGCATTCAGTGAAGCAACACGTGAGATGATCATCAGTAAAAATTATCTGACCACCTACCTGAACGGTGCTCCCCGATTTGATAAACCGATACTTATTTACTGGCTGCAACTCGCTGCGATCAGACTTTTCGGACTTAACGAGTTTGCCTTCAGGCTGCCTTCGGCGCTAGCAGGAACCGCCTGGGCTACATCGATTTTTCTCTTTGTGCGCAAAGAGTCCGGCAATCGTCAGGCTTTTCTTGCTGCGGCAATGATGGTGCTGTCACTGCAGGTGATTGTTATTGCAAAAGCGGCCATCGCCGATGGGGTTTTGAACTTCTTTCTTGCCGTAACCATGTTTGCACTCCTCGACCATTATAAGACCGGTTCAAAGCAGGCGCTGCATCTTGCCTTTGCCGCAGCGGGGTTCGGTATGCTCACCAAAGGGCCGATAGCACTTGTTATTCCGTTTGCGGTCACCTTTTTGTTCTCCCTGCAGGACAGAACATTGAAAAAATGGCTTGGAATGATTCTCTCTCCTTCAGGAATTATAATCTTTCTGGCCATTGCCCTTCCCTGGTATCTGCTTGAATACCATGACCAGGGCATGGATTTTATCAACGGCTTTTTCTTTAAACATAATATCAGCCGCTTCAACACTTCTTTTGAGGGGCACTCGGGCTCCCTCTTCTATTACCTTCCGGTCATTATTCTTGGCCTGATGCCTTTTACCGGCCTTTTCTTTACGGTTTTGTTCAGAGCAAAAACCCTGCTTTCTGACAGAACTAACCGTTTTTTTTTCATCTGGTTTGGTTTTGTCTTTCTCTTTTTCTCACTCTCCGGCACAAAACTGCCGCACTACGTCATCTATGGCTATACCCCTCTTTTTATTCTTATGGCCAGGGCACTGCCTTTAAGCAGCCATCCCTGGCGTTTTGTGCTGTGGCCGTTGCTTCTGCTTGCAGGGCTTGCGTGTCTTCCCCTGTTCCTGGAAAGAGCTTTGCTCGAAATTAATGATGGCTATATACATGCACTGCTTGTCGGTGCAACAGAACTCACGGGAGCAACGTATCTCTTCGTGGTTATTTCCGCCATTATCGCGGTCACCGCCATACAATTTTTACCTCACTTGCCTGCTGCCGGCAAGCTTATTGCCTCAGGCGTTGTCTTTTCTGTTCTTATCAATTTTTACCTTATGCCTCTTGCAGGAAAACTTCTCCAGGAACCGGTAAAAGAAGCGGCTCTTCTGGCTAAAAAAGAGGGCTATAAAATCGTCATGTGGGAAAGCTATAACCCCTCTTTTTTAGTATATTCGGAGTCTTTTGTTGAAAAACGGAGCCCTGAACCGGGCGAGGTTGTTCTGACAACGGTCAAACAGCTTGATCAACTTCAACATCCAACCGTGCTTTACAGCAAATACGGCATTGTGATGGCAAAACTAAGGCAATGAATACAATATCATGAAGCTTTCGGTCGTCATACCGGTCATGAATGAAGCTGAGAACATCAAGCCCCTGTTTGCAGCTCTCGCACTCTCTCTTGCTGCCGTTGAGCATGAGATTGTTCTGGTTGACGACGGCTCTACCGACGGCACCGTAGCTGAAATCCAAAAATATGCTCCCGATAATGCACATCTCGTTGTGCTGAACAAGAATTACGGGCAGACAACCGCAATGGCCGCCGGCATTGATCATGCGCGCGGCGAGCTGATAGCTACGATGGACGGTGATCTGCAGAATGATCCGTCAGATATTCCGATGATGATGCGATACCTTAATGACCACGATCTTGATGTTGTCGCAGGCCGGAGGGCGGGACGGCAGGACGGGATGATTCTGCGAAAAATTCCCAGCAAGATAGCCAATGCGATGATAAGGAACCTGACCAATGTGCATATCCGGGACTATGGATGTACCCTGAAGGTCTTCAAAAAGGATGTGGCAAAAAATCTTGGCCTCTACGGTGAACTGCACCGCTTTATACCGGTGCTTGTGCAACTGTACGGCGCAAAAATGGAAGAGGTTGATGTCCGGCATCACCCGAGAAAGTTCGGCACATCGAAATATGGCATCGGGCGTACCTTTAAAGTACTGAGTGACCTGCTGTTCATGGTCTTTTTCCAGAAATACAGCCAAAAACCGATGCATCTTTTCGGCACCCTTGGTTTTCTCTCCCTTTTTATTGGTATAGCCCTGAATTTTTATCTGCTTGCCCTCAAAATTCTTGGTGAGAAAATCGGTGGCCGACCGTTGCTTTCTCTGGGAATTATCATGACCTTTATCGGCATTCAGTTGATCACGACCGGCTTCATTGCTGAATTCATCATGCGCACCTATTACGAGTCACAGAACAAGAAACCCTATATCATCAAAAAGATTGTCGGGAAAGAGTAAATTCAACCTGAAAAAGCTGCTCAAACCTCTGCTCCAGCTTCTTGTCACTGGCTTGGCCCTTTATCTGGTACTGAGAAAAACAGATGTTGCCAAACTGTTCGGTATCATCAGAAGCGCCAACCCATGGTATCTTCTTCTCTCTCTCCTGTTTTTCAATATCTCCAAGCTTTTTAATGCGGTGCGCCTGAATCGTTTTTTCAAGGCGATCGGTATTGAGCTTTCCGCCCTGTATAACCTGAAGCTTTACTATCTCGGAATGTTCTATAATCTCTTTCTTCCAGGAGGTATTGGCGGTGACGGCTACAAAATCTATGTCCTGCAGAAAAACCACGGCATGAAGATGATCAATGTCTTTCACGCCGTCTTGTGGGACAGGATCTGCGGGATTTTTGCCCTTGTGTTTCTCTCCGTCATACTGCTGCTGCCAAGCACTTTTGCCTTGAAACTTCCCCAACTGGTTCCCTATGCATGGCTCTTGCTCGTCGCAATCTACCCTCTGGCGCTGCTTCTGAACAAACTTTTCTACACACAGTTCATCGGAGTGTTTACCATCACTGCACTGGAATCGATGCTGGTGCAGATCGCGCAGGTCATATCGGCATTCTTCATTCTCCAGGCAATCTCACTGCAAGCCAACCATATCGACTATCTGGCAATCTTCCTGATGTCAACGGTGGCCACTATTCTGCCAATTACCATCGGAGGTGCCGGTGCAAGAGAGGTAACCTTCTATTATCTTCTTAACTTTATCCAGCTTGAAACCAATGCCGGTGTGGCGCTGTCGCTCATCTTTTTCGGTATTTCCGCTCTTTCATCACTTGCAGGAGTACTGACAAAAATCCACCATGAAAAAAAAGTGCCTGAAACTTAAGGCCGGTTGCGAAGATCAAGGTCTTTCAGCTTCATCTGCCACTGCTCCCTGTTGTTCCATATCCTTTTTTCAACTGAGTAGACCATGCTAAATACCGGACGAGCGACCGACAGCAACTCTGCATGGATATCGGGACGATCAAACCCGATAACATCAAAGGTTCTTCCATTTTTATCTCTGACAGAAAACTT
>JBAXFV010000055.1:0-8883 GCA_037139755.1 Chlorobiaceae bacterium
CAATACACACTCCCGCTTCTCTTCATGCATTACAGGAGAGTGTATTTTATTAATAGTAGCAAAGATTACAATTTGGAATAAGAAAAAAGAAATGATAAGTTTTTTAAGTATCTAACGCTCATAATATATATGCCGAGTTTTACGGTGTACTTTTAATGAATGATGCTGACAATGTTGGAGAAAGACTGTCAGATACAAATACCCTAAATGTTTCCAAAACATGGATTCGGATAGTAACTGACCATACATCCACGGCAAAGCAGCTCATAGAATCCATTATAACAAGCGCAAAAGATGTTTATTAATAAAGATTTGCTCGAATTTTTCGGCTCCATGATGGAGATAAAAAAACAGAAGCGTGATATTTTCAATTCTCTTGCGGCTGATGTTGATGATTCAGACATAAAAAAGACTTTGCTTCGCATCGGTATGGATGAGCAACGACATGTTGATCACCTTCAGCAAAGTATTGATCTTGTTAACGGCGAGGAATTCATCGAACCTGCCAGTTCTGCTCAACCGGCCACCCTGCAAACTACTCTGCGTCCCCCGGAAAACGAAGAACTGCAAGCTGTAGAACAAGTTAAGGAAAATCTTCCGCTTGTTGCCGAAATCCCGACTCATGATACAATCGCTCATTTCCAACCTGTTATTGCGCAAACTATTTTACCACGCACAGACATGGAAGAGCGGAAACACGTCGAAAAACTTCAGCCGATTATTACGTTTGTTAACGATATCCAGACTCCCGATTCGAACACTCATCTTCAATCTACCACTTCGCAAACTGTTCACAGCATGAATACGTTTAAGCATCCATTAGGGGAGGTCTTTGGTTTTACAGCAACAGACCAGTCACCAAAAGCACAACGGTACCGTTCGCACCGCCATTGCCCATTCAACAACAAGGTTCCTAACTGTACAAACGACCAGTTGAAAAATCCTCTCGGAGTATGCAGTGTTTTACACAACGACAAACCGGTCATCACCTGCCCGGTCCGGTTTCGTGAAGACTGGATGATTACCGACGATGCCGCTGACTTCTTTTTTGAAGAGGGCACGCGCTGGAGTTCATTAACAGAGGTACACCTGAATGATGCCAATGGAAAATCAGCAGGAAATCTTGATGTTATGCTTGTTGCTTATGATGAGCGAGGAAAAATCATTGACTTCGGCGCGGTGGAGGTTCATGCCGCATACATTTCCGGAAATTTACGTGAACCGTTTGAATATTACATGCAGGATTCAAGGTCTAATGCGTCAATGGACTGGACAGCGCAACCGAACTATCCACACCCTGATTTTCTTTCAGCGGCCAGGAAAAGTCTTGTTCCACAGCTCTTGTTTAAAGGCGGAATTTTGCATTCATGGAACAAGAAAATGGCTGTAGCCATCGATAAAAGCTTGTTCGACACTCTTCCTGCCTTGAGTCGCGTTAAAAAAGAAGATGCTGATATCGCCTGGTTTATTTACAATCTTGAACTGATAAATGAAGGAGATAAAGAACGCTATCAGCTTAAAAAAATTGATGTAGTCTACACGGAATTCCAATCGACGCTGTCGTCCATCACGGCAATATCTGCTGGCAATGTTGGCGATTTTGTGAAATTTATTCCCGAACTGGCCAGTTAAATAAACAGGTTTTTCACAGAACCATCATCACCACCATTACCATGGAAAACTTACATAAAGTCTTTTCCGTGGTAATGGTGATGCGATTGGCACCCCCCGCCCCAAGCTGCTTATCCCTACTTTTCTATGCCGGAATAAAATAATGTAAGCGAATAATGAACTTTTATCGAGAAAAGATAGTTGTTAGCGTGCAGTACTGTTTTATATGCGTATAGCTATTGTAACCCTTAACGCACGTCTTACAGAGGAATCAAATCAAAACATTAACACGTTGTTTTATTCCGACTATATAATAAAAGGAGCTTATTATGTCAGAAGAGCAGGCAAAAAAGTTTATCGAAAAGCTGAAATCAGATGCTGAGCTTAAGGAGCGCTTGAGTGAATTCATCACGAAAGCGGGGTTTTCATGTACGCTAACCGAGATCAGAAAGGTAGAATGGGATATGATGATGACCCATTATATAGCCGGGCTCCCTGCATCTGAGCACTGGGAAAGATAAACAGGCGTTATCCTTGACTCATTATCCCTGTCTCGCAGTCACAGGAGATGTTATCGGCAGAGTCGTGCAGGAGAAGCATGATAGCTTGTCACTTGTGCACGACTCCTGGTTGGTTCAATATGCCATTCTTAACCGGCTAATTCAGGAATGAATCTTACAAAATCGCCAACATTACCGGGGGCAATCGCCGTTAGAGCCGAAAGCGTTGGTTGGAATTGCGTATAAACGACATCAGTCTTTTTAAGCTGATAACGTTCTTTTCCTCCATCATTTACCAGTTCAAGATCGTAAATGAGCCATGCTATATCGGCCTCTTCCTTTTTCACTCGACTAAAGGAAGGAAGAGTCTCGAACAAGCTTTGATTAATCGCCACCGCCATTTTCTTGTTCCATGAATGCAAAATCCTGCCTTTAAACAAGAGCTGTGGAACAAGACTGTTCCTGGCCGCTGAAAGAAAATCCGGTTGCGGATAGTTCGGTTGCGCTGACCAGTCCATTAAAAAATTAGACGATGAATCCTGCATGTAATATTCAAACGGTTCACGTAAATTCCCTGTTATGGATGCAGCATGAACCTCCAGTGCCCCAAAGTCAATCATTTTGCCTCGCTCATCATAAGCAACAAGCATTACATCAATATTCCCTGCTGATGTCCCGCCGGCATCATTCAGATGAACCTCTGTTAATGAGCTCCAGCGAACGCCCTCTTCAAAAAAGAACGAGGCGGCATCGTCAGTAATCATCCAGTCCTCACGAAAACGGACAGGACAGGTGATGACCGGTTTATTATTGTATAAAACACTGCACACTCCAAGAGGATTTTTGCTCTGGTCATTGGTGCAGTTAGGTACCTTGTTATTGAATGGACAATGGCGGTGCGAACGATACCGTTGTGCCTTCGGTGACTGGTCAGTTGTCGTAAAACCAAAAACCTCCCCTAATGGATGCTTAAGCATATTCATACTTTGGACAGTTTGCAATGTGGTAGATTGAAAATGAGGGGTAGCGTCATGAGCTGGAATGTTTTTAACAGGCTCGGGACTTTGCTGAATCTGATCAACGTGTGTCTCCACACCCAAGCCTGTGACCGGCAAAGTTTCAATGCCCGTATCAGCAACTTCAGCAACGAGGGTGGTGAGAATATCTCGCTTCTGTTTTTTAGTTTCTGTCATGGATCCAAAGAATCCAAGGAACTCTTTATTAAAAAACATTTTTTCCGCTCTTTACAATGGAGTCAATGAGTTGCTTTGTCGTGGATTTATGGTCTTGCAGATCCGTATTCAACTTTTGAAGCATGTCCAGTATCTTAACCTGAACATCCTTGCCAAGTGTTGAATATCTAAGAACATGCTGGATATGGTTCGAGTAAATAGCAATAACTGACTCTTCGCTTTGCTCGATAGCACTGATTTTTTTTAATAATTCTTTTTTTTCAATCATTGTTGCATTTTTTTTCGAAGAGCGTATGACTCAATAAAAGAAAGGCTTGCCCCCGCAGTCTACGGAAAAATCTATCATTTCTTTTTCCTTATTCCAAATAGCAATGGAAAATTCCTGTAAAATACCATTCCTGGCTGATCACTGTTTCGGGCAATAATGAATGCCGTTGACTCAGGAATCATGTGCATGGTCAGCAACATGGAAAAGAACCTGAAGAAAAAGTGCCTGTTGTCGAATCAAGCCAGTCAAGGTAGCCGGGCAATCCTGCAGTTACAGGCAATTTGATGATTTCCGGAACATCATAGGGGTGATACTCTTCTATATAGCTTTCGAGGTCGTTGTAACGGGCCTCGGTGGTTTTGATATACAAGGCAACCTCCTCCTCTTTCCGCAGCACCCCTTCCCAGAGAAAAAAGCTTCGGATATCGGCCATCTGGATACAGGCAGCAAGCTTATTGTTGAGAATGTTTTCAGCAAGCTTTTCGGCTGCCTCACGATCGGGAGCGGTAGTAATAACCATGCAATAGCTGCTGTTCATACTTTCATTCAGTTTCTGTTATAACTCAAGAAGCTCTTTGCTGAACTGCTGCAAGGGAGTAGCACCATAAGGACCCATCACTACCGTATCCTCAATGCGAACCCCGAATTTTCCTGGAAGGTAAATGCCTGGCTCAATAGTGAATATCATGTTTTCCTGTAACTCGTGTTCTCCTTTCGGGCTGATCCTGGGCTCCTCATGCACATCAAGACCAACACCGTGACCGAGACCGTGGCCAAACTCATCTGCATAGCCATGAGCGGCAATAAAGCGGCGAACCTCAGCATCAAGTTCTTTTGCCATCATACCACACCTTGCCGAAGCAATACCAAGCTGCTGCGCCTCCTGCACAATGCGGTAGACCTCCCTTGCTTCACTTGACACATGGCCAAGTGCGACAGTTCGCGTCTGGTCGGACGCATACCCTTCATAGACACACCCGATATCGATAACAATCAGCTCACCTGCCTTGAAGTGTGCTTTTGACGGCGCTGCATGAGGCATTGCAGAACGTGCCCCTCCAGCCACAATGGGGTCAAAAGAGTCTTTTTCCGCACCAAGCTTTTTTTGCTGGTAGGTGATCTCCGCTGCAATGTCAAGCTCTGAGACTGATGGCGAAATCATCGGGAGCACTTTTTCAAGCGCAAGTTCGCTTATTTCTGCTGCACGTCGCATCTTTGAGTGCTCAATATCATTCTTCAGCATCCTGAACTCATCGAAAAATGAATCTACGGGTATAACGCGCTGTTTACCAAGAATCTGTTCGATAAGCCGGGTTGCCTCGTGCCATGTGACATTATCGGACTGAAGTGCAACTGTTTCTCCGAGAAAATAACGGCCAGATCCAAGCTCAGCCGCAAACCCGTCAGTGGCAATAACCGTTTCAGCCACTGACACCTCTCCGGCGGCCTGATCCTTGTAGCGAAAATCGGTAAACAGCCAGCTTTTTTCCGTGGTAATGAGTAATCGGGCACTTGATCCGCTGAAACCTGTCAGCCACCGAATAACAGAAAGATCGCTCACAATAGTTGCATCTATAGCCAGACACATCATTTTTCGCAAAACCATCCTCAAAGACTCTTCCCTGCACAACGTTACCTGCGTTTTATCCATTAAAAATACCCTCTGATTGATAAAATCATCCCGATCGCTCCATACGGCAACACTCAAGACAATCAATTCCCATTAGTATTTACCTGTACATCAAATGTTTAATATTACTTACATTTACACAATTTGTAATTATTTGCCAACCAGTCAGCTTCATGCCACAAAAAAAATTACTTCAAAAGCTTCTTGCAGCAGAACATTTTTCACTGGAAGAGATGACGTTCTGCATGAACAGCATCATGGATGGTCTTTTTTCCGAGATTGTCATAGCAGCAATACTTGCCCTCCTGCAAAAAAAAGGAGTTACTTCAGCAGAAGCAGCAGGCGCATATTACAGCCTGATGGAAAAAGCTAACACTATCACGCTCGATGATGACGCCGTTGATACCTGCGGAACCGGCGGTGATCATGCCGGAACTTTTAATATTTCAACAACCGCATCAATTATTGCAAACAGTGCGGGCGTCCTTATTGCCAAACATGGAAACCGTTCGGTAACAAGCAGTTGCGGAAGTGCCGATGTTCTTGAAGCCCTTGGCTTTGCTATTGATCTTCCACCGGAAGCAACAAAAGAGCTGTTTCAGGAGACGGGATTTGCCTTCCTGTTTGCCCCCCTGTATCATCCGTCCATGAAAAGAGTTGCCAATATTCGCAGAGAACTGGGCATCAGAACGATATTCAACATTCTCGGTCCTCTCATCAATCCTGCACGAGCAAAACGGCAGCTTGTGGGTGTTTTCAACCGGGAACTGATGGAACTCTATACCGAGGTACTGCTGCAGACAGGAACCCGCCATGCCCTGATTGTTCATTCGATGACTGAAGAGGGCATAGCTCTTGACGAACCAAGCCTCAACGGTCCAACACATATTATCGAAATTTTGAATGGGTGTGCAACACCTCATACCCTGTATCCTGAAGAGTTTGGGCTGACAAGGCATGCCCTGTCGGAAATCCAGGGGGGAGGAAAAGATGAAAATGCACTCATTATCCGCAGAATCCTTGACGGAAGTGCTCCGGCAGCTCACCTCGATGCCGCACTGTTCACCTCAGCTATGGCTTGCTACGTTTCAGGAAAAGCTGTCTGTATTAATGATGGGTTTATTATGGCAAAAAATGCTCTGGAAAGCGGTCATTCTGAGAAAAAATTTAATGCGATTCTGAAAATCAACGCGGAGCTCACTGTGAAGTACAGACCGGTCATTAACTAAATCCTTATGTTTTTGCCAAAAAACTTGTATACTATTTGCCTTGCTTTAAGCCGAAAGGAGAATTACTTATACCCATGAACGGACGCGACACTCTAACCACTGAAAAGCAGCAAGGCCTTGCCGACAAGCTTCTCCAGTCAGGAGTCAGCGATTCAAGGCGCAAAGTCATTGAACAGGCTCTTGAAAATGTCAACAAGCCTGGATTCAGGATTGAGCCGTCTGCTATCTTGCCGCTCATGAAACCGGTCACCTGGTTTCCTCCTATGTGGGCCTTCGCCTGTGGCGTCGTATCAACTGGCGAAAATATTGCCGACAACTGGTCAATTCTCCTGCGAGGCGTCCTTCTTGCAGGGCCGCTCATGTGCGCCATGTCGCAAACCATGAACGACTACTTTGATCGCGAAGTTGATGCCATCAATGAGCCTGACCGCCCGATTCCTGCGGGCAAAATATCAAAATCGGCAAGTTGGCTAATTACCTTCGGCCTTATCGTTACAGGATTTCTCGTAGCACTCTCCATTCACCCCTATGTCGTTCTCATCGCTTTTGTCGGAGTGCTGATGTCACACGCATACTCCGGCCCACCCATCAGAGCAAAAAGAAACGGCTGGTTCGGTAATCTTATTGTCGGGCTTGCCTACGAGGGCGTTGCCTGGCTGACGGGCAGTTTTTCAATAACTCAGGGTATTCCTTCGGGCGAAACTATTGCTTTGGCTCTTATTTTTTCACTTGGTGCCCATGGCATCATGACCCTGAACGACTTCAAATCAATTGTCGGCGACAATATCCGCAAAGTTGCTTCAATCCCGGTACAGCTTGGTGAAAAAAGGGCCGCTATTCTGGCCGCTATTATCATGGATGTCGCACAGCTTGCCGCAATTACTATTCTTGTAGTCAAAGGCTCAATGACGACAACGGTAATCGCAATTCTGCTGCTGATAGCTCAACTGCCCATGCAGAAAATCCTGATTGCACATCCGGAGGAAAAAGCCGTCTGGTACAACGCTTTCGGAACCCTCCTCTATGTTATATCTATGATGGTCTGCGCCGTAGGGATCCGACCCTGAAACAATACGTTTCCTGTTTACAAAACTATTATTATATTCCGGTTCATTTTTTAACACAATTGATCGCACCATGTCCAAAGTTTGTTTACTGACCGGCAAAAGACCCATTTACGGTAATACGGTGTCACATGCTAATAACCATGTCCGCACCCGTTTTGAGCCAAACCTCCACACAAAAAGAATCTGGATTGAAGAGGAAAAGCGGTTTGTAAAGGTGAAGCTCTCTGCAAAAGCCATGAAAATTATTGCTAAAACCGGCACCGCCGAGCTCGCCAAACTGGTGAAGTAAAGCTGTACCCGGCGTTTATAAAAAAGTTTTCAATATGATGTAAAAGCTCAACCCTTGCATGGTTGAGCTTTTTTTGTCGATGGAGTCGATGGAAAAAAAAGTGATCATTTACACCGACGGCGCATGCAGCGGCAATCCCGGCCCGGGCGGCTGGGGCGCATTATTGATGTACGGCTCTTCGATCCGTGAAATTTCGGGATATTCGCCAGCCACAACCAATAACCGTATGGAGCTCAGTGCCGCAATAGAGGCGCTCGACGCACTCAAGGAGAGGTGCATGGTCGACCTTTACAGCGACTCAAGCTATCTTGTCAACGCCATCAACAACGGGTGGCTGAAACGCTGGACCGCCAATAACTGGCAAACAGCAGCAAAAAAAAGTGTTGAAAATATCGATCTTTGGCAAAAAATCCTGACGTTGGTTAAATTGCACGATATCACGTTTCACAAGGTAAAGGGCCACAGCGACAACCCCTACAACAACCGCTGCGACACACTGGCCCGTGAAGCCATCAAAAGAAAATCATAATCCTTTGCTGTATGGAGAAGAATCCGGGAGCTGACACAACATCCGCAACACCTGAAAAACGCTCCCTTTTAAAAGGAGCCGGACTTCTCCTCTCTATCAGTGCCATCAGCACGGTTTGTTTCCTGCTTATGGTACTCTGGGTTAACTGGTCGAAACCACGCCGTCAACCAGAACCGCTGAGCCCTGAGCTTAGAGCGATAGTTGATCGCATTCCCGGCAAATCCGACGCCCTTATCTACATTGGTCTTAAAGATATCCGCGAAAGCAGGCTCTGGAAGGAAATCATTCCTGACTCACTGAAAAAAGCACCACTTTTCCAGCCTGAAGGCCAGCTTAAAGCCCTTATAACGGCAGCAAAAATCAATCCATCTCTCGACATTGACACCCTTTTGGTCAGCTTCAAACGCCATGGGTACAAAGAGCAGAACTACCTTGCGCTTGTATCGGGGCCCTTGTCACAAAAACTTCCGGCATCATTTCTCAGAACACACAGCACGACTGCCGAGATAATAGGTGGTCATCAATGCTACAGCCTCAATGACTCACTCTGGCTCTCTTCGCTCAGCC
>JBAXFV010000056.1:0-8710 GCA_037139755.1 Chlorobiaceae bacterium
CGACCCAGCGATTATGAGTCGCTTGCTCTGACCAACTGAGCTAAGGGCCCTCAATCCTTGGCTTTAAAGGCACTTAATATAAGGCTTCGTTGATAATATGCAAAAAAATAATCTTCTTTTTCCTGGTGAACTTAAAATTCATTGTACTTTTCCCGGCTGATATCAGCTCCAAGGCTGTTCAGTTTTATTTCGATCTTCTCGTATCCCCTGTCAAGGTGATAAACCCTCAGCACCTCAGTCGTCCCTTCAGCGACAAGTCCGGCAAGAACCAGACTTGCTGAAGCTCTAAGATCAGTTGACATAACTTTTGTTCCTGAAAGAAGTTGTTGTCCGTGAACAATAGCCTGGTTCTTGTGGATTTCGATATGTGCGCCGAGCCGGTTCAGCTCGGGAATATGATTAAACCGTTCATGATAGACCTTGTCTGTAATAGAGCTTGTACCATCTGCCTGGGTCATCAGGGCAATCCATTGTGCCTGCATATCAGTCGGAAAAGCTGGATAAGGTTTTGCCGTGACATCCGTAGGAAGAAGTTTTTGAGGACTTTTCAGTGTAATGCTGTTTTCTGTTGTTTCTATACTACAGCCAGCATGAATAAATTTTTTCAGCACAGCTTTCATTTGTTCGGGGTCAACATCGTTTACCGTAATGTCGCCGCCGGTTATGGCTGCGGCAGCAAGAAGTGTCCCGGCTTCAATTCTGTCAAATACATTATGAAATGCAATGGCGTTGAGCGAATTGGTCCCCTCTATTTCAAGCTCTGTTGTGCCAGTCCCCTTGATCTTTGCCCCCATGGCGATGAGAAATCTACACAAAGTTTCAATTTCCGGTTCCGCAGCGGCATTGCTGATCGTCGTTTTTCCTTCGGCAAGGACGGAAGCCATCAGTGCATTTCCTGTCGCTCCGACGGACGAAACAGGAAAGTCGATATTTCCTCCGCGCAGTTTTCCTCCTGGAATGGCAGCGTCAATAAACCCGGTTTCAATGGTGATTGTTGCTCCAAGCTTTTCCATTGCCATTAAATGAAGATCAATAGGCCTTGGACCAAAAGCACATCCACCAGGCAGGGATACCCTTGCATGGCCGAACCTTGCCAGCATCGGTCCAAGCACATAGATTGATGCCCTCATTTTTTTTACCAGTTCATAAGGTGCCTGAACATTTTTAACGTTTTGGGACGAAATTTGCAGGGTGTTGCCCGAAAAAGCAGTTTCTGCCCCAAGATGGCGCAAGAGTTGTGTAAAAGTCGTGATATCCTTCAGGTCGGGGATGCGATGAAGGGTAAAGGTGCCGTTCCCGGTGAGCAGGGTAGCGGCAATAATCGGCAGTGAGGTATTCTTGGAGCCTGAGGCTGTTATGTTCCCGGAGATCCGGTGTCCGCCTCTTATGACAAGCTTGTCCATGTAATTGGTTCGCTGATGAAAAACCGATATTTACTATTATTTCAGGTCATGAAAAACAAATTATTTTTTTCTCTGACCGTTTGCGAAGAAAAGATTTTATCCTTTACCTTGAGCTGACTTGATTTTTCTGTTTTTAGCTGTTTTTTTGTAACCAATTTATTCGCTAAGGGTTAAATTCCCTGCCGCTTGCGTTGAAAGTGTACGAAACATTTATTTCGCAATATATTTGAATCATTAATGCCTACGGGTTTTCTATGAACGTTATTGTCTCTTCGGTTTTTTTTGACAGAGTGATGCGAATAGCCGCAATTCTGTTCCTCTTATTGTTTTTCATGCTCTCTTGCGTGATCTCTTCAGCGGTTGCAGCTCAGCCGGTAAATAGCGAAATATCGAAGATCATGAGAGAGCGGGCAGCAGTCGAGCAGAACCTCCAAAGCTTGAAACAACAACTCAGGGAGTACCAGTTAAAACTGACACTGACAACTCGCAAGGAGTCGCAGTCTTTTAAGGTTTTGGAAAATATCCGCACTCAGATTCTTGTTCTTGAAAAGATTATCACTCAAAACCAGAACTATCTTGCAAAGCTTGATGGTGATATCGAGCTACTGCGCGATAAGCTTCAGGGTAATCGACAGATTTACAACAAGGTTTCTGATGATTTTCGCAGGACAGCAGTTTCAGTGTATAAATATGGCGGAAATCGCGATGTTGAGCATGTTTTTAGTGCAGGTTCGGTTAACAATGCTCTTGTGCGTGCCCAATATGTTGGTTTTTTTACCCGGGCGGTTCGTCGTAATGTGAATGACTTGCAGCAGGTTGCCGTCAAACTTGAAAACAATCGTCTTGCCCTTGAGCAAAGCTATCAGCAAAAAGCTGCAATGGTCAGGGAGCAGGAGCAGCAGTTAAAAACATGGTCGGTCAGCAAAAAAGAAAAAGAAGAGGTACTTGACAGGCTTAAAAAAAATAAACAGGAATATGCTGCACAGCTTGCTGCGGTAAAGCAAAAACGCAGGCAGCTGCAATCGAGGATTGAGTCGTTGATTCTTGCTGAACAGCGCGCGGTGGAGGCTGAAAATGAGAGGCAGAAGAAAATTCTCGAAGCCAAACGTCTGGAAACCCAGCGACGTGAATCAAAACGTCTTGAGGCGCAACGTGCGATCGTGAAAAAAGAAAAATCTACCGGCCCTGCAACTGATACTGCTCATAAAGAACATAAAAAAATTGAAAAAACGCCTGTGACCTCTCCTGAAAAAAAGAGTGTTCAGGTGGTGCAGAATAACGATTTACATGAGCTTGAAAAAGTTTCTGCGGATTTTGAAAATTCGTCAGGTTCATTGCCGTGGCCTGTAAAAAACGGCGTTGTTTCCCAAAAGTTCGGATCTCTGGAGGACAAAGATTTGAAAATTGTTACCACAAATAACGGGATTGATATTTCTGTTCCGGCCAGTACACCGGTAAGGGCTGTTTCAGGAGGAAAAGTAGTCCAGATCGCTTTCCTTCCCACTTTTGGTAATATTGTGATTGTCCGCCATCCGAAATCTTACCTTACGGTGTATGCCAATCTTGGCCAGTTGAATGTGGTCAAAGATGATCTTATAAAATCACAGCAATTGTTGGGAGTCTCTGGAAAGATGGGTGACGGTGGTTCAGTTGTGCATTTTGAGATATGGAAAGGCCGGGTCAAGCAAAACCCTGAAAAATGGCTTAGACGATAACTGTTATGAGCGTTAAAGAACTTTTTGTTGCGATATTCACCCTCTTGTTTCGCAACCGCACATTATGGCGTGATCTTAAAGAGGGGATTTCAGGTAAAGAGGTTACTGTGCTTCGTGAGTACGCCGTGCCGGTTATTGCCCTTGTGCAGCTTGCCAAACTCCCCTTGATCGGTGTTCCGCAGCCAGCCATGTTTTTTGCCATTACTAATTTTCTTATTGATGTAGCAGTACTTTATCTTATTACGGGAGGAGTGGGTTACCTGGTTGCGCGAGAACAGTCAGAGAGATTCAAGGCAATGACGCTCAATGTTGTCTGTTATTCGATGACACCGGTGTGGCTGTTTGAGCTTTTTTATTTTACCGGCCCATGGAGCTGGCTTTTTGCCGTCATAGCACTCAGCTATACTCTTGTCATCGGCAAAAATGGCTTGACCGTTCTGTTTGACCTTGAACCGCCTCTTTCTCGTCCTGTGCTGAGAAATGCCGCATTCATTGTTGTGATGGCGAATATTGTGGCTTTTCTGCTGATCAGCGCAGCTATGCGGGTTTTTAACTTTTAGAGGGCACTGTAGTTATGAAGCACCAGGATCTTCATCTTGATTACCAGATTGTTGAGGATATTCTCAAGGCATTTTTGTTCAACGAGATTCGCAAGTTCGGGTTCAACTCAATAGTACTTGGTCTTTCGGGGGGTATTGATTCAGCAGTTGTCTGTGAACTTGCTGTTCGGGCGCTTGGTCCTGATAATGTTCTTGCACTCATGATGCCATATTCCTCAAGCAGCCCGGAAAGTATCGAGCATGCTGAACTTATGATTCGAAAGCTTGGTATACGGTCTGAAGAGATTGCCATTAGTGGGGTTGTGGATTCTTTTTTTTCGTTGATACCGAAGGATCAGTTGCTGAGAAGGGGAAATATCATGGCCCGCACAAGGATGGTTTTTTTGTATGATGTTTCCGCAAGAGACGGCAGGCTCGTTGCAGGAACAAGCAATAAAACCGAGTTACTTCTCGGCTATGGCACCATGTTCGGGGATATGGCTTCAGCCGTTAATCCAATTGGTGATCTCTATAAAACCCAGATAAGGGGACTTGCCCGTCATCTCTGTATTCCTGAACCGATTATTGTCAAGTCACCCTCCGCCGACCTCTGGGAAGGGCAGAGCGATGAAGCTGATTTGGGGTTCAGCTATGAAGCCGTTGATCTGTTGCTCTATATGATGCTCGAAAAGCGCATGGATAAACAGGCCATTCTCGCCGAAGGAGTTGCAGAGTCTTTTTACGATCGCGTCAGACAGATGGTTGTCCGAAACCAGTACAAAAGGATGATGCCCGTTATTGCTAAGATCTCCGCAAGAACTCCCGGGATTGATTTTCGCTATGCCCGGGATTGGCAGGAGGTGAGGTAGGTGAGTAGAAGCCTGCCGCTCTTCCTAAAACGACCGCAGTACCGTATCAATCAGAAAATGTTTGTCGTCTTTTTCCGGGTAATCGGTGGTATAATGCAGTCCTCTTGATTCCCGACGTTTCATGGCGCTTTCGATGATAAGACTTGCTACTTTGATGATATTTCGCAATTCAAGAATCTGTGTCGTGATCTTCGTCTTTTTATAGTAGGACTCAGTTTCTTCCTTGAGAAAATCAATACGCCTCTTCGCGCGCTGCAGCCTGAGGTCGCTGCGTACAATACCGACATAGTCGTTCATGACCTGCTGGGCTTCCCGTTTGTTATGGGACACAAGAATCCACTCTTCAGGGTTGACCGTTCCTGTATCGTCCCAGTCTGGAAATTCGACGGTGTTGTCGATATCTTGCAGCGCTTTGCGGATATCAAGAGATGATCTCCAGGCAAAGACAAGAGCTTCAAGCAGTGAGTTGCTTGCAAGGCGGTTTGCCCCGTGAACACCAGTACAACTTGTTTCCCCGCAGGCATAGAGTCGCCCGAGAGTGGTTCTTCCCTTGCTGTCCGTTCGTATACCGCCGCATGAATAGTGCGCGGCAGGGACAACCGGGATTACTTCCCTGGTCATATCGATGCCGAATTGGAGGCAGGTTTCGTAAATATTCGGAAAATGTTCTTTTGTTTTCTCAGGGTCAATATGGGTGACATCAAGAAAGACGCACTCTTCACCGCTTTTTTTGATCTCCGAGTCAATAGCTCTGGCAACAATATCTCTTGGTGCAAGATTCTGCCGCTTGTCATACTTCTGCATGAACTCCTGCCCATTTTTGAGTTTGAGTATACCTCCAAATCCCCGAACGGCTTCGGAAATCAGAAATGAGTCAGCTTTTGGATGGTAGAGCGAGGTTGGATGAAACTGGATAAACTCCATGTTGGCAATTTCAGCTCCGGCGCGATATCCCATTGCAACGCCATCTCCTGTGGCAAT
This sequence comes from Chlorobiaceae bacterium, assembly GCA_037139755.1. Classification (GTDB taxonomy): domain Bacteria; phylum Bacteroidota; class Chlorobiia; order Chlorobiales; family Chlorobiaceae; genus Chlorobium. The sequence continues at coordinate 5,508 of JBAXFV010000056.1, forward strand.
CTCCGGATTGGTGGTATAGGGATAAACATGCCCGAGGCCTCCGGATGCGAGCATCGTTATTTTTGCAAGGATTTTTATCGGTTTTCGCTGTTTCGTGTCAAGCACGTATGCCCCGTAACAATTGATTTCGTTTGTTTTGATGCCGAGATGATGCTCCGTAAGCAGTTCAATGGCAAAATGGTGTTCAAGCAGGGTGATATTGGGATGGTTGTTGATTCTCTCAAGGAGCGCAGTTTCAACCTCCCGCCCGGTCAGATCCTGTGCGTGCACAATCCTGCTTCTGGAATGACCGCCCTCCTTGCCAAGGTGCAAATGGTCATGGCCGGAGGTGGTGAAGTTGACGCCAAGTTCTGTAAGACGCTTGATGTGCTGAGGTCCTTCTTTGACCATGATTGAAACCATGTCCAGGTTGCACAGGCCAGCGCCCGCATCAAGGGTGTCAGCAATATGGAGATCTGAACTGTCATCGCCGTCAATAGTGGCCGCAATGCCCCCTTGTGCCCAGTTGGTATTGGAGGTGGAGCTCTCTTTTTTTGTTATAATCGTTACCCTGGCGTACTCGGCCGTATGAACGGCAAAATAGAGTCCGCCGATGCCACTGCCGATAACCAGGACATCTGTTTTGATCGATTCCGTCATAGTGTCCCGCTTTCAACTTCAGTGAAGCAGAAGAGCTGTCGATTACGGAAGGAGAACAGCACAAGAGATGACTGTTGTCCAAAGACCGTTCTCGCCCTCTGCTGACTGGGTAATATTATAGGAATTGATAATTTTGCCACTCATTTTATAAATACCTTCACGTTCATCCCAATCTTTGTTGGGATCAAACTCAATACCGAGAGTTGTTGCAAGCATCGTTGCTGCCAGGTCTTCGGCGTATTCGCCAGAATGCTCTGCAGATTCTCCAAACGGGTGGTGTTCCGAAAGATAGCCGTATTGTGTTTCATCAGCAGGAATGGCGACACCGACCGAAGCAGCAATAAGGCGGTTGAACTCATTGGTTGAATTACGGGCCATGACCGCAAAAGTTATCTGACCCGGAGAGAGGTGCTTCAGCCCTTCTTCGACGGTGATGCGTTCACAGTGAGGAGGAAAAATACTTGAGACGGTAACCAGGTTGCATTTCTCAATTTTGGCCTCTCTCAGGGCAAGCTCGAAAGATGAGAGATATTCCTTGTGCCTTCCCACACCTTTGGTGAAAAATACTTTTGATGGGACAAATGACAATGCCGTTCCTCCGGGATTAATGTGTTGTTCTAAGCGTTTATACTAATGAAAGTGAGGAATGATAGAAAAAAGTAGTCTCATAGGGGCCGCTTCAGAATTCGGAAAAAGTCTACAACGTTCAACGGGCTCGCACACTGAATGCGCAGCCAGCAAATACAAGAATAAATGCATAAAGCCAACTTCCCTCACGAAGAGGAGTGGGGATCATCATTACAAGATGAGCCAACAAAGATAATTTTTTTTTTATCATGGTCAAATCGGCTAACTTCATGCCAGAGAATCAGCTCACCAGCCTAAATTCCCGGATAAATAATAACGAGGTAGTGTCAGGCGGCGGAGCAATAGTTGTAGTCTTGAGAAGTTCCGGTTATTCGGTGAAAATGTATCCACATCTTTGAACCTGTACCAGGGATCGGGGTTCACAGGCGGTTTTCTTTGAAAGATGGTTATAATTACGGCTTATGCTTCAGCTTAAATCAAGGATGATTATCAAGTAAAGTATTTAATCTTATTAAGATAGATCTTTCATCGTTATCTTTTGCGCGAGAAATCAGGATGTAAACCTTTTGTTTGTGGGTAATTTTGCTTTGAGTTTCTCATACAGTACCTTATCGATCTTTTGAAGATCATTAAAATTAACAATAAGGCAACATTATTTTTTGATAATCACCGTATATTGTGCCGAATTTAAAGAACTTATACCAGTGCGCTGTGATGTGTGTAATTTTAATTAACCATTGAGAACATATTTTTAGTCCAACAAAAAACTAAAATTATATATAGCTGTCCAAAAATAAAGTGAAAAATCGTGATTAATTTTAACAAAAAAATACTGATTATCGGATTTGGCTCTGTCTCTCAGTGTACCGTTCCTGTTCTTTTTAAACACATAAACGTCGATTATTCTCATGTCACTATTATGGATTTTGAGGATATTCGTGAAAAAGTATCACCGTGGACAGCATTGGGCGTTACCTCTATTCAACATCAAATAACACCGGATAATATGGCAAAAACCCTCGCGACCTATGTTGCAGAGGGCGATTTGATCATAGATTTAGCCTGGAATATCGATTGTTGCGAGATTCTCCAATGGTGTCACGATCATGGTGTTCTTTACATTAACACATCGGTAGAAGTGTGGGATCCTTATACAGGGGCTGAAACTCGGTATCCTACCGAAAGAACACTGTACTGGCGGCATATGAACATCCGCCGTATGACTGCACAATGGCAAGATAAAGGTGTAACCGCTGTGCTGGAGCATGGCGCCAATCCCGGATTGATATCGCATTTTACCAAACAAGGGTTACTTGATATTGCCGACGCAGTCATTTCCCGGAACAAGGTCGGCCCTGCTCAAGCCGAAATTATTAAAGAGCTGTCTGAAAAAAGAGTTTTCAATGAACTGGCAATGGCGCTTGGCGTCAAAGTGATTCACTGCTCTGAAAGAGACACGCAAATTTCGGATGTTCCAAAACAGGTTGACGAGTTTGTAAACACCTGGAGTGTCGAGGGATTCAGGGAGGAAGGTATGACAACGGCTGAAATGGGTTGGGGAACACATGAAAAAGAGCTTCCACAATTTGCCTATACCCATACTGATGGACCGCAAAACCAGATTTGTCTTGCCAAAATGGGTATGAATACCTGGGTGTGCTCCTGGGTGCCTGATTATGATATACGTGGCATGGTAGTCCGCCATGGCGAGGCGTTTACGATTTCTGACTATCTTACCGTCTATAAAGAGGGGCAGGCCATCTACCGTCCGACGGTTCATTACGCCTATTGTCCGAGTGATGCCGCTATTACATCTCTGCATGAGTTGCGTGGTTATGATTACAGACTTCAGTCCAATTTCAGGATTATGAATGATGAGATCATCAAGGGTTCTGATATTCTTGGTGCATTACTGATGGGCCATTGTTTTAATTCCTGGTGGACAGGCTCCGACCTGAGCATAGAGCAATCCAGGG
>JBAXFV010000057.1:0-8588 GCA_037139755.1 Chlorobiaceae bacterium
TAACACCCTACCCGCTTTCCAGGCGAGCGCACTAGACCAACTATGCGACCTCTCCGTATTAATAAATGGCCTTTAATTTACACTCTATTTTAGAGTTTCACAAGCATTCTGTTACCGAAGAGCGGTTCATGACTCTATTTTACCCTTTATTTTCGACTTATGTTCTATCTGATTGATGTTCACAGTGATTAATATTGTCATTCTACGCTCACATTTTGTAAATTGGCGAAATTGATTTTGCGCCATCCATTAATTCTGCTCTACCCATGACGAAGATTCTCTATGAAGCACTGACCTTTGACGATGTACTTCTTATTCCTTCATATTCAAGTGTCCTGCCAAAGGAGACGACCACTTCATGTCGACTCACAAAAACCATCACACTGAAAATACCATTAGTAAGCGCAGCAATGGATACCGTAACGGAGTCAGGACTGGCTATTGCGCTTGCCCGTGCCGGGGGCATAGGGATTATCCACAAAAACCTGACCATTGATGAGCAGGCACGCGAAGTAGCAAAGGTCAAGCGATATGAGAGCGGTATCATTCGCAATCCGTTTACCCTTTATGAGGATGCCACGATGCAGGATGCTCTTGATTTGATGCACCGTCACTCCATTTCCGGTATCCCCGTTATCGGACGGCCAGAACATGAGGGCGACCCGAATATGAAACTCAAGGGAATTGTCACGAACAGGGATCTTCGCATCAAGCCAGAACCTGACGCGAAAATAGCACATATTATGACCAGCAAAAACCTTATTACCGCGCGTGAGGATGTTGACCTTCAACATGCCGAGGAGATTTTGCTTGCCAACAGGATTGAAAAGCTGCTCATCACCGACAATAACGGAAACCTTAAAGGGCTGATTACCTTCAAGGATATTCAACGACGAAAACAGTTCCCGAATTCCTGCAAGGACACTCAGGGGCACCTGAGAGTAGGAGCTGCAGTGGGTATCAGCGCAAATACTCTTGAAAGGGTACGCGCTTTGGTTGATGCGGGAGTCGATGTCGTTGCTGTCGATACGGCGCACGGTCACAGCAAGGCCGTTATTGACATGGTTAAAAGCATCAAGCGTCTCTATCCCGACCTTCAGGTTATCGCCGGTAATGTCGCCACCCCTGAAGCGGTCAGAGATCTTGTCGAAGCTGGCGCTGACTGCGTAAAAGTTGGTATCGGGCCCGGCAGTATCTGTACCACCCGAATTGTCGCCGGAGTAGGAATGCCCCAGTTGACCGCTATCATGAACTGCGCGGAAGAGGCAGCCAAAACCAGCACGCCAATTATTGCTGATGGCGGCGTCAAATACAGCGGCGATATTGCCAAAGCTTTGGCCGCAGGCGCAGACTCGGTCATGATCGGAAGCATTTTCGCCGGAACTGATGAAAGTCCCGGTGAAATAATTCTCTATGAAGGAAGAAAATTCAAGACCTATCGCGGCATGGGCTCTCTCGGAGCCATGTCAGAACCTGAAGGAAGCAGCGACCGCTATTTCCAGGACCCATCAAGCGAATCGAAAAAATATGTGCCCGAAGGAATTGAAGGGCGGATTCCGGCAAAAGGTTCGCTCGACGAAGTGGTCTACCAGTTAATCGGCGGCCTGAAATCCTCTATGGGATACTGTGGAGTCACCTGCATTGAAGAGCTGAAAACCAATACCAGTTTTGTGCGGATAACCTCGGCTGGTCTCAGGGAGAGCCATCCTCATGATGTCAAGATCACCAAAGAGGCTCCCAATTATTCGACGACTATGTAAAAAGAGAACGGGACTTATAGAGTGATAAACGCTATAAGTCCCGCAACAGGACTATTTATCGTCCGTCAGTCCCTCAAGCCTGTCTTCAAGATCGGCGTAGATCTCCTGCAACTCATCAATCATACTCTGGTCTGCTTTCCACATCCCGCGACCGTGCGCTTCGAGCATACGACCGACAATGTTCTTGATAGCCTGCGGATTGAGGGTTGCAAGCCGCTCCTTCATTACCGGGTCAAGCGCATAAGTCTCTGCTGTTTTTTTGTAGACCCAGTCGTCCACGCTCTTGGTGACCGCATCCCAGCCAAGCATATAGGTAACGCGATTACTTATTTCGCCAGCGCCGCTATGGCCATGTTTAAGCATCCCTTCAAACCACTTTGGATTGAGCAGTTTTGAACGATACTCAATGCGGAGCGATTTTTCAGCATCGTCAACCTTGATGTCGGAGGTAAACGATTCAACGTAGTTAAGCTTGATATCGCCACCCTTCGTATTCCTTCGGCGTGCGGCAAGCTGCAGTGACCCCGACGAGGAGAAATAGTGGTCAATATCCGAAATACCGAACTCGGTGGAATCGACCTGGTGCACGACCCGGTCAACCGAACCAAGCATTTTCTGCAGAATCGCTGACTCATTCTCCCCTTTTCTTCCCCCGCCGTAAGCACTGCTGTTGCGCCGGATAAAGAGATCATCAAGATCGTTTTCAGATTCCCATGCTGAATCCTCAATCATATCATCGACATAGGTGCCGTAGGCGCCCGGAGCCTGGGTAAACTGGCGGGCGGTCGCACTCTCGAACTCCATACCGGAGGCAAGTGCCTCGTCAACATGTTTCTTGACATAGTTCATCTCAGCCGGTTCATCAACCCTGGCAGCCTCCTTGACCAGCCGGTCAAGCTGATCCATGAGAAGACCAAAAGCATCGCGGAAAATAGGGCTGAGCTGCATCAGCACATCAATGCGCGGCCGGCGCAACTTGTCAAGCGGCACCAGACTGTAGTGACTGATTTTACCAAAAGCGTCATAAGAGGGTTCCGCGCCAAGCAGCCTGATGACCACCGCTACTGCCTCGCCCTTGGTTTTTATGGTGTCGAGGCCCCAGAGCACCTGGGCGATAGTTTCAGGATATTGTCCGTCATTTTCCTCAAGATGCTTTTTTACAATGCTGTCCGCAATAAGCGAGCCACGCTTGAAAGCCAGCACCGACGGAATTCGCCACGGATCAATCGAGTGGATATTCCGGCCAGAAGGAAGCACATTAACGCCGTCACGCACCAGGTCACCGCCCGGCCCCGAGGAGATATAACGCCCGTCAAGCACCTTCAGGAGCGCATCCATCTCTCCCGTATTGTCGCGAAGCGCAAAAAGAAGCTGCGATCCCTCCCTGATCAACTGCTCAACAAAGGGCATATATTCGGCAGGGAGCTTCGAGCCGCCTGTTATCGAGGAAAACGCAGCCATGGCACCCTTCCGGTCAAACACTGACTGCTGAACAAACTCCCGACATGCCGTATCAACCCACTCACGCAGTCGGATGGCATCCTCATCGCCCTTTCTCGAGCGGCTGGCCACCTCCTCAAAGCTGCTAAAATGTCCATTCTTTCCCGATGCAGTCATCAGAAGAGAGGGCAGCGTTCTGGTTTCCTCCTCACGATTTTTAAGGGTTTCTGTAACCGTGATAATCTGGGCTTCGAGTGGACTCGCTTCACCGAACACATGAAGCGAATTGGAAATAAGACGGTTTTCAAGTTCGCTGACATACATATACAGCCTGCTGACATAATCACCGAACCCTTCACTCTCACGACGAGGACAATCATCAGTCAGATTAAGCAGCTCAGCTTTCTGCATAATAGCCTCTTCAAAGCCAGAACCATCCCCCTGCCCTTCACCGGAAACAGACGCAGAAGCAGAGAAATTTCTTTCCCGGAAATCAACCAGCAGCTCTTTCAACGCGGGCAGCTCCTTGTAGAGCCCGGCGCGTGACAGCGGAGGCACCACATGGGAAACCATGGTAGCAAGACCACGGCGCTTTGCAATGGTAGACTCACTGGGGTTATTCACCGGATAGATATAGATATGCGGCACCTCGCCAAGCAGGGCATCCGGCCAGCAGTCGCCGGTAAGGCCTGTCTGAAGTCCCGGCATCCACTCAACAGAGCCGTGCATACCTACATGCACCATGGCATGAGCCTGAAACTGCCGGCTTATCCAGCGGTAGAAAGCAATGTACTGGTGGTGCGGCGTATTGGACTTGTCGAACAACAAGCGCATGGGATCGCCCTGCACCCCGATGCGCGGCTGAACACCGATAAAGATATTTCCGAATTGTATACCCCCGATAAAGACATCATGATCTCCGATCGGAACAATTTCACCGGGAAATTTCTGCCACCGCTCCTCAATGCGTTCGCGCTCTCTTGGAGAGGTCAGCTCCCTGAAGCTGTCGTAACTGACTTTCAGCGCATCAGGCTGGTTCTGCTTGATCTGATGATCGGTCGCCTGGTCCAAAGCATGAAAGAGAGCATCAGGAGTTTCAGGCAGTTGACCAACATTGTACCCCTCTTTTTTCAGTCTCTGCAAGGCGGCAAAAAGAGTTCTGGGAACATCAAGCAGCGCGGCGCTGGCCTTCTTGCCAAGTCCGGGAGGATAATCATAAACGATAAAAGCCACCTTCTTGTCGCGATTGGCCGTCGCGCGGAGCCGAAGCCACTGCTTGACCAGCAGTGCAAGCCGTTCGATACGCTCATGAACCGTCTCAATCTTGCCATCCTGCAGGGCGCCAAGAATAACCGGGCATATTGCGCCATCCATTTCAGGAATAGCGTAGGTAAAGGTAATCTGCATCGGAGAGACACCGAGCTCCTTCCACGATTCAAACCCCTGGGTCAAAAGAGGCTGAGCAACAATGTAGGGAACATCAAGCTTTGTCATAATCTCGTGACGAGCATCAGCGGCCGTTCCCGGCTTGGTCGATCCCGCAGGGCCGCCAACAAGACCGAAACCCATCATATTGACCAGAAGATCGATATTCTCCTTTGCCAGCCAGTCACGCACCAGCACATGGCCTTCAACACCCATTACAAAAGAGGGGAAAATATGAATCCCCTGCTTTTCAAGCACACGAATGGTATTGTCGATATAGGTCTTTTCCTGCAGCAGATGTTTTCGGAAAAACAAAAGCCCTATTTTCTGGCCCTTGTCGATATTTATCCCCCGCTTTTTCATCCAGTTTTTGTAGCTCTTGACGTCGGTGAAATATGCAGGAGCATCAGGATGGTAGAGCCCCATGTTCGGGACATCAACAATTGAACCGACAATAATCTGCTCATCAAAGTATTCGCGAAGAATCAGCCGGAACATGTTGGCGATATTCTCCGCTGTCGGCTGCATCCAGTAGGAGTAAACCATCAGCCAGTTCTTGAAATCCTTGGCCTTTTTCGGCACCAGCGGCAAAATGGTGCGCATGATTTTCATGAGCTTCATATAGCCATAGAGAGCATCCTCATCGCGCCCCTTCACCAGCATTTTCGCCACTTTTTTGACCATATCGGGCATGCCGGCCTTGCCGTCGCCAACAGAATAATTTCCAACCCTGGTCAGCGCCATGGCTTCAGGCATGGACTCAAAAATAAAGATGGTCTTTTCATTGGTGCCCAGATCAAGCTGCTGTTTAAACCAGTCGATCTGCTCTTTGAAGTTGATCATGCTCATGAACACACAATCAGCCTCCTGAATTGCTTTGGCCGCTTCAGGATTCTTTTTTTCCAAATCAATATCACTCAACTGGGTCAGTTCAGCTTCGCCTGAAAGAAGCCCCTTGATTTTTTTCCAGAGACCGGCGTTGTACTGCTCAAGACCGACAATAGCAACAATCTTGCGGAGATCAGACATAATAATGGAAGTAGGTATGCATTAGATGTATCACGTTTATCACGGAGACAGGACACTATACCCTAAATGTATAAAAGAAGGGGAATAATTCCGAAAAAGACCTTTCCAATTCACTCATCGGAAAGGTCTTCATGGATTAAAAGCTCATTGCAGCTTCAACAATCTGTTCGGCTTTTGCATTCGGCAGATAAAAATAACGTCCTCCAAGCTTCTGGGCAAGTTTGGGAGCCTCACCCCTTGAAAGATAGTTCATCTGGGTATCGATAACGATAGCGGCCACACCATCGGCCTGGATGGAGAGTGACAGTGCCTCAACCTCCTTTTCAAGATCCTCCTTGGAGGCCTTTTCCGCCGTCGGATCAAAGGTTGCCTGCAGGCCGATATTACCGCGTCCATCAGTAATCAGCACAAACATCACCTGTGTAATTCCTTTTGTGCGTGCCTGTTTGGCAGTCTCCCAGCCAAGATAGAGCGCAGAAGCAAGCGGCGTGCCGCCACCCGTCGGAAGCACATCAAGTTCCCGTTTTGCACGATCAACACTCTGTGAAGGCGGCAAGAGCACCTGAGCCTGCTTGCCACGGAACGAAATCAGGGCAACCTGGTCGCGGTGCACATAGGCATTCTGCAAAAGACTGGCAACAGCCCCCTTCGCCTGGCGCATACGGTTCAGCGCCATGGAACCTGAGGCATCCACCATGAAAATAAAGAGCGTACCGGACTTGTCGCGGAAGCGTTTGATTTTCACATCATCTTTGGTGATGAGAAGCGCGGTTTTCGGTCTGCCAGCCATCTTGCTGTCGCGACGACGAGTCTCCTGCCACGGTGCGGCGGAGATCAGGGTAGGAATAAGCGCAACCTTGCCGCTGCGCATTTCGCCGGGCTGGGCTCTCACAAAACGGCCACGCTTGAAGTTAAGCGCTTCACCACGGCTTCCTGTGGTTGTCTTTTTCTTCGAAGCCAGTGAGATATTAAGAATATTGTCAGGGAGCTCCATCGTGATAGCATCCATCATCAACTCCTCAATCATGTCGGGAGTCTCCTTCTGCTCCTCCTCCGCTTCGGCATCAGGAGTGTCCGACGGCGCCTCCTCATCCTCAGACTCAGGCTCGTCCTGCTGCGGTTCCTCCTGGGGAGGCGCTTCATTCGACTCGGCTTCCCTCTCAGGCATACGGGTTGCACGGGGAATAAGCACAAGCTTGATGGCCTGCTTCATATCCTCTTCATCGACATCACTTCGCTGAGCAAGCGCCGCAGAGGCAATTGCAGCACGAACGGTAAAGATATCAACACGATTTCCCTCAACTCCGAGACTGATTGCCGTCTGTATCAGCGCCCGAATCTGCTCGTCAGTAATTGAAACATGGGGCAATTGCTCCCTGGCTGCCTGGATAAAACCGGCAAGCATATTCAGCTCATCCCGGGTATCCTCTTCATCTCTCGTTCCGAGAACAATGTTGACAATTTTCTTGCGCGCCCTGTAATCGTTCTGTGCGGTAAAAGGCACAATAATGCCTATCCGATCGAGCAGTCCCATACGAACCTCTCCATCGGTGGGATCATACGTGCCCACAAGCATAAACTTTGCCGGATGCACCTCACTGAGCCCCTCACGCTCGACAAGAACCTCACCGCGCGAAATGGCGTCCATGATGTGCGACACCGCCGAGCTGTCGAGAAGACTGATGGAATCGACATAGAGTACGCCGCCATGCGCCTTCGAAAGCACACCATGCTGCACCACACGGAGACCAGTTGCAAGAGTTGCCTCAAGATCAACGCCGCCGATCAGACGATCTTCAGTAACGTTCAGGGGCAGCTCCACAAAAGGAGTACCCGGAGGAAGAATATCAGCAAACGCCCTGGCAAGGGTTGATTTCCCCGACCCTACAGCCGAAGGGATAACAACTCCGCCAAGTTCAGAATCAACGGCCAGGAGCATCAGCGCCTGCTTGGCCAGATCCATCCCTACAATATCGGTAAATGCTATCATTATTCGGCTTCCGCTTCTCCAAGGACTTTAGCAAGTTCACGATCAATTTTTTCACCGGCATCAAGAGTTTCCAGAGGATCCTTGCGCAAACGGTGACGCAGACAGAGACCTGCAATCTCCTTGACATGCTTCATGGTCACAACAGTTTCACCAAGGAAAGCCGCATGGGCAAAGGCGGTACGGGTAATGGTAAGCTCACCACGGTGACCGTCAATACCAAGATTCATACAGAGTTTGGCAATATCGGTAAGCACGCTGTCATCCATGGTCACTGAAGAAAGCAGATCTTTAGCGGTCTGAATTTTTTTCTGCAGCTTCTGCTGTTCGCGGTTGTACTTTTTCATGAACGCATCCGGATCTTCATCAAACTCACGACGGCGTTTGACAATATCAACTCGTTTTGCAACGTCAAGAATCGTGATGATACGGGCATGGAGACCGAAACGGTCAAGAAGCTGGGGACGAAGCTCACCCTCCTCAGGGTTACCGGAGCCGACAAGCACAAAGCGGGCGGGGTGGCGAATACTGATACCCTCACGTTCAACCACATTCAGGCCGCTTGCAGCAACATCAAGCAGTACATCAACAAGATGATCGTCAAGCAGGTTAACCTCGTCAATATAGAGAAATCCACGGTTCGCCTGGGCAAGCAGGCCTGGCTCAAACGCTTTTACACCGCTGGTGAGCGCCTGTTCAATATCAATGGTACCGCAAACGCGATCTTCAGTAGCGCCAAGGGGAAGATCAACAACCGGAACAGGAATTTTCTCAGTTCTGAGGGATGCGGCATCAATAACCTTCCGTCCCTTTTTAGCCTCTTCACCCTCAATATACTGCTCAACAGTACGGTTGTAAGTATCACCTTCCACCCTGTCAATAAAAGGAAGCACTTCGGCAAGCGCCCTGACGGTGGTACTTTTTCCTGTACCCCTGTGGCCCATAAC
>JBAXFV010000058.1:0-8585 GCA_037139755.1 Chlorobiaceae bacterium
GTGCCGCAGCAGGCAAGGGTGCCGGTGTTGCAGTGGGTCAGCACGTTGAGCTTGCGTGTTTTCAGGATGTGGGCAAGGTCAATCTTGATCTGATCCACTCCATGGCGTGACATGAGATCGCAGTTGGCGATTTCATCATCATGGATTTTGCGGGCGGCGGCATTCATTTTTGCAAAGAGCGTCTCGATAGTGTCGGCCTCAAAATTTTCAGCATAGACCTTTTTTATCCGGGCAGCGGCAAAAAAGAGGTTGACTGCGGTCGGGCGTGATGCTTCAACCTCCGCCACAAGCGATTTAAAAAATGCAGGAAACTCCTCCTTGCTGCACTTGAAGCTGTTGATGCCGAGAATAATGGTGTAGGCCGCTGCAACACCGATCAGTGGAGCGCCGCGTACGGCAAGCGTCTTGATGGCCTCAATAGCCTCCTTGTAATCTTTTGTGGCAACATAATTCTCCTTGAGCGGCAGATAACGCTGGTCGAGGTAGTGCAGCGTGTTGTCTTTGAACGATATGGCGTCTATCATATTCTTTCAGAAGAATTAAAGGTTGGCAACAATAGATTTGAAGATAGAGGTCATTTTTGGTTCGGCATGGCCGGAGACTTCGATAATCTCTTCGATGCTGACCGATTTGAGGCAGTCGGGGAAACATTCATCGGTGATGATGGACATGCCGAAGACCTCTGTTCCCTGGTGTACGGCGGCGATCACCTCCGGTACGGTTGACATGCCGACAACATCTGCGCCAAGAATGCGCAACATGCGGTACTCTGCGCGGGTTTCAAGGCATGGACCTGAAAGGGCGACATAGACGCCACGCTGCAGCTTGATGCCCTGGTTAAGCGCAACTTCTTCAGCAAGGGCAAGAATACGGGGAGAGTAGGGAGCGCAGAGATCAGGAAAGCGTGAACCGATTTCAGGATCGTTCGGGCCAATCAGCGGGTTGCTGCCGAGCAGGTTAATGTGGTCGTCAATCAGCATGATATCGCCTTTTCTGTAGCCAGGGTTCAGACCGCCGCAGGCGTTGGTGATGCCGAGTATTTTAACACCGAGCTGTTTCATGACCCGTATCGGAAAAACAATCTGTTCCATGGAGTAGCCTTCGTAGAAGTGGAAGCGTCCCTGCATGGCGACAACATTTTTACCCGAAAGTGTTCCGAAAATCAGTTTTCCGTGATGCGTCTCAACGGTTGAAACCGGAAAGTTCGGAATATCGCTGTAGTCGAGTGAAAACTCTATATCAATTTCCTTGACAAGAGCCCCAAGGCCTGTTCCCAGGACGATACCGACTGGATAATTTGCGCCTGTTTTTCTTCTGATAAAGGCGACTGCTTCCTGGATTTGTGCCTGCTGTGAGATCATGATGAGGATTGTTTTACAGGTTAATTGAAGTAATGAATTGTTTGGTGAACCGCAACCATCTCTTACCGCCACCCGAAGATTGCCGACCCGACACGGATCATGGTTGCTCCTTCATGAATGGCCTCTTCAAAATCACCGCTCATGCCCATCGAGAGTTCGGTAAGTTTCGAGGGATCCGGGGCAATGTTCTGAAGCGATTCAAGCAGTATGCGTAGTTGGCGAAACTCTTCCCGTGCAGCCGCCCGGTCATAAGAGGCTATGGTCATCAGGCCGCGAAGAGTAATGTTCGGAAGATGAAAAAGCGAAGCTGCCTCTGAAAGAACGTCATTGGGCGACATGCCGTACTTTGATGTTTCGCCGGAAGTATTGACTTCCAGAAGATACTCTGCCTGCAAATTGTGCTGGACAGCGCGTTTTGAGAGCTCTTCGGCTGTCGAAAGTTTATCAATGCCGTGGATAAGGCTTACCTTTCCTATAATCGAGCGTATCTTGTTCGATTGCAGGTGACCGATAAAATGCCAGTCGATCGGGATTCCCTCAAGCAGGGGATCATCATATTTTTCAAGAAACTCCTGAACGTAACTCTCCCCAAACTCAACCTGTCCGGCATCGTATGCCTCACGGACAAGCTCAGCGGGTTTTGTTTTGGAAACAGCAATCAGGCGAACACCGGCGGGATCACGTCCCGCCTCAATGCACGCACTGTTTATCTGTTCACGTATTGCCTCAATGTTGGATGCAATGCTCTCCATGGTGAGTGATCAGGACTTTGCCGGTGGAACAATAGTCTCGATAATGACCGGTACAAGCGGATTGTCGTTAGGGTCGGTCTTGACTGCGGCGATTTTTTCAACCACATCCATGCCCGATTCCACGACACCAAAGACGGTATACTGTCCGTCAAGAAAAGCATTGTCGTTATGATTGATATAGAACTGGCTGCCCGACGAGGCTCTCTGGGGATTATTGTCTCTTGCCGCTGCAAGCGTTCCTTTTTTGTTGGGATGTTTGATTTCTGCCGGGATACGGGTTGAGGGGCCTCCGGTGCCATGCAGTGAACGTTTATCCTCATGGCGGGACAACGGGTCTCCGGTCTGGATCATGAAGCCGTCGATAACCCGGTGAAAGCGGATGCCATCGTAGTAGTTTTCGCCGGTGAGCTTGATGAAGTTATCGCGGTGCAGCGGGGTGTCGTCGTAGAGGCTGATGGTAATGTCGCCAAGGTTGGTCTTGATAATAAACTGTTCGGGCATGTAAAAAATATTTAAGGTAACGGTTGTTGTTATTAAAGATTTCCGGAAATCTGCCAGAGCGACCGTTGTGCTACGGCAGCGCCGGTTGTGCCGGGATAGTCAGCAATGATTTTCGTATAGAGTTCAGCCGCTTTTTTAAACTGATTTGACTGCTGGAAGCTGTTGGCTGCATGGGAGAGGTACTGCGCCTTGAGCACACTGTTGTCAGCCTGTTTTGATGCTTCCTGATAGCTTTCTGCGGCAGGTCCAAACTGGTTGTTATTAAAGTAACAGTCACCTGCGCCTGCCAGAGCGGCAGCAGCGAGGTCGTTGTTTGCAATTGATACGGTTTTGAAGACCTTCAGGGCACTGTCAAACTCTCCGATGGAATAGTAAGCATTGGCAAGCAGTAAATTGGCCATATTGCCGCTTGGGGTGCCGGTGAATTTGCCAGCGTATTCAGCGGCAATTTTTTTCAGTCCAGGAACCTTGTCCTGACCGTTGATGGCAACCTGAAAAGCGCCCTGGTCAAGAAGCGGTGCAATCCTGGAGAGTTGGAGTGCGGCATCTTGCTCACTGGTCTGCTGGTGACGCATCCAGAAGAACGATCCGGCACCTATAGCGAGAATCAACACAAGGGCGCTGATAATCGCAGTTTTATATTTAATGGCGGCGTAGAGAAAATTCTCCTCTGTTGACGGTTTTATACTTTGTTCCATAACGTCTGTATCGGATTACTGCTTTTGTTGTGGTTTGGTCTCCAACCTAAGCAAGTTTGTATGAATTTCAAAATAATTGCAGCGCAATGCCCGGCAGAACACCACTGCTTTTCAGGAAGTTGGTAATCTAAACATTTCAAAGGTATTCCTTGCAATACCTTGCGCAGCCTCTTGCAGTGAAATTTCCCTGATACGGGCGATGCTCTCCGTGACGATACGGACATAGGCCGGTTCGTTCCGTTTTCCCCGGTAAGGAACAGGTGCGAGGTAAGGCGCATCAGTTTCAGTAAGCAGATCATCAAGTGAAACGGTGCGGACAACGTCGGGCAACAGCGATCGCTTGTACGTTATTGTCCCCGGAATGGAGAGCTTGAACCCCTTGCGGATACAGGCATCAGCAATAACGGTATCACCCGAAAAACAGTGCATTACCCCGCGCATGGCAGAATGACTCTCTTCAGAAAGAATATGCAGCATATCCTCCCAGGCATCGCGGCAATGGATGACGACCGGCATATCAAGGGATTTGGCCAGTTGCAGCATCTCGCGGAATGCGTCATGCTGCAGAGAGCGGTTATACTCAGGATAGTGGTAATCAAGGCCGATTTCTCCTATGGCAACGACTTTCGGCGACCGTGCCAGAGTTGCAAGTTCATCGTAAACATTTTTGTTGACAGGATGATCCGCCTCGTGAGGGTGCAGGCCGACGTTGGCATAGATAAAATCGACGCTGCCTGCCAGCTCAATTGATTTTCTGCTTGTCTCAACGTTAATGCCGGGATCAATGAGCACGCTGACGTTCCCTTCGGTCAATCGCGCTATAACCTCTTGACGATCATGGTCAAACTCAGGGAAGGAGAGGTGGCAATGGGTATCAACGAACATGGCTTTTTACCGCCTGGCTTCCGTCAGGAAAGATTTTGTTGTGAAAGATAATCAGGATGCAGGCTCCAATGGAGATGGCTGAGTCCGCGACATTGAAAATAGGCCACAGGGAGAGATAGGAACCGAAAACATAGCCGTTGTAAAGATCAAAATAGATAAAGTCAACAACCCGGCCAAGAGTGATCCGATCAATCATATTGCCGATGCCTCCGCCAGTAATGAGAGCAAACGGGACAAGAAAAAGGGCGGTTCGGTTGTTTGACTTGAAGACGTAGAGCAGCACGACTCCCGTAATACAAGCGGTAAGCAGGAGAAGTACCGCTGGCGGCGCAAATTCCAGACCAAAAGCCACACCCTTGTTTTCTGCGTAGGTGAACGAGAAAAAGCCGGGAATGATGACGATGCTTTGAGCGGCATCCCGGAGAAAAGCGACAGCCATTTTTTTTGTCAACTGATCAGCGGTAATGACCAGGAGAACAAGGGAGAAAAACCATTTCATGATTCAGTCAGATATGCGGGATTGTTGTTCTTGAATTTCTTGCAGCAGCGAGGCTCTTACCGTATCAATCGGCATTTTCATGTTGGTCCACAAGGTAAATGAACGTTCAGCCTGTCCGATCAGCATCTCAATGCCCGATATGGTTGTGGCTCCAGCAATCTGTGCCGCCTGCAACAGTGGAGTGTTGAGGGGGTTGTAGACCATGTCGTACACAATCTGGTCAGAGTGAAGCAGCTCCCGGTCAAGCGGAATAATGGAGCGGTCCCTCTTGCCTCCTCTGGTTCCGACTGGTGTGGCGTTGACAATAACCCGACAATTCCTGATTTTTTCCGGTGACTCCTGCGGAATTATAGTGACCGGGGCATTGTGTTCATCATCGCTCTCCTTGAGCAGGGAACGAGCTTTTTCAGGGTCACGAACAAAGAGCAGAATCTCTGCAGGGGTAAAAAAACGGTTGAATGCTTCAATGGCCGCCAGCGCGGCTCCACCGCTGCCGAAAATAGCGACACGTTTTGCCCTTATGCTCTCCTGATATGGCAGAAGAGGTGTTGCAAAACCCTCAATATCGGTGTTGTGGCCGACAAGTTTCCCGTTTTCATTGACGATGGTGTTGACTGCCTGAATAGAGGCTGCCCCCTCAGAGAGTTCATCAAGAAAGGGCACAACGGTTTTTTTGTAGGGGATGGTGACATTGAAACCTGCAATACCGAGTGCTTTTGCGCCTCGCAGGGCATCTTGTACCAAATCAGGTTCGGCAATGTTGAAAACAGTGTAGTGGCAGGGTAGTTCCAGTTTCCGGAAGGCACAATTATGAATGAGCGGGGAGTATGAATAATCAACTGCCCGCCCCAGAAGAGCAAAAATTTTTGTTGCTTTCGTCATGAAATACCGAGCATCCGCCTGACGGAATCCTGCTGATAAAGTTCCGGAAAAGTGCTCTGAAACAGCTCTTTCTTGTCAGGATCAATCTTGAATGCCTTGCTCAGTGCTTTCAGGGTGCTGAGTTTGTCGCCCATGGCAAAATAGGCGGCGGCAATTTCGAAATGGGCATCAGCCGAGAGCGGTTGAAGCTTCAGTGATTGCTGCAGTGCGTCTATGGATGCGTTGACGAGGCCCCCTTCCCTGAGTACAATCGCAAAGTCCACCCAAATCTGCGGATTTTCCGAATCAAGAGTTATGATTTTGCGGTAAGTCGCAATGGATTTTTCAAGATAGTTGAGATTGTACTCAATCTCCGCTTTCAGCAGCAGAAACTCAATACTGTCGGGGGCACCTTTCAATGCCTGCCGTGTTGCCGTGTAAGCCTCTTCGTACTCTTCAAGCGCTTCATGGCAGCATGCCAGTGCAAACCATGCATCAGCAAATTCAGTGTTGATAACGATGCAGCGGTTGTAGCAATGTATTGCCTCACTGTACTCCTCCAGCTCCTCATAAGCTATTCCAAGATTATAGAGGGCATTGAGGTCATCAGGCTCATACTCAAGGGTTTTCAGATAGCTTTCGGCTGCCTCCTCAATACATCCGGTGATGGCAAGAACATTTGCCCGATTGTACCATGCAGAACTGAAGTCATCTGAAATAGCGAGAGCCATGTCGTAACAGTCGAGCGCCTCGTCGTAACGCTTCATTTTGCTAAGAACAAGGCCATTGTTGTACCAGGCGTTAATATTATAAGGATCATGATCCACCGTTTTGCGGTAGCATGACGTGCTCTCCTCAAGTTTGCCAAGAATGTCCTTGCAGTAGGCAAGTTCATACCAGGCGTCGGCAAACTCTGCATCGAGATCAAGAGAGCGCTCGAAGTTCGATTCAGCCTCCTCATACCGTTCCAGGCGCTGAAGGACTATGCCCCGGTAGTAATGGTACTCTTTTTCAAGGGAGAGGTCTATCATATTGTCGCCGAGCTCTTCAAGTGCCTCCTCAAAATTGCCTGTGTTGAAGTAGCCGAGCGCAAGGTTGAGGCGCATTTCACTGTCCGATGGACTGAAGACTACGGCTTTCTGAAAAGCATCAAGTGCTTCATCGAAAGAGCCGTTCAGTGTCAGGCAGTTGCCAAGGAGAAACCAGGTTTCTGTATTATAGGGAGCAATCTCTTCAAGACGACGGGCAACAGCGAGTGCCTCAATCAGAAATCCATCTTCATTATATTGGTTGATGCGGTCAAAAAGTTCTTCCGAATCAAACAAACCATCAAGACCATCAAGGTTGGGTGTTTCTTTTCCTGATGCTCCCGTTGGGTTATGACGATTATCATCAAAAAAATCAGGGACATTCATAGGGGCATCGTAAAAATTTCTTTATCG
Organism: Chlorobiaceae bacterium; assembly: GCA_037139755.1. Lineage (GTDB taxonomy): Bacteria > Bacteroidota > Chlorobiia > Chlorobiales > Chlorobiaceae > Chlorobium. The sequence continues at coordinate 7,000 of JBAXFV010000058.1, forward strand.
TCTGTCGTATCACACTCCAAATATAACAGAATTTTATTAAGAAAAACATTTTGGGAAGCGGGTATGGGAGGGAATAGAGAGATTCATGGTCGGTAAAAACGGAAAACGGACTCTCCCACTTTTGTCCCTGCCGCAGCCATCAGCTCTTCAATGGTGGCTTGTGCAACACCTTCGACAGAGCCGAATCGTTCAAGTAACCTGAAGGCTGTTTTTTCTCCAATGCCTGCAATTGTGGTGAGCTCTGTTTTCAGGGTTCTTTCAGATCTCAGTTTCCGATGGTAGGTAACGGCGAAACGGTGCGCTTCATCGCGAAGCTGCTGGAGCAGTTTGAGTGCCGGAGAGGTTTTCGGGAGATTGAACGGATCTCGTGTCTGCGGGGTAAAGATCTCCTCAATGCGTTTTGCCAGGCCAATCACCGGGATAGAGAGTCCAAGAGCGTTCAGCGTGTGAAAGGCGGTGTTTACCTGCCCCTTTCCTCCATCGACCACAATGAGATCGGGCCAGGGAAGTTCTGTAGAAAGTGAGCCGCTGTAACGGCGCCGGATCACCTCTTCCATCGCAGCATAGTCGTCCGACCCTTCAAATGTTTTCATTTTGAACTTCCGGTAGTCGGACTTCTTTGGTTTTCCCTTCTCAAAACAAACCATGGAACTCACATAATCGCTGCCTTGAAGATGGGAATTGTCAAAGCACTCAATCCGCTGCGGCAGTATCGTCAGATGGAGCAACTCCTTGAGGGCCGTAACTCCATAGTGCTCGCGGGCAGCCTCGCCCCTCTTTTGTTTCTGTATCAGGTACTCCTCCAGATGATGTCGGGCGTTCTGGCGGCACATCTCGACTAAATGCGCTTTTTCACCGATTTGCGGCACCACAAACCTGATGTTTTTTTTCTCCTGTTTTTCCTCTTGTTGTTTGGTTGCGATGAAAGCTCTCAGGGTCTCCTCTTCGTCTGTTCCAATGGGTTCCTGAAGCAGAATTTCATCAGGGATCAGCTCAAGAGTTTCGAGATAGTATTTTTCAACCACTCTTGCCTGTAGCTCAGCATCAGTTTCTCCGTCGGTATTGTTCATGTAGATACGTTGTGAGCCGAGCAGCTTTCCCTCACGTATTTTGAAGACGACACCGCAGCCTTCGTCTTCACTTGAGGCAAACGCAAACACATCCCGATCCAGTTTGTCGCCCGCCACCACCTTCTGCTTTTCAGCATAGCGTTTCAGGCTTTCAAGCTGCGCTTTTATCTCTGCTGCCTGTTCAAACTTCAGTTCCCGGGCCAGAAGTTGCATGGTTTCAGTGAGCGAGCGGATTGTGGTGGATGTTTTTCCTTTCAGCAGCCGGGTTATTTCGGCAATCATCTGCAGGTACTCCTCCTCCGTTTGCAACCCTTCACATGGCCCTTTGCATTTATGAATGTGGTAGTCGAGGCAGACTTTATATTTCCGGGAAGTAATATTTTCCTCGCTCAGTCGGTATTTACAGCTTCTAACCGGAAAAATTGAACCGATAAGGTCAAGGATTGATCGGAGCTGACGGGCTTCGGTATAGGGTCCGAACCAGGTGGAGCCATCTTTTCTTCGTTGACGGGAAAA
>JBAXFV010000059.1:0-8304 GCA_037139755.1 Chlorobiaceae bacterium
AAATACAACCCGTCGTTTCTACTATTTTCATTTTCTGTAATCGATTATGTCAAAAAGATCGGAAGAACCCGATTCAAGCAGCAATGCAGGACAATCTGGCATGAAGCGGCTTGCAGGGCTCTCTCTTGCTGCTCTTGGCGTTGTATTCGGTGATATAGGTACCAGCCCTCTTTATGCTGTTCGGGAGTGTTTTCATGGTGAGTATGGAATTCCTATCACACAAGGCAATGTTCTCGGTGTTCTTTCTCTGCTTGTCTGGTCTCTTCTTCTGATTGTCAGCCTGAAGTATCTCACCTTTATCATGAAAGCCGATAACGACGGAGAGGGAGGTATTCTTGCTCTTACCGCACTGATCATCACCCATAGCAAGAAAAATGGTTATGAACGGTGGCTTTTGGTTGTAATAGGGTTGTTTGGAGCGGCATTGCTTTATGGCGATGGAATGATTACTCCGGCTATATCAGTTCTCAGCGCGATCGAAGGGGTTCAGATTATCGCCCCGGCATTCAAGGATCTTGTTATACCTGCAACTATTATAGTCCTTGTCGGTCTTTTTTTGTTTCAGCATCATGGAACAGCAAGAGTCGGCGCCCTTTTCGGTCCGATTATTTTTGTGTGGTTTGTCGTTATCGGTATCCTTGGTTTTGTTGAAATTGTTCAGTATCCGCAGATCTTGAAGGCGATTATGCCATGGTACGGCATTTCCTTTCTTTTGAACAATCACCTTCAGGGCTTTATGGTTTTGGGGGCGGTTTTTCTCTCCGTTACGGGGGCCGAAGCGCTCTATGCTGATATGGGCCATTTCGGAAAACATCCGATCCGGTTGACCTGGGTATTGCTCGTGCTACCTGCCTTGCTCCTGAATTATTTTGGACAGGGTGCTTTCCTTCTTGCCTTTCCTCTGGAGTCCCATCATCCGTTTTATGGCCTTGTGCCATCGTGGGCCATGATTCCTATGGTGGTGCTTTCAACCTCAGCCACCATTATTGCCTCTCAAGCGCTGATTACGGGTGTATTTTCACTGACTCAGCAAGCAATTCAGCTTGGGTACATGCCTCGCCTGACGGTGACACATACCTCAGAAAAGCATATCGGGCAGATTTATGTTCCTGCAGCAAACTGGACATTGATGGTCGCTACTATTGGTTTGGTGGCAGGTTTCGGTTCTTCAAGCAAGCTTGCTTCGGCTTACGGTGTCGCAGTCACGGCAACCATGCTGATTTCAACCATCCTGTTTTATTATGTAGCGCGCGATCTCTGGAAATGGAACAAGATTGCCCTTAATATTTTGATCAGCTTTTTTGCGGTTATTGATCTTTCCTTTTTTGCAGCAAGCATGAGCAAGCTCTTTCATGGCGCATGGTTTCCTTTGGTTATAGGGCTGGTGGTATTTACCCTGATGCTTACCTGGAAACAGGGACGCAGTCTCCTGTTGAAACAGCTCACGGATCGCACCCTGACCATTGAAGAGTTTATACAGAGTATCTCATTACAGCAGCCCCATCGAGTGAACGGTCAGGCAGTCTATTTGACGGCTAATCCCGATTTAGTTCCCGTTGCCATGCTCCATAACCTTCGTCACAACAAGATAATGCATTCTGAAATAGCTCTCTTTCATTTCAGTACGGAACGGGTGCCGAGGGTTCCAAATAGTCGCAAAGTCGAGGTGACCAAACTGGGTGATGGTTTTTTCAAGGTTGTTGCTCGATACGGATTTTTGGAATACCCTAATATCCGTCAGGTCATTGCTCTTGCAAATCATCAGGGGTTACATTTCAGGCTGGAGGCGATCAGCTTTTTCCTGAGCCGGGAGAGAATTGTTACAGGGCTAAAGTCGAAAATGATTTCATGGCGAAAAACACTTTTTGCCTTGATGGCGCGCAATGCTCTCAGTGCAACGGCATACTATGACCTTCCTGCTGGTCAGGTTATTGAGATAGGCTTGCTGGTTCAGATCTGAAGCATGGTTGATTTTGTGCAATCACTCCTGAACAGGGGTTCAAAAACTATTGTATATAAGATATAGAATTATATATCTTACGGGACGTGACATAGTGCAATGTTGCAACCTCGCGTTCACAAATAGTTGAATGTATTATTTATCGGTTAGTGCGGATTTTTGTTCTTCAAGTTTCGCTTATGACGGAAAGGTTTTCATGTTTACAATGACATCAACAAACGAACCTCATTTATCTATCACATCAAGTGATGGGTTCAGTCAACGACTCAGGGAATATATTCTTCAAAAACATGGATCGGTTAACTCGTTTTGCAGAAAAGTCGGAATAAAATATCCGGCGCAGATGACACCGTATCTCAAGGGAAAATGCAGGCCCGGCAAAAAAATACTTGAACGCCTTGATAAAGATGGGGCAGATATTCAATGGTTGTTGAACGGTCGTTCACTGGAGGGCGCATTGGCTCCGCTGAGCAATGTGATGGCGTTGTCATGCTCCCGTATGGATATTGACAATTTGCTCAGACAGGTTCGCTTGAGCGTTGACAGGAATGCCGAACACTACAAGCCGGTTATTGAGGCTTATGCTGTTATTGATCATAGAGAATACATTGTTGATTTGACGGGATCGATTGAAAAGTTTTTAGGATATGAACCAAATACGTTATCAGAAGTTGGATTAGCCAATTTGATCCACCCGGAAGATTATACTGTCGTGAAGAGCAGGTTACAGAAAGAGAGGCAGGATGATGATATCGTGACCTTTCAGTCTAGATTCAAAACAGGCGAAGGGAACTATATGAATGTTGAATGTTGTCTTTACATAAGGTGTAAACCGATGTCGGATTTGAACGAGTATACCATGATTTTAAGGAAGTCAGCACTGTAGATGTTGATTATAACAATGATGTTTGGTGAGGAGAGCTTGGTGAAATGAGAAGATTCAGTGCAGGGGATAAAATAATTTACCATAAACCGAAAAGCTCATTCTGTCCCGGGCCGAGGGCAAGGCAGGTTTATCCTCTTGAACATGGTGAGGCTTATCACTATGTGGTGGACAAGTTCTGGAAAGTTGACAAGGTCAATGATGATGGTACTCTTGACGTGGTTACCAGAACAGGGAAAAAAAACAGGCTTCTGGCGAGTGATCCCAATATCAGCAAAGTACATCTGCTTCAGCATTTGTTTTACCGCAAACGTTTTCCCGACAAGAGCTAAGGCTTCATAAATATCGCTTGTTTCATTACCGCCCATTTTTCTGTTGCATGTTCTCCTGATGGTAATATGGTGAGTGGTGATAGTGTTGCATTGTTGAAATTAGCGTCCATGATGTTTGCTCCTTTCAAGTTTGCTCCATCCAGTTTTGCTCCATCCAGATCAGCTTCAAGCAGAGATGCTCTCTCAAGATTTGCACCGCTCAGGTTTGCGCCCTTGAGTACTGCTCCGTACAGCATTGCTTTTGACAGGTTGGTATTGCTGAGATCGGCTCCTTTGAGAAAGGCGCGGTCAAGGTTAGCGCCCTGAAGATTTGCCCCATGCATTCTTGCTGACTGTAAATCTGCTTTATGGAAATTGGCATTGATGAGGTTTGCATTTTCCATCTCAGCATTATCAAGAGCGGCATTTTCAAAATTTGCATCGGGCAGTGCCGCATGCTGTATGCTTATGCCGGTTTCGGTTATTTCTGCGGTTCGGGTTCCAGAAGTATACGACGCTGAATCCTCAAGAGAGGTTGACGAGTTGCCAGTGGGCAAGGCACTCTCCGCTTCGCTGACAAATTTTGCATTATGCAATGTACTCCAGCGTAAAGTAGCTCTTTCACCTGATGGAAGTATGGTGTTGTTTGAAAGCGTGGTTCCGGAAAGATTTGCCTGTTCAATGAATGTTGCGCCTTTAAGGTTCGTGCCGGTTAGATTTGCATTTTCCAAATTCGCCTCAAAAAGATTGGTATTAGCCATATTGGCTCTGCTTAAGTCGGTATTTTCCATCATGCACCATCTGAGATTAGCGCCATGAATGTTTGCATCCCTGAGTTTTGCGCCTTTCATGAACGCACCCTTGAGATTTGCCTTGACAAGGCAGGCGTTGGAAAGGTCGGCATTTTCAAGTGGCGCCTTTGAGAGATCAATGGTATGTCCGGGTGTTGCCGGAGGCATCGCATTCCATGCTGAAATATTTTTTTTAAGCAAGTTAAGTGTTTCTGGTTCGTATGCTGATACCGTTTGGTACATGAGCACTATTCCAATGGCAAGAATCCCTGTAAACCAATTATTTTTCATGCGATATCATTTTTTTTATTGTTGAAGCACGCACGCGCTGTTTCCGTATAGCAATGAGAGTGTAAAATGTCATTTTTATAGAAATTAGGAAAATTGCGGCTTTGTAAAGAAACTATATTGCCGCTGGCAGTGTTTTCTATGGTAATGCATTATTAAATAATAAGTTGAAATTAAGTCGGTTTAAATGGAGATTCATGGAGAGCGAAAGTATGTACAGAGGCAAAGTTCTTGTCGCAGGCGCTACAGGAAAGACTGGCCAATGGGTTGTAAAGCGGCTTTTACATTACGGTGTTCCGGTGAGAGTATTTTCCAGGGATAAGCATAAGGCGTTGAGTCTGTTTGGTGATCGTGTCGAAATTGTTACCGGCAAGATTCAAAACGCTCTTGATATTGCGCTTGCGGTAGCAGGTTGTGATGCTGTAATTTCTACACTTGGTTCCAACTCTTATTCCGGAGAATCTTCACCGGCCGATGTGGATCGGGATGGGGTGAAGAGGTTGGCTGATGAGGCTGCAAAAGCTGGCGTCAAACACTTTGGGCTTGTTAGTTCTCTTGCCGTTACCAAGTGGTATCATCCGCTCAATCTTTTTGCCGGTGTGCTGCAAAAAAAATGGGAAGCTGAAGAGCATGTGCGTGAAGTATTCACCAAAGAAGGACGTTCGTATACTATTGTCCGGCCCGGAGGCTTGAAAGACGGTGAACCTCTGCACTACAAGCTTCATGTTGATACCGGTGACCGGTTGTGGAACGGGTTTATCAACCGTTCTGACGTTGCCGAGCTGCTGGTTATAGCATTATGGCTTGACAAGGCAAAAAACAAAACCTTTGAAGTAATTAATGATATTGAGCAGCCTCAGACGGCTCTTGGGCAATACTATGATGCTCTTCCTGAATAACTTCTTCAGCATCCGGTGTCAAGATTTTCAATGACTTTGATCAACTCCTGCCCGCTGAAAGGTTTTTTCAGAGTATTGTTTGCTCCGAGAGCATTGGCCAGAACAAGGTAGTTTTCAGGGCTTACTTTGCCGCCGCCTGAAATAGCAAGGATTTTTATCGCAGGGTATTTCTGTTTGACTTCGATAATAGTTTCAATACCCTCCATTTCTGGCATGATAAGGTCGGTGATCATGATGGAAATGTCATGCTGTTTCTGCAGGATCTGGAGTCCGGTTTTGCCGTTGTCAGCCTCAAAAACGGTATGGTTTTCTTTTTTCAGCGCTATGCTGATAAATTTTCTTACTGCGTCGTCGTCGTCAATAACAAGAATTTTCATGATACATCAGGTTAGGCGTTTTTTCCGGAAATGATTTCATTGATTATGGATGCCAACTCGGCCAGTTTGACCGGTTTTTTCAGGAATTTGCAGATCCCGTAATGGCTGAGAGGAGTTGTCAGCTCCATATCTTTCCCGTAACCAGTCATAAGGATTACAGGTAGTTGAGGTTTGGTCTTGTGCAGTTTTTCAGCAAGTTCAATGCCTGTCATTTCAGGCATGGTCAGGTCGGTGATGATGATATCGAAACGTTCAGGATTCTGCCGGAACAGTTCCAAAGCTTGCAGGGGCGAGCTCATCGCTTCTATTCTGAAGCCAAGTTTTGTGATCATCATCGTCATTATTTTGAGAACACTCGATTCATCGTCAACAAAGAGAATACTTCCCTTTCCCTTTGCCGGCATGTCCGGAATGGCTACTCTCACGCTTTCTTCTTTGATTACAGGAAGATATGCCGTGAACGTGGTTCCCTTTTCTTTATGGCTGTCAACGATAATTTCACCACCAAAGCTTGTGACAATACCATGGACAACGGAAAGGCCAAGGCCAGTGCCTTTATTGACTGATTTTGTGGTAAAGAACGGTTCGAATATCCGTTCCATTGTGGTTTCATCCATCCCTGTGCCTGTATCCGAAATGCCAAGTTTGACATAACTTTCTGCATGTAGTTTCGGGAGCAGTTTCCGCAAAGCAGCATCGGGGAGAATCTCGGTAAGTTCAATTTTCAGCAATCCTCCCGATTCCTCCATTGCATGGAAGGCATTGGTGCAGAGATTTACGATGACCTGGTGGATTTGTGATGGATCGGCAAGTATATTCGGGCAAAAATTGTCAAGATGTTGTTCAATGGTAATTGTCGAGGGAATCAAAGGACGGAGCAGCTTGAGGGCTTCACCAACAATCTTTTGAACGCTGACAATATCCGGTGTATTTTCCTGGGCTTTACTGAAGGTCAGGATTTGAGCAACAAGATTTTTGGCATGTTCAGCAGCTTGTGAGATTTCAATGAAGTAGTCGTACAGGGGATCTTCTTTGCTGAGGCCGAGTACGCCCATTTCAGCATACCCGAGAATAGGGGTAAGGATATTGTTGAAATCATGCGCAATACCTCCAGCAAGTGTTCCGATGGTTTCAAGGCGCTGGGTTTTGCGGAGATTTGATTCAAGCTGATGTTTTTCCTCTTGCGCCATGATACGTTCTGTGATGTCAAAAAGAATGCCGTCTATCCCTGTGAAGAGACCGTTCGGTGAAAAAGCTGAAGTTTTTCGGTCTTCAAGCCATCTGATGGATCCGTTTTTCATGACGATACGGAAACAAAGCGCGAGAGATGTTTTTGATGATCTCAGTGTCTGGTTTGCGGCAACAATGGCAATCCGGTCTTCCAGATAGATCATCGTTCCGGTTTCAAAGAGTTCAGTTTCAAACTCTTCTCTGGTATAATCCTGCAGAAAATCACTGATCATTGAGAGCATTATCGTTTTTCCTTCGTCATTGGTGCGATAGACAGCTCCCGGAATGTTGTTGATCAGGGTTTTGAACTCCTTGACCATTCTTCTGTGCAGTGCATTGGTTCGTAAGGTTTTTTCAGCTTTTTTTAGCTCAGTAAGATCAACCACCAGAGATCGCGCTCCATTGACCAGGCCGCTCTGGATGATCGGCAGACTGTAGATCTGAGCCGGGAACAGGCTGCCGTCTTTTCTGATGGCCATAAATTCTTTGGAAACATGGTTGCCCTGTTTTACCGCCTCAAAAATGACCAATGCTTTTTCTCTCTCCTGTGGAATACAGAAACTGAATCCGGAAATGCCCAGATGTTGATCTTCAGGAGTGTGCCTGAAAATATCGAAGCTTTTCTTGTTGGCATAAGTTATGATGCCTTTTAAATCAGTCTCAAAGAGTGCGAGAGGCAGGAGTTCGGTCAGTTCTCTAAACCGTTTTTCACTCTCCCTCAAGGTCTGTTCTGAGAGTACTCGCTCTGAAAAATCACGGCTGATTCCAAATAATACTGGTTTGTTGTTCCAGATTCCCCTGGTAATTTTGGTCTCGACGGGTATCAGTGTTCCGGAATTTGTTCTTAATGGTACAAGGCAGGAGGTTTTTTCTCCAGCAATCATCCCTTCAATATTGGCTTGTGCGATCTCCCATTGTTCTTCGGGGTGAAAATACAGCACATGTTTACCGCAGAGAGCATCGGTGGAATAGCCCAGTTTTTTTCTGACTGCGGCATTGGTGTGAATAACATTTCCCCCCATATCGACGATGAAGAGTAAATCGTCAATAGTGTCGAACAGTGATTCAAGGTTGCTTTTTGCCTCTGCGATCTCTTCTTCCTGGCGAGCCTGCATGATGGCAGCGCCGATATGTGATGTAATAGTTTCGAGTCCTTGCCGGGCAAGTTCCGGGACTTGTGCAAGGGTGTGTGATGCAACATTGAGACAGGCTATCACCTCACCCCTGTAGCTTATGGGGATGATTGCGATGGCTTTCAGTTGTTCGGTCAGGAGTACCTCATGGTGTTCAAACAACAGTTCATTGAACTTATGGTATATGGGTTTTCCCTTCAGAATGATCCGGGCATTTTCGGAATCGAAGTTGTATGATGACGAATGATCGACGAACGATTGCGGCAACCCTTCATGAATGGTGAGGGTTATTTTCGCTTCGTTTTTGTTGACCAGGTAAATGCCTCCGCAATCCAGTCCCGAAGCTAACAAGGCAGCCTGAAGGCAGGTGCGCAGCGTTTCCTCGACAGATGATGAGCTGTTGAGTTTAATGGCAAGATCAAGCTCAGCCTG
>JBAXFV010000060.1:0-8191 GCA_037139755.1 Chlorobiaceae bacterium
AGCTTTTCAGCGGCTTCTCCCCAGAATGCTTCCGGGTTCTCAATTGAGTGTTGATAAACAGTGTTAAAGGACTGCGGCATACGAGTGACCCCCTGAAAAAAATGTTAATAAAATAATAAGGGAGGACGATATAAAATAAAACCAAAGAGCTGAAAAGGAATGTTAATAAAAAATACGGAGTAGAGCAATGACCATTTATCCTGGAAGTGCTTTCAGCCTGAGGAAAAGTTGAAATAATTCTTCAATCGAGAGTGCTTCAGCCCGCAGTTTCAGAGTATGGCTTTCTACCGACTCGAGATTATAGCTTTCCTTGAGATTGTTCAGCAGGGTTTTTCGGCGCTGGCGAAAAGCGGTACGGACAAATCGGCGGAACCCGGCGGCATCCTCCACCGGGTCATTTTGTTTTGGGGTCATTCTGATAACCGCGCTGTCTACACCCGGCTGAGGGCGAAAGACCTTGCGCCCAACCTTGAAAAGGTAATCAACATTACAGAAGGCCTGCATCTGGACAGCAAGAATTCCATAATCTTTCGTGGAGGGTTTTGCGACGATTCTCATGGCCACTTCATACTGCATCATCAGGGTCGCCGATAAAAATGAGCTGCGGTGTTCAAGAAGTTTGAAAAGAATGGGGGTGGTGATAGAGTAGGGAATATTGCCAAGTATTCTAAGCGGCTGTTCTGTTGCCTGCGATTCAAGGTCGGTGTCGAGAAAATCTTCTTCCAGGAGGTTAAGTTGCGGGTACTCAGTTCTTATAAATTCAGCAAGCTTCGGATCTTTTTCGACAACCGTGAATATCGGATTGCAAGTCATGATCTCTTTGGTCAGGGCGCCGAAACCCGGGCCAATTTCAAGAATGTTGTCCTGGGCTCCTGCTCCTGAGGCAATTACTATTTTTCTTGTGATATTGCGGTCGGTCAGAAAGTTTTGACCTAATTTTTTTTTCACCGCGATTTCAGTATCCTTATATTCAACTTTTGTCATGAGAGCTGGAATTATTTCAGTACCATAGCCTGCTGAAAGTACCTTTTATAATTTAAGTTATTCTGGAAGTAATGGAAGATAATAACATCGTGGCTGCGGCTGCGCAATACGTTTCGAGGGGAAACAAGGCTACCCGTACCGGGTTTGGCGAAGCTTTGCTTGAAATCGCCCGGGAGGATAGCTCCGTTGTCGCCTTATGCGCTGATTTGACCGGCTCTTTAAACATGAATTTGTTCCGCGATGCTTTTCCTGACCGCTTTATCCAGACGGGCATAGCCGAAGCCAACATGATTTCAATGGCAGCAGGTCTTGCAACAACAGGCAAAATTCCTGTGGCAGCAAGTTTTGCCGTTTTTGCCACTGGCAGGGTTTATGACCAGATCCGCCAGTCGGTCTGCTATTCTAACCTCAACGTCAAGATCTGCGCTTCACATGCCGGGCTGACGCTGGGCGAAGATGGCGCTACACACCAGATTCTTGAGGATATCGGTCTGATGCGGGGACTTCCGAGAATGACCGTTGTTGTGCCATCAGATTACAGCGAAACCATTCGTGCCACCAAAGCCATTATAAAACATCAGGGTCCGGTTTATCTCCGTTTCGGCAGACCGAATGTTCCCGATTTCTCGCTTGATGAGGACGGTTTTGAAATCGGCAAATCAATTGAACTGCATCCTGGCAAGGATGTCACGGTCATTGCCTGTGGTATCATGGTATGGAAAGCTCTCGAGGCGGCCCGTATTCTTGAAAAAGAGGGCGTTGGTGTCAGGGTAATCAACATGCACACTATCAAGCCTATTGATACGCTGGCCATCGTTCGCGCCGCAAATGATACCGGTGCCATTGTTACGGCTGAAGAGCACCAGATCTATAACGGCCTTGGTGATGCAGTCTCCCATGTTTGTGCTCTCAATATTCCTGTGCCGATTGAGATGGTGGGTGTTGAAGACCAGTTCGGCGAGTCAGGCAAGGCAGATGATCTCCTTGAAAAATACAAACTCACAACAGCGGACATTCTTGAAAAAATTTATCTTGCGCTTCGCAGGAAGTGTTGAGCTGTTGGCAGAGCCAAGCCCCGCAGGGGCGACACATTTGCATGAAATTTTATAACATACAGGAGAAATAACCGATGGCAATGCCGAACTTGGGTGACATGATGAAACAGATCCAGCAGGCTGGCGAAAAGATGCAGGATGTACAGAAACAGCTTGAAAAGATCGTTGCTTTCGGTGAATCTGGGGGGGGGATGGTGAAAGTCAGTGTCAGCGGCAAGCAGAAACTGCTCAGTCTCACCATTGATCCTGACATCATGGATGACCTCGAAATGCTACAGGATCTTGTCCTTGCAGCAGCAAATAATGCACTCGACGAATCTGCCCGACTTGCACAGGAGGAGATATCCAAAGTGACCGGAGGGATGATCAATCCTGCGGATATGCTCAAAAACTTGAATCTCGGTCAATAAAACTCCATGCATTATACTTCGGCCGCTCTTGATGCCCTGATTGATGAATTTGCCAAACTTCCTGGTATTGGGCGCAAGACTGCCCAGCGTCTCTCCATGTACATTCTGCATGAGCCGAGGGTGGAGGCTGAAAAATTGGCTGGAGCCCTGCTTGAAGTGAAAGACAAGGTTATCCGCTGTTCGGTTTGTCAGAATATCACCGATATCGGAACCGATCCCTGCATCGTCTGCACAAGCAAGTTACGTGACCGCTCCATTATCTGCGTCGTTGAATCGCCTGTCGATATGCTCGCCTTCGAGAAAACCGGTTACTACAAAGGACTTTACCATGTCCTTCATGGCGTTATTTCACCTCTTGACGGAGTAGGGCCTGATGATATCAAGGTTCGTGAACTGCTTGTCAGGCTCTCCGAGCGGGAACCCATGGAAGTCAGAGAGGTTGTGCTTGCGCTGAACCCGACCATTGAAGGCGAAACCACAGCACTCTATCTCACCAAACTTCTCAAACCACTCGGTATTCATGTTACCAAAATAGCCCGGGGTATTCCTGTCGGGGCAGAGCTTGAATTTATTGACGACGCAACCCTCTCACGAGCGATGGAAGGGCGTACTGCGGTGTAGTGTTTCATACAAATTCCGTTTCAATTCCTATAATGAGTTCAGAAAAAAAGTCAGTATTGATCTTTGGTGGAGGCCTTGCCGGTCTGACCGCAGCCAAACGGTTGACAGATAAGGGGTTTCAGGTCAAAGTGCTTGAAAAAAGAGAGATATTCGGCGGAAAGGTCTCCTCATGGAAAGATGAAGAGGGAGACTGGATAGAATCCGGAACACACTGTTTTTTTGGAGCCTACAGTGTACTTTATGATCTCATGAAAGAGATCAAGACCGATCATGCCGTGTTGTGGAAAGATCACCAGTTGACCTACACCCTTGCTGGAGGCGGAAACTTTACCTTCAATACCTGGGAGCTGCCCAGTCCGCTTCACTTGTTGCCTGCCATCATCAAAAACGGTTACTTTACCTTTGGCGAAATGGCAGCTTTTGCAAAATCTCTTATTCCTCTCGCTTTAAAAAAGGATAAATATCCACCAACGCAGGATCATTTGACCTTTGCAGAGTGGGCAGCAGAGAAAAAGTTCGGCAAACGTCTCATGGATACCATGTTCCGTCCCATGGCGCTTGCGCTCAAGTTTATTCCGCCAGAAGAGATATCCGCCAAGATTATTCTTGACGTCACCGAGACTTTTTACCGTATTCCCAACGCCTCCTGCATGGGTTTTCTGAAAGGCGCTCCACAAGAATATCTCCATCAACCGCTTATTGACTACTCAGCATCAAGAGGTGCACAGTTCAAGACAAACGTTGTTGTTGAAGAGCTACTTTTTGATGGTACTGACATAAAAGGGGTTCAACTTCGCAACGGTGAGATATTGACGGCTGACTACTATCTCTGTGCCCTGCCGATTCACGACCTGAACAAGGTGTTGCCCGATACGCTGAAACAGCATGACCCGTTTTTCGGCAGGCTTGAAAAGCTTGAAGGCGTTCCCGTGATTTCCGTCCAGATCTGGTACGATCGGGAAATTACCTCCGCAGATAACGTCCTCTTCTCGCCCGATGGTGTTATTCCGGTCTATGCCAACCTTGCCCGCACCACACCAGAGTATCGCACGCTCAGGGGGGAACCCTTCAGCGGCAAGAGCCGTTTCGAATTCTGCGTTGCTCCGGCAAAAAATCTCATGGGGCTTTCAAAGGAGGAGATTATCAGTCTGGTTGACAAAAGCGTACGAAACTGTTATCCCGAAACGTCGAAAGGTGCGCAGATTCTGAAATCAACGCTGGTGAAAATTCCTCATTCAGTCTATGCTCCCTTGCCTTACATGGAGCAGTACCGTCCCACACAGAAGACACCTGTCCGCAACCTCTTTCTTGCGGGAGGTTTTTCACAGCAGTTGTACTACGATTCAATGGGCGGAGCAGTCATGAGTGCAAATCTTGCAGTCGATGCGCTGGTGAACGAAGCCAGAAAAAATTGAGAAAAGAGGCGGAAATTATTATTTTAGGCACAGCAAGCCCTTGTAGCTCAGTGGATAGAGCAGTAGTTTCCGAAACTAAAGGCCGGCAGTTCAAGTCTGCCCAAGGGCACAGAAAAAATGATATTTCGGGGTGTGGCTCAGTTGGTAGAGTGCTGCGTTCGGGACGCAGAGGTCGTGGGTTCGAGTCCCGCCACCCCGACAGAAAAGGCGATCACGGCATGTTCCGTGGTCGCCTTTTTCTCGTTAGGTGATTTATTTTGAAAGAATTGCGGATTATGCTCGTATTAATAAGCTGGAAGTATATTGCATTGCTCCAATTTATTAACAAACTATAACGGTAATAAACATGAAAAAAAATCTGATTGTCGGACTTCTTATTTCCTTCGCCATGAGCGGAGTTTTCGGTGGACTTTCCTTTGCTGCTGACAGACCAGCAGGCCCAAAGCCATCTGTAGAAGTTTCAGCAAAAGCTGAAGTTCGTGCACCAAGGGAAAGGTCGTTCAGAAAAAGAGGCTTGAAAAAGAGAGACAGCAGAAGGGGCTTTTCTAAAAGAGCAGGGCGTCACCACAAGAGACATCACCGTTTTGCCAGATAAGCATCAGCTTTCCTGAGCAAAAATGACAACAGCTTGAAGGCGCTTGACACTTTGGTCAAGCGCCTTTTTGCGTTCTTGAATCTCCCTTGTTCCGCAGACGGTAGTCAACTTGCCACAGCTCTTCTGTTTGTGTTCTCTCCATAACCATTCATAGAAGAAAAATTCTTATACTTCGCTCAATTATACTTTAAAATGAGCAGTCAGGAATGGCCAAAATTCTTTCCCGTTTTTTATTGATCATGAACCGGATACAACCATGTGCAAAATAAATCCCTGTGTTGATTTCGCCTTTAAAAAGCTTTTTGGCAGCGAAGAGAACAAGGATTTACTGATCTCGTTGATCAACGCCATTGTTTCTGAAGAGGATCAGGTGGTGGAGGTGGAGTTGAAAAATCCCTTTAACCTGGCTGATTTACTATAAGCCAGTGTTCGACATATGGATTAGTATTATGATCTTATTGCAAAATGTTGTTATTGGCCGTTCAATGTACTCCTGCAAACAATACAACACGAGCAAAATTCTTGCATCAAAATCAAAAGCCTGATTGAAAAGGCCGGGCAGCATGGCAGAGTGATTGACTCCCGCCCATACTGATAATGTAATCTAAAACTGGCATCGGAACCGTAATACGATAGAATTTCCGGGTGTATGGAAACGGCTCAATAACACTGATGTGATCCCGTCAAATTTGTCGGGAGGAGATTAACTTCTGCGGAAAAATAGTTAATCGTTAAAATTCCCAAAAAAATACGCCCATATTATCTAATAATTCAACACTATTTCATTGGAATTCCGGTTTTTCCTTTGAAAAAGTATATACAAATTATGTAGATTTCGATCAATGTTTGAGTGGGATGAAGAGAAACGGCTAATCAATCTTGCTAAACATAAGCTTGATTTCGTCGATGTATGGTTGTTGTTTGATGGACGGAAATGTTTTACTTCAATATCGGATTATTCTTTTGAAGTACGCTATATCACAACAGCTATCAATAAACACAAATTTTATACTGTTATTTGGACTTGGCGCGAAGATCGTCGCAGAATTATTTCATTCAGGAGAGCACGACATGGCGAGGAAAGAACGTATCGTCAGATACACAGATGATGAGTTACGCTCAATGTGTGAGCGTGGTGAATCGAAGAGTGATTGGGAACAAGCTGCTGCTATGACGGAGGAGGAGATTACGGCTGCTATTGCTTCCGATCCTGATGAAGCAGGAATGGTGATTGACTGGTCAACAGTATCAGTGGATTTACCGCAACCAAAAGAGGTGCTCAACATGCGCATTGATGCTGATGTTTTGCAGTTTTTCCGTCGTGAAGGTAAAGGCTATCAGACAAAAATTAACGCTGTTTTGCGCTCCTATGTCGATCAAAAGCATCGTCAAGAAAAGGTGTAAGTGGCCTTATTTGGAATACGGTCATTTCACAATCCACTCTGCAGTATGTTGCTTCTGTTCGACGTTCCATCGGTGGATGAAACTCAGCCTATCACCGATAGTGCTCACAGCAAATCACGGTTTATTTGCTGTGAGTGGCCACTTCTTCTATATATCTTAATAGTAAGAAATTCGAGTAAATAGAGAGTCAGCATGCACATCGCGAGAATTACCTCTAAAGGCCAGACCACTATCCCTGTATTCATTCGTAAAGCTGCACAGTTGAGCGCTGGCGATACGTTGACATTTGAAGTGAAAGATGATTATCTCCTTATCAGAAAAATAAACCTCCTGGACGATGAATATCTGAAAGGAGTATCGGACTCACTCAATGAATGGTCCTCACCAGAAGATGAGGAGGCATGGAATGCGCTTTGAGCCCTATGATGTTGTTGTTGTCCCATTTTCTTGCAACTGTCTGAGCATGAATAAGACAAAATAAATATCTGCCAGTTCTTCAAAAGATGTCCCGCCGCTTCCTCCCAACAGCAAAAGAGATTGCTTACACGGCGATTGTTTGCTATATACTGATAATATATCCATCCTTTTCAGGAGAGAGTAATGACTATCAGCACCGTCTTTATCAATAATCGCTCGCAGGCAGTAAGATTGCCTGTTGATGCCCGTTTGCCGGAGAGCGTTAAAAAAGTAAGCATTCGGGTAAAAGGTAATGAGCGGATAATTGCGCCTGTCGGGCAGAGTTGGGACAGCTTTTTTCTCGGGCAGCAAAAGGTGACGGATGATTTTATGGAAGAGCGTGACGCAGGGGAGCAGCCAGAGCGGGAGGCTTTGTAATGCTGCGCTATCTTCTTGACACCAATATTGTTATCTATACCTTGAAGCGTCGCCCAATCGAGGTATTGGACGTTTTCAACAAAAATGCAGAACGAATGGCCATCTCCTCCATCACCTTTTCTGAATTGTATGATGGCGCGGAAAAGAGCAGCAACGTGAGTGCAAACCTTTCAGTAATTGAAGATTTCTGCAGCAGGCTTGAGGTTTTGCCTTATGGAGCAAAGGCTTCGCAGCATTACGGTGCCATCCGGGCAACTCTTGCAAAAGCGGGTCAGCCAATCGGCGTCAATGATGTTCATATTGCCGCTCATGCCCGCAGTGAAGGGCTGATTCTGGTCACCAACAATGTCAAGGAGTTTATCAGGGTTCCTGCTTTACAGATTGAGAATTGGGTGAGTTCAGCATAGACTTCACTGAAAATGGAAGAAGGTTTCAACGATTGAAGTGGGCTCCAACCACGAGACAAAACCCCAATGCAACACAAGGAAGCCACCGCCCGCATTAAAATCAACAAGCTGCTCGAAGAGGCCGGTTGGCGATTCTTTGCAGAGGGGAAGAGGCCGGCGAATATTCAGCTTGAGCCGAAGGTTGCCATAACGACGCAGGATCTTGATACACTCGGTGAGAACTATGAAAAAGTAACCAAAGGGTTTATAGACTTTCTGCTCCTCAACGACAAAGGCTTTCCCTTCATTGTTCTCGAAGCAAAATCAGAGGCTAAAAATCCGCTGGTTGGCAAAGAGCAGGCCCGGAGGTATGCCCGCTCACAGAACTGCCGTTTTGTCATGCTCTCAAACGGCAATATCCACTACTTCTGGGATCTCGAACGGGGCAATCCTTACTTGATAACCTCGTTCCCCACTCCGGACTCTG
>JBAXFV010000061.1:0-8191 GCA_037139755.1 Chlorobiaceae bacterium
TGAGCAGGTCGTTGACGGAGTGGATGATGAAGTCAACCACCTCAACCGGCGTGTAAACGATGCCGAGCTTTTCGACCATGCCGGGGAAGGCGGTTTTGAAGAACTTGTCGTAGAGCTCAATGATGATGCGCTGTTTGCCTGCGGCGTTGTCGATGTCGGCAGCCCGCATTCTGACGGACTCATAAAACTTTTGCAGGGTATCGAAATCTTCCTGAATGGTCTCCGCTTCGAGCAGGTCGAGCATCTTCTGCATCGAGACAGAGATGGGGTTGTTCTGCACGAAGGAGTAGCCTTTGAAGAGTGCTTCAAAAACCGGCTTGGTAATAACGTGCTGCGAGAGCATTTCAACGGCCTCCTGCTCGGTGATGGAGGGGTTGATGTTCTGCCGCAGGCCGCCGAGAAACTCCTGAAAAGCTCTCTTGTGCTCCCCATCGGCCTTGATAAGACGGTTGATTCTTTCGGCCTGCCGCTGTGCAATCTCTGCAACATTTTTCGCCCACTGCTCCCAGTAGCGGCGGTCGCCAACCTTCTGCACCAGACGGGCAAAGAAGACGCTTTGCAGTTGCTGGAACTGCATGGCCAACTGTTGCCGGCTGTTCTCTGTAGCATTACCGTAAGCCGTTGCAGGATCGTTTGCTCCATCTCCGCTGCTTACCAGTCCTTCAGCTCCGCCATCGCCATAGTTGCCGTGATCGGGTCGGCCAACCAGAATCTGCTCCGGTCGATGTCTGTTCAGCTCAATCTTGTTGACGGTGGCGTTGAAGCGGTCGTCATGGGCACGAAGGGCGTTGAGCACTGACCAGACCACCTTGTATCGCTCGTTGTCGTCAAGCGCCCTTGCTGGATCGATATCGGAGGGAACAACAATGGGAATAATAATATAGCCATACTTTTTGCCGGGAGCCTTGCGCATCACCCTGCCAACCGACTGCACAACATCAACCGAGGAGTTGCGGGCAGAGAGGAAGAGGACGGCATCAAGCGTTGGCACATCAACCCCTTCGCTGAGGCAGCGGACATTGGTGAGCACCCGGCATTCGTTGGCATCGGAAGGCGCCTGCAACCAGCCGAGAAGTTCATCGCGCTCAGGTGCCGACATGGTGCCGTCGATATGTTTCGACGAGAGGGAGACCATCTGCTCCCGCTTCTCTTCTGGGAGCGAGTTCAGATAGAGCTCCGTGGTGGAGTTGAAGCTGCTGGTGATTTTTTGGGAAACCTTGATGGTCTGGCAGAAGGCCACCGCTCTCTGCATCGGTTCCGGGTCACTGCTCTTCAGCACACCGGCATCACCGAGAATCTGCTTGGAGAGGGCGTTGATGCAGCCGATAAGCTTCGGCGCGTCATCAGCATTGATTTCGTGCTCCTGATTGGAGATCGCGTTCTGCACGGCTGGCGTAATATCAGCATCACTCAGTGTGAGAATGAGTACTTTGTAGTCGGCCAGCAGGTCTCGTTCTACCGCTTCGCCAAAGCCTATCCGGTAGATCTCTTCACCATACAGCGAGGAGTCATCCATGGAGCAGAGGAGGGCGTCCGACTGTGCGGCCTTTGCTTTGGAGTCGTCGCTGTAGAGACGCGGCGTGGCGGTCATGTAGAGCCGTTTGTTCGCCTTGATGAAGCTGTTGTCGTGCACTTTGATGAAGGCCGAGGAGTCCTCATCGGTGAGGGTGACACCGGTGGTTCGGTGCGCTTCGTCACAAATAATCAGGTCGAAGATGCCGTATGTCGGCTCGGCTGAAGTGAGCAACTCTTGTTGTGCCTGCGCAATAACCTCTATGGATTGATAGGTCGAGAAGACAACCGTCATCTCGGCCCTTTCGGCTTTATGCAGTTGCCGGAACTGGCGGATAATGGTTGCACCGTCGGTGGTTGCAGGCAGGGCAAGGTCGAGTACACTGGTGGAGTTGTTGTCGTCATTGCGGGCGTGCTTGCGGGTGATTTTTGGATCTGAGCAGATGCAGAGGGGGTTGATCGGCTCTCGTGCATCAGCCGTCCACTCCCTGAGCGTCTGGCCAAGCAGGGCAATTGAGGGAACAAGAAAGAGAATCAGCCCCTTGCCCTCCGTCTCGTTTTCGGCAATCCGCAGGGAGGTGAATGTTTTGCCGGTGCCGCACGCCATAATGAGTTTGCCCCGGTCGGCAGTGGTGAAATGCTCATGCGCATTGTCGATAGCGGTCTGCTGGTGCGCCTTGATCTCTTTTTTGGGTGTGCGTGCCGCTTCGCCGGTTATGCCCTGCTCAAGGCTTGCCCAGTCAACCGGGGAGCGCTCCAGGTCGTAGAGATTGATTCTTGCAACCGGCGGGTTCTGGTTCTTGATGGCCTCATTGGCGTTCGGGCCCCACTTGTTGGTGGTTGATATCCAGAGCCGCTGGGAGAAGGCTGCGGTTTGCAGCTTGTGGTTTTTAAACTCCCGGCTTGAGGTGGAGAGAAAGGAGTCAACCGCCTGTTTGTCGATGGTGGCGGCAGCTTCAAAACATTTGCATTGAATTGCCCAGTAGTCGCCTTCCCAGGTCAGCGCCACGAGGTCTATTCCGGTATCGGTTCCCCCCAAATCCTTGCGGCCTGAAAATTCATTCCAGAGCCAGACATGCCTGAAGCGGTAAGCGTACTTGGGGTCGGTCTTGAGGTACGCCTGCATGAGCCGCCCAAACCGGTCGCCCTTGTCGCGCTCGGAGAATGACTGTTTGCGGTAGTTGGTCAGGAGGGTCTGGAAGGTCATGGCTTATTTGGTGATGTAAAATCAGAATTCTTTCATTTCACTCTTGCGTGGGGAATGTTGGGACTGTAGGGATCGACCGTGACTTCGCGACGAGCTGGTGAGAGCACCAGATCCATATCTTCCATGGGCACTGCGCCAAGCAACACTTCATCACCCAAGACCAATGCACCCACATAACAAAAGCGATCTCGAAATTCTACTTTGATGGGCCCGGCGTAAGGGACGCTCATTGATCGACCATCTGCAACCGTAACTTCCCGTTTTGACTCCATGTCAAGCTCAAGCTGAAGGGCAATATGTTCAGGTACGCAAAGCATCAAGGCTCCGGTATCAGCTAACGCCACTGTGACAATGGGTGTCAAATTCTCATTGCGTGGGTTACTGAGTTTAATTTCAGCAAAAATATGTCCCATTTCATGTTGTCATTATAGTTGAAAGTTGCGTACTGATTAAACTCTTTGCTCCCAGCTTTCGATAATCAGGCCGTCCGGAACTCGACTAAACGCTTTATCTCGCGTGATGAGAACGGCATTGAGCGCCTTGGCATGAGCGGCAATCATAAGGTCGAGTGGAGTAAGCGGCACACCTTCAGCTTCACACGCTGCCCGCAGATTTGCGTAACTATCTGCAACATCGTTGTTCCATGCCAACACGTTTACACGAATAAGAAACTCATGAACACGAGTTGTCAGCCCTTTTGGATACGATCGTTTTGCCAGACCATAGAGTAGTTCTGCAAGTGTTATCGATGATAAAACAATACTTTGCATCGGAAGAGTGACCAATCGTTCACGAATAACGGGAATGTCCCCTTTGATGATGTGGCTGACAATATTGGTATCCAGCATGTAGAGTTTCATTCTACCCAACCCTCGAAAGGGTCTCGAATCTGATCCGGTTGCCTTCTTTCGTTTTCATCCATAAAATCATCAGGAACTTCAGTTGTTGCATCAAGCGCGAATAACCCTGCCCATGAATCGGGACGGGGTGATAAAATAATATCTCCGGTAAGAGGGTCGCGACGGATAAACACCTCTTTTCCCTCAAAACGATACTCTTTCGGCAGTCGAATTGCCTGACTTCGACCTGACATAAAAATTTTTGCTGTAGCAGGCATGTAATCCTCCGTAATAAATAATTGCTTGAATATACATCGAATGGTGGTATATATCAAGGTATATTTCTTGCGCGCAGGGCATCTCCATCAGCTTTATCCTCCTTTTTTCCCCAATGTCCTCAAGCGTTGCATCCGGCTTGTCACTTTTGTAGCGATATCAACAATACGGTGAAACCAGCCTCGATTGCTCCGCGTGAGATACTATACCTCTTCTAGCGACAAAAGGCGATAGCAATTATGCTTGGTGCGGAATTATTGTGCGGCTGCATGATGAGCTGCGCGATGTGCCGGTAATATTCAATGGGTTGGAGTAGAGGTAAAAGTTGAGAGAAGTTTCCAGTCAAGCTTTCCTCATACTGAAGGTCTCTATCGCACAACCGGTTTCACTCCGCCACGACGTCCTAATCCGAAACCTACACGGTAGAGGTCAGGCATGTTCACCCGTTCATCTTTCATCAATTCAAAAATACCAAGCTTCTCAAAATCCTTTCGAATACCATCCCATCCGCTCTCATAATGTTCTGGTGGCAGCCGGTCGAAAGTGCTTTTTTGAGGATCACTGCCAAACGAGCTTTTCCATTGTTCTTCGATGATATCAAAGGTACATGGAACGGTCAAACCTTTCAGTGGTTCCATGAGCGTTTCAACCCAGGAATAATCTTCAGCCATTTCCGATACTCTTATTCCGGATGCTTTCTGTACTCCATATTTAATGCTTTCATAATGCAATGGCACTTGATGTGAGGGAAAACGCTCCTCAGCATTTTCTGCTGCTGCACGGATCGCCGCAAGAAACGATCGTGGTGAAGTACGTCCTTTTCCATCGGCAAGATGCCCTACCGACCATAAATAAGGAACGCCTCTGCGCCGGTCACGTCCCATCCAGTTTCCGGCAATTATCGCAAACAGAGGACGCTGCAATTGTTCATCTCTCTTGACCGTATCTTTAAGCAACCAAACTTCCGCATTAAAATCAGGTGGGTTCCCGATTACCTTTTTGTAAATGTTTCGAAGTATCTCTCCATGAGGCTCTTCGCTATTGCAGAATAAATGCCATAATAACCCATGGAGATCATGCAGTGCCCAAGTCAGCTCAACTCTTGTGGCGCGCAATTTGGAGGCATCAGGAAAATTGGCAATCTGACGATCATCAAACTGATCTTCACGTAAAAAAATTTTACCATGTAAAGAGGGATATCGTTTGAGAGATAAAACAACACGAAATAAATCGCGCACAATGGTATCCATGGTTTGCCATGCAGTACTTGAGCGATCCAGAGCATCAAATACAATCAATCCATGCTTGTTTTGTCCACTAAAAAAATCGTTGGCGCGTTGCAGCAGTCTGCCAAAACTTTCGGGATCGTTTTTAACCCAGGCCGCCGAAATTTCCCATGTTTTAGAGGGAATATGTTCTTCAATAATATGAGCTGCCCATCGCCCAAGCACTGCACGCCAAACATCATACGCTTCAATTCCTTTTGACAATAGGGAATCAAAAACATCAGCATCAGGATAGGCATCAAGATCAGGTCGTTCACCAAACCCTGTTTTTACTTCAACTCTTGACAGATCAGGAACTGATTGTCCAAGTATTGCGCGTATTTCAGGAGAATTTAATGCGGAATTCCAAAATGTTTTACCCACTCCACGTGCTCCAATGACAAGGCTGCATTCAAGACGGAGGGCTTTGATATGTGATGGAGGAATATAGACAGATCGTTTATCTGGCTCTTTTCCATGCAGGGATGTATCATTTGGCAGAGCGGCAATAATTGCTTGCCGTATATTGTGATGAGTAGAAGCCATCATAAGGAAGCTCCATCGGAGTCAATTGATAGTTTTATGCCAGTAATCAAATGTCCAAAAATATTCTCAACCTTTTCAGGATCAATATGTTGCAACCGGCCATGTATACTTTGTAAAACCGCAAAACTGCGATGCCAGTTAACAATCCAGGGATAGTGAGGTGCGCTTTCATCAGCTTGATCATAGCTCCACAGGGTATTTTCTACAATCTCTCCGGCGGGAACCTCGTCATAGAGTTCCTCTGAAAATAAATTCCATGCCTGTTCTCGCAGGCTATCAAAGTAATCAACAGCTCCCACTTCTGGAATCATGGCGCCGACAATCTGAAGACGTTCACGAATATCACGTACAACATTGGTTTTATGCCAGTGTTTGAAAAGCATACGATAACCTTCCCACGTTTGATCGCCATCAAGGGCAAACAACAGGATGGTTGATGCCGAAAGCCCGGTAATGCAGGCTGATGCCACTTCATCAATGCCTGCACGTGAATCGATCAAGATAACATCAGGTTGCCATAAGTTTTCGAGTGTGTCAAGCAAACGACGCAAGCGCTCTGCCCATGATTCGCGCTTGCCCTTACTATCCATTTTCGGCATCCAGACGCGACCAAGTTTGGCAATATATTCACCTGGATTTATTCCGTGAGCGGGAACCACAAGTATCTCACCATTATGCGACAAGGCGCTTTGTGCCACCATATTTTGTAAAACAGTATCACCGTTGTTGACCAAATCTTCAACCAGCCAATCGGTAATACCAAAGAGTGGTCGGCGATCTTTTGGCAGTAATGCTGATGACAGACCCGGTGACTCCAAATCAAGATCAAGCACCAGAACTGTTTTGCCTTGCTCGGCCAATGCCCAGGCTGTTGCAGCAAGGGCTGTTGAGCGACCGACACCACCTTTGATTGAAAAGAAAACCGTTCGGGGCGCTGATGAGCTTAACGGAGAAATGTGTGACCAATTACCCTCTACCGCCAAACGATCAAGAACAAACACATCACTTATTCCCTCCAGCGGAAAATAGGATTCACGCTCAAGAAACCCCTGGCAGTCAGGCTCGAACAACAGCGATTGTTCCGGAGGATAGGCATGTGCGCCCAACTCCTGAAATATCTTTGTGGTAATGAGAGTAAGCGTAGCTTGTTGATGTTCAGAATCTTCCCACTTTTCGTCGATAATAAGCCGTATCCGACCATTCAAATCCCGATTAACCAGAACCGGGCTCATCGTGGCAATTTCATCCTTAAACGCCAGAAATATTTTGGTCAGTACAGGGAGAATGTTATCAAAGGTTATCATGGGAGAATACCCTCAAGTTTGGCTTTTTTCAGCAAATTCCGGACTTCGTCAGCTCCTTTTCGATGGTTTGCCACTATGTTGCTGTTAAACTCTCTACGATGAGCATACCGATCACTAATACTCCAGTTATGAAACGGGTTTTGTGCTGCCAACATATAATTGGTACCAAAATGATGTCCCGAACGATAGCTTTCAAAGCGTCCCAACACTTTATCAGCATGAACGTTATCATCCTTGATTTTAGGTTTATCTCCAGCCATTAGCATACCAAATTCTTGCATTAAACGCTTGAGTCCGCATTCTGCGGAGATCCCGTACAGGTGATCGGCATTGGCAAATCGATGTGTCTTCATCAGAAGTTCAGCATCTTCCCAATGGCGTTCATGGGCATCAAGATAATCCAGATTCATCGATGGCGTACTCCTTATTTTTATTCAGTGGTACTCTTATGGATTACTGTGCTTGATGTTTTTACAGGATGAGAATTTATTTTTAAGCGGCAAAACCCTGACCGGAAGGTACCGCTGATTCACCACCTTTGATACTCATCCCTGCTGGCAACAACTCCAATCCCTACTCCGGCTTCAGATGCGGGAAGAAAATCACATCCCTGATTGAATCCTGACCGGTAAGAATCATCACCAGGCGGTCGATACCAATGCCGATACCGGCGCATGGGGGCATACCGTATTCGATGGCGCGCAGGAAATCCTCGTCAACAATCATCGCCTCTTCGTCGCCGCGCTGGCGAAGTTTTGCCTGCGACTCCAGCCTTTCGCGTTGAATGACGGGGTCGTTCAGCTCGGAGAATGAGTTGCACACCTCTTTGCCGCCGATGATCAGTTCAAATCGTTCGACAATGCCTGGCTGAGAGGGGTGCTCTTTGGCCAGTGGCGACATTTCGGTGGGGTAGTCGGTGATGAAGGTTGGCTGAATGAGCTTTGGCTCAACAAATTCACCAAAAATTTCATCGATTATCTTGCCGCTGCTGATTTTTGGATCGAGTTCAAGCCCGAGATCCTTGGCGGTGTAGCGAAGCTCCTCTTCAGACTGTCCGCCAATATTTTTGCCGGTGTATTCAGCAATGGCGTCGATAATGCTCAAGCGCCGGAACGGAGTCTGAAGACTGATCTCGTTGCCGAGAAAGAGGGTGCTGTCGCTCTTGTTGATGGCGAGAGCGGTCTGGAAGATCAGCTCCTCGACCATTTTCATCATCCAGTTGTAATCCTTGTAGGCGACATA
>JBAXFV010000062.1:0-8134 GCA_037139755.1 Chlorobiaceae bacterium
TTTAGCCTTGGTAAAGATCAGACTTAAAAGAGCAGGAAGAAAAAAATTGCCGGTATACCAGATTGTCGTGGCTGATGCGCGCTCGCCAAGGGACGGCAAATTTCTTGAAGTTGTCGGCCATTATCAGCCTACCGCAAAGCCACATTCTGTCACTATTAAAAAAGACCGTATTGTTTACTGGATGCAGACTGGCGCACAGCCAACCGCAACAGTGAACAGTCTCATCCGTACAACTGGATTATTGTACGAACTACGACTCAAGAGCATGGGGCGCAGCGAGGCGGAAATTTCAGCAGAGATGGAAAAGTGGCAGGAGCACCAGAATGTAAGGCGTCAGAAAAGACTTGCTCTAAAGTCCCATCGCCGCAGTGCTAAAAAAGAGGCAGAAGCGAAAGCTGCTACAGGTGGAGAGGCGTAATCATCTTTTTATGGTGAGGTCAGGGTGGAACTCTATTTGACAGGTATCATTCTCAAGCCGAAAGGGTTGAAGGGTGAGGTGAAAGTGGAGGTTATTACTGATTTCCCTGAAAGTTTTCTTTTGCGCCAAGAGTATTATGCAGGAAAGTCTGTCGATTCGGTTGAGCGCATAAAGGTAAAAAAAGCGGCTCTTGCCGGAGGATTTGCATGGCTGTTCTTTGAAGGTGTTGATAACATGGAAAAAGCTGAAGCATTTACAGGCTGGCAATTGTTTGTTGAAGAAGATCAGCTTTTGCCGCAGCCGGACAACCGTGCCTATCTTCATGAGATTATTGGAATGAAGGTTTTGGATCGGTATCGAAAGGAGGTCGGCATTGTTACCAATGTGATCAGGATGCCTGCGCATGAAGTATACGAAGTTCAGGTTGATGGTAAAAAAAAGATACTGGTGCCAGCCATAGATGAATTTGTTGAAGAGTTCTGTCTTGGTGAAAAGTATATTATTGTACCAAGATTTGATGAATTTTTGTAAATGGCTGTGCCTCAACCCATGGATGCAATAAGGATTGATGTTATTTCCGTCATTCCAGGTTTTTTTGATTCTCCGCTCAACAATGGATTGTTAGGCATTGCGCGAAAAAAAAGCCATGCGGAAATTTACATTCATAACCTGCATGATTACGGACTGGGCAGGTATAAACAGGTAGATGATTCGCCTTATGGAGGAGGTGCGGGGATGGTGCTTCGCCCTGAACCGGTTTATACGTGTATAGAGGCGTTGCAGGCAGAAAGAGAGTACGATGCGGTGATTTTTCTTTCGCCGGATGGAGTATTGTTTGAGCAGTCTATGGCGAACAGGCTTTCGATGATGCGTAATCTGATTGTTCTCTGTGGTCATTATAAGGCCATTGATGAACGCATCAGGCAGAATCTTGTTACCATGGAGATCTCGATCGGCGATGTTGTTGTTTCAGGCGGGGAGATACCGGCACTTCTTCTTATGGATGCGCTTGTCAGGGTTATACCAGGTGTTCTTGGTGACAGCGAATCGGCTTTGACCGATTCTTTTCAGGCTGGGCTTCTTGACTCTGTCTATTACACCCGACCAGCAGAATTCAGGGGGATGAAGGTTCCTGAAGTGCTTTTGACTGGTAATCATGGAAAGATTGAGCAGTGGCGTCATGAAAATGCTCTTGAGCGAACAAGGCAACGGAGGCCGGATCTGCTTGATCAAGTTGAATTAGAAGGATATAAGAAAAAATAACGTAAATAAGTTGTTGTCATGGATCAGTTAATTAAGTTAGTTGAAGCCACCCAGGCGGTTACCGATTTTCCGGAAATCCGGCCGGGTGATACCGTCAAGATTCAGTTGAAGGTTATTGAGGGTGAAAAGGAGAGGCTTCAGGCTTTCGAAGGCGTTGTTATCAGCGACAGGGGAGCAGGTGGGAACAAGACCATCACAGTTCGCAAAATTTCTCATGGTGTTGGTGTTGAGAGGATAATCCCGGTCAACTCACCCAACATTGAAAGTGTTACCGTGGTGAAACACGGCAAGGCCAGAAGGGCAAAACTCTTCTACCTGCGCAAACGTACCGGCAAGGCTGCGTTGAAAGTGAAGGAACGCAAGATAGTCGAGAAAGTCTGATTTATTTTGGTAATCCCGGCTGGCATAAATGCGGCCGGGTTTTTCCTCCATGCCTGGTTACCCAATGTTGCATTCATGGTAACGAAAAAGGCCCCTCTCAGACAGATTGTTATCGTGCAGGACTATGAAGCTCGTTACACCAGGGACAAGAGCTGTGAAGACTGATGAGACGGAGTGTTTCCACCAAAAGATTTTTGCTTTTTACCGGCAGAACCGAAGAAGTTTTCCCTGGCGCGAGACGACCGACCGATATGCCGTCATGATCAGCGAAATCATGTTACAGCAAACGCAAGCTGAAAGGGTCGTTCCAAGGTTTCATCAATGGCTGCAACATTTTCCAGATGCGGTTCATCTGGCATCAGCGCCACTCAGAGAGGTGCTCTCTTTTTGGAGCGGCCTGGGTTACAACTCGAGAGCCGTCCGGTTGCATCGGTGTGCTGCCATCATCACAGATTCTTATGGAGGAATCGTGCCCTCTCAACCTGAACTCCTGAAAAAACTTCCGGGTATAGGTGAGTATACCTGTCGTTCCATACCTGTTTTTGCCGATAATCTCGATATGGCTGCGGTTGATACCAATATTCGCAGAATCTTTATCCATGAATTCGGGCTGCCTGAAGATATTTCGGCTTTTGAATTGCAACAGATCGCTGACGCAGTGCTTCCTCCCGGACAGAGTCGTGACTGGCATAATGCCTTGATGGATTATGGGGCGCTTGAGCTTACCAGCAAAAAAACCGGTATTCGGCCTCTTGCCAGGCAGTCAAGGTTTCAAGGCTCAAAACGGTGGTATCGGGGCAGGCTTATCAAAGAGCTCGTGCACTCGGAAGTTATGTACCTTGAAGAAATTGAGGAGAAATATGCCGACTGCCCCTGGAATCTTGACGATATCATTACTGACCTCATCAATGAAGGGCTTGTCGAACGTCAAGAGAGTGCAAATCCTTTTGCTCGGCCTCTGCTAAAGATAAAAGGGTAATCCATCTCTGATTTTGGCTTCTCAGGCTACTGATGCGCCGTCCGGCTTCGCTTCGCTCACATAAACTCATTTATTGGGTTTACTCCGTATTGTAGACCATGTTCAGTGTATTATACAACTTGTCTATTTCGGAGGAGTACATTGTTGTAATTACATCGCGCTTGAGTTTCAAAGTCGGCGTTACTTGACCGTTTTCAATGGTGAATGGGGTTTCAATCAACAGAAACTTGCGAACTTTTTCATGGGTTGCAAGCTGCCGTGAAACAGTGCGCAGGAGTTTTTCATAAATTTGCTGGATATTTTTATTTTCTATCAATTCTTTGCTGGTTCCAGCCATGATCCCTTCTGCAGCGGCAAACTCCTTGAGTTTACTGAAGTTTGGTACTATAAGAGCGACCAGAAATGGACGTTTTTCACCGATCACAATGACATGTTCAATGTAAGGACTATCAGAAATAAGGTTTTCGATAGGTACCGGTGCAATATTTTTCCCACCCGAGGTGACTATGATATGTTTTTTTCGACCGGTTATTTTTAAATAGCCATCCTCGTCAATTACTCCAATGTCGCCAGAGAAAAACCATCCATCCTTGATAACTTCCAGTGTAGACTCTTCGTCATTCCAGTATCCCTTCATTATGTTCGGTCCTTTGAGCAGTATTTCACCATCCGGGGCAATTTTGACCTCGACGTTGTTTACCGGTCGTCCTACGGTACCGTACTTGATCTTTTCAGGGCGATTGACATGCGTGACTGGTGAGGTTTCTGTCAGTCCGAATCCCTCAAGGATGTTGATATCAAGCGCCTGGAAAAACTCGCCAATCTTTTGCGGTAAAGCAGCGCCACCTGAAACAAAATAACGC
Source organism: Chlorobiaceae bacterium (assembly GCA_037139755.1). Lineage (GTDB taxonomy): Bacteria > Bacteroidota > Chlorobiia > Chlorobiales > Chlorobiaceae > Chlorobium. The sequence goes on from JBAXFV010000062.1 coordinate 3,905, forward strand.
AGTCTTCCACCGAGCTTGCTTTTAATTTTGTTGTAGACCAGCTTTTCAGCCATTGCATGCTGCAGGAAGAGAAGTTTTGACGCACTTCCTTTCTTATCAATCTCGCGGTGATACTGTTCTCCAGTTCTTAACGCCCAGTAAAATATTTTCTGTTTTATGGCGATTTCGGTTGAAATCTGCTTGAGTATGCTCATCTTGATGCGGTCAAACAGTCTGGGAACAGTAAAGATGATGGTTGGCCGTGCTTCTGTCATGTTCAATGAGATCGTTTCAATGCTTTCTGCCAGATAGATAGCCGCGCCGCATGAGAAGAGCAGGTAATAGCCGCCTGTCCGTTCATAAGCGTGGGAGAGAGGCAGAAAAGAGAGTCCACAGTCAGAATCATCGAGACGAATAACAATGGAACAGGATTTAACGTTTTCACAAATATTACGGTGTGTAAGCATTACCCCTTTTGGCAGTCCGGTCGTTCCTGATGTGTAGATGATGGTTGCTACATCGTCAGGTTCTACAGGTGTTCGTTCAAGAAACCAGGGCGTTTTTTCAAGAATAATTTTACCGGTTGCCTTTGCCTTGTTCAGGTCATGAACATCTTCAAAAGCCTCCTCAAGGCGGTTCATGACAACGATAAACAGTAATTCCGGGAGGTTTTGCCAGATTGAAATGATTTTACCAAGCTGAAGCATGTTTGACACAATGATGGCTTTTGTGCCGCAGTTGTTGAGAATGTATTCGATCTGGTTGGATGGTAAAGAGGGATAGAGTGGTACATTGATGGCGCCAAGATTCAATATAGCCATATCGGCCAGATACCAACCCGGTCTGTTTTCTGACAGTATAGCGACCCGGTCTTTTGCCTTCACACCGTTTTGTTTCAGAAATGCCTCGAAAGAGCGCACATCCTCTTCGAACTCACTATACGAAATTGGTTCATAGACGCTGTTGATTTTCCTTGCAAAAGGAAATTTGGAATCATCTTCCCTGTAATGGTTGAAAACTGAAGAGAAAAGTTCCGGCAGTGTCTGAAAGTCAGGATTGATAAGTCCCATCAGCAAAAGGTATTTTTTTGTGATAGAGGGAACATTGACGGGGAGAACAGTCTATGCTCCAGAGAGTGTGTTACGGCACTTATAATGATTCAATAAATATTTAACGATACATTCTTATCTTTGCAAATTGTGATAATGAGTTTTAAGCATTTTTTTAGCCTTGTTTCCTGATTATTCATACAGATGACGAAAAAATCAAGTCTTTCATGGACGGGCTATGTCGGTCTCGGTCTTGGCATTATCCTGATTGTTTATCTTTTCAGCCAACTTGACCTTTACCGTTCGGTTGAACTGATTTCGTCAATCGGTTTTTCATCAGCATTTATTCTTTTGCCTTTTCTGGCGCTGCATCTTCTTGAGACTATTGCCTGGACAAGGGTCTTTCCAAGAAGTATAATTACCATCCCGTTTTTCAAACTCCTTAAAATACAGTTTATTACCGAAACTGTTTCCATGACGCTTCCTGCGGGAGTGGCGATTGGTGAACCTCTTCGTCCTTTTCTCTGCAGCCGGTTTATTGGTATTCCACTTCCTTCCGGCGTGGCAAGCGTGGCTGTTCGCAAGCTTATGCTCGGCGTGGCTCAGGGGCTTTATACGGTTATCGGTTCTCTGGCAGGTTTTTCACTTCTACAGGCGGTTTCCGTCCGGATGCTTGGATTTGAAGGGCTTGGCTATATTATGGTCGGGGTTGGCATGGTGGTTTTTCTGCTGTTTCTCTTTTTTCTTTTGCTTCTGCTCAACGGAAAAGCTGCACAAAATATTCATCGTTTATTGATGCTTGTTCCTTTCAAGAGAGTAAAAACATGGCTGCTTGAAAAGGAATCAGGATTTCTTGATACTGATGAGGAACTGAAGAGCTACAGAGGTTCTTTTGCCGGAAGGCTGGTTCCGGTGCTGTTTATCTATCTTGTTGCCTGGAGCATGCTTGCGATTGAGAGTTATATTATACTGAGCCTTATGGGTATTCAAATCTCATTTTTGCAAGTCCTTGCCATTGATATAGCACTGATGATGCTCCGTACTTTATTCTTTTTTATTCCTTCAGGACTTGGTGTGCAGGATCTTGGTTACCTGGCATTTTTTCAGGCTCTCGGGATGCCTGATGTTCTTGCATACGGAGGCGCATTTGTGTTGTTGAGGCGTCTAAAAGAGGTCATCTGGTATGCTGTCGGTTACGGCATTATGTTTTTTTCAGGGGTTCATCTGCGTGATGTTGAAGGAGTCAGTAAGGAGGGGGCATGAAGAAAAAAATTTTATTTATTTGCGGATCAATGAATCAGACAACCCAGATGCATCAGATTGCAGGGTGGTTGACTGATTATGACCAGTATTTTTCTCCTTTTTTCAGCGATGGTCTTCTCGGAACAGCCAGTGATATCGGGTTGCTTGAATTTACCATTATGGGACGCAAGCGGTCGGAACGAACCCTTGATTATCTTCGTGCTCATCATCTGCGGCTTGATATAGGTGGTTTTGCACATGCTTATGATCTTGTGGTGACCTGTACGGATCTTATTGTGCCAAAACATATCAGGTTAAAGAAAATTGTGCTGGTACAGGAAGGGATGACTGAACCTGAAACGATTCTTTACCATCTTGCCAGGAACTTTCAGTGGATTCCTCGCTGGATTGCCGGTACGGCGACTACAGGGCTATCTGATGCCTATGAGAAGTTTTGTGTTGCCAGCGAAGGGTATCGCGATCTTTTTATACGGAAAGGGGTGAGTCCTGCTAAAATTGAAGTGACCAGCATTCCAAATTTTGATAATTGTGAGCAGTACCTTCAGAATGATTTTAAGTATCATGATTACGTACTTGTCTGTACGTCGGACAATCGTGAAACATTTATTTATGAGAATCGCAGAAAAAATATTGAGAAGTATCTTGAAATGGCGGAAGATCATCAGCTTCTTTTCAAGCTCCACCCCAATGAAAATGTTGAAAGGGCTATCAGGGAAATCGAACGCTATGCTCCAGACAGCCTTGTGTTCAGTGAAGGTAAAACAGAAGAGATGATTGCTAACTCCCGGATGCTGATTGCTCAGTTTTCATCTACAATTTTTGTAGGATCTGCACTGAATAAGATCGTACACTGCGGACTGCCTCCTCAAGAATTAAAATCGTTGACCCCTCTCCAGAATAAATCTGCGGCAAAAAAAATTGCTGATATTTGTCGTCAGGTGATTGACGGCTGAACCGAACCTATTTTCTTTTCTATGTATACCGTAGCTATTATTCCCGCAAGAGGCGGGTCAAAGGGATTGAAAGAGAAAAATATTTATCCCGTAGCAAAAAAACCCTTGCTTGCCTGGACTGTTCTGCAAGCGTTAGCCTCGACGAGTATTGATAAAGTTTTTGTTTCAACCGATGACCAGGCTATCGCCAACGTTGCCATTGAGTATGGTGCTGAAGTAATTTTGCGCCCCCCTGAGCTTGCCGGTGATAAGGCTAGCTCCGAATCGGCCATTCTCCATGCCATGGGGGTTATTGAGCGGGACTTCCAGATGCCCATCAGCATGATTGTATTTCTTCAGGCAACATCTCCTTTGCGCAAACCCGGTGATATTGACCGGGCGGTAGATGTATTTATTCGTGAAGAAGCAGATTCTCTGATTTCAGTCACTAAAGCCGACGATCTTACCTTGTGGGAATCAAGAAAAGGGAGGTGGGTAAGCGTCAATTTTGATTATCGAAATCGTGGAATGCGCCAGGATCGTCCTGCCCAATTTATAGAAAATGGCTCAATATATATGTTCAAGCCGGAAACTCTTGTTACCTTCAGCAACAGGATTGGCGAAAAACTTTCAGTTTATGAGATGGAATTCTGGCAAACGTGGGAGATTGATTCTCTCGAAGAAATAGATTTAATTGAGTATTACCTTTATAAAAAAAACCTGGCATTCCAGGATGCAAACCAACAGAACCCTTAGATTACTGTTTTTATGAATTTCTTTTTATCCACCGATCTTGTTATCGGGGTTAATGAAGCGCTGAACCTGAATGGACATCTGGCACAGTTGTCAGTGAAGAAGCCAGGGATCATTTACGATGCCAATGTATCTGGCAGTCTCTATTTTCAGGACGTTCTGAAGCACCTTACCTCAGAATACAAAGATGCTGTATTGTATTGCAATGAATTCGGCGGTGAGCCAACGTATGCTCATCTCGAAAATGTAGCGGA
>JBAXFV010000063.1:0-8126 GCA_037139755.1 Chlorobiaceae bacterium
AAAACAACCTCGACACTCTCGAAATCAGGGTAGAGATTGATGAACAGTTCTTCTCCGACGAGGTGAAAGAGCTTGAAGGGCTCCGCAAGCGAATCAAGGCAAATATCTCCAGCATTCTTGGCATCAGCGCAACCATCCGCCTGGTTGAACCCGGCACCATTGAACGCAGCATGGGCAAGGCTCAGCGGGTCATTGATAACCGTAAACTCAAATAAAACTATGATTATCAAACAGCTCTCGGTGTTTCTCGAAAACAGGACTGGCCGTCTGACCGAACTGACCGGTATTCTGGCCGCCAACGACATCAACATCTCGGCATTCAGCATTGCCGATACTGCCGACTACGGTATTCTGCGCATGATTGTCGGGCGACCGGATGCGGCGGCAGAGATCTTGCGCAAGGCGGGATTTGCCGTCAAAATCACCGATGTGGTCGGGATGATTATCCCCCACAGACCCGGCGGACTGCACAAGGCGTTGCAGCTCATTTCCGACAATAACGTCGCCATTGACTACATGTACGCATTCGCTTCGGGCGACTGTAAGGCTACGGTGGTTATCAGGGCGGAATCATTGCAGAAACTCATTGATGTCTTGCAGGAGCACAAGATGGAGCTGCTGCAGGAAGGGGATGTCTATCAGGTTTAACCAATTACCAACATGTCGCTCCTCTGGAGCTTTCGCCACAAGCCCCGTAGTGGCGGCATGTTGGTAGCGATAACAACAACACAATCATGCCAAGGTTTTCAAAAGCCGTATCATCACTCCGCTCATCCGAAATCAGGGATCTTATGACCCTGGCCTCAAGACCAGACATCATCTCCTTTGCGGGTGGAATGCCCGGCAATGATCTCTTTCCTGTTCAGGAGATAGAGGATCTTTTCAAAGGACTCGACATCAAAAAAAAGCGCATCGCATTTCAGTACGGCCCGACACCCGGCCTTCCCTCACTGCTTGAGTCACTGAGCGGTTTCCTCGAAAAAAAGGGCTTGCCGGTACACACGAACCGGCTGCTCATCACCACCGGCTCACAACAGGGGCTTAATCTGCTCGGCAAAGCCTTTATTGATCCCCACGACCCTGTCCTTGTCGAAAATCCCTGCTTTATCGGGGCCCTCTCGGCTTTTCGCTCCTACGATGCTGAACTGAGAGGAGTCCCGGTTGACCGTGACGGTATTGTGATGGAGTCGCTGCAACAGGAGATCGACCAGAAAGAGAAGCCGAAATTTCTCTACATCACCCCATATTTCCACAACCCGGCAGGGCTGCTCTACAGTACGGAACGCAAATCGCAGCTTATAACCGCACTTCAGGGGCGCGATATTCCACTTATTGAGGATGATGCTTACGGCGACCTCTACTTTTATGAAGAGGATCGGGAACAACTCAAGCCCATCAAGGCGATCAATCCAGAGGGAATTGAGATCTGCTATACCGGCTCATTCTCCAAGATTCTCGGCCCCGGCCTGCGGCTTGGGTGGATGCTGGTGCCGGAAGAGATCTACCAGAAATGCGAGCTGATCAAGCAATCCGCCGATGCCTGTTCGCCAAGCTTTACCCAGGTGCTGGCCGACGAATTCATCCGCTCCGGCCAGATTTACAGCTATATCGCCACTGTTCGACAGGAGTACAAAAAAAGGGCGAACGCCATGGTAGCCGCTCTCAGGGAACATCTGCCCAACTACGTCCAGTGGAATGAACCGCGTGGCGGCTTCTACCTCTGGCTCACCCTGCCGGAAGAGACCGATGCCACGAAAATTGTGCAACTTGCCATAGAGGGTGGCGCGGTGTTTGTAATAGGCAAAACGTTCGACCCGGCAGGAAAGCGCAACAACTCTCTGCGCCTCTCCTATTGCAACAACACCCCGGAGCAGATCGCTGAAGGAATTCCGATTGTGGCGCGGGCTATACGCGAGATATGTGGATGACTCTCTCCCTATTGATATCGTTTACTAAGCCCCAACTTCTCAATCCGGGAATACAATGTCTTCGGATGCAGGGCAAGCTGCTCGGCAGCTCCGCCCACTCCGCTCACTCTACCTTTTGAACGGCTGAGAGCATCAAGAATCAACTCTCGTTCCATCACAGTCACCTCGTTTTCAAAATCACGCATGGTTCTGATACAACCAGGCGTCTGAAGCGCTGGTTCCAGAGAAGAAGGAGAGAGAATCGTTGAAAAATCAAGCACCGTACCGTCAGAGACAATAACCGCCTGCTCAATCAGATGGGCAAGTTCCCGGATATTGCCCTTCCATTCACGCCCAACCAGGCGATTCATGTCGCTCTCCCGGAAAGGACGAACAGGCTTGCCGAACTCCTTTGAAAATTTTGCGGCAAAATGTGCAGCGAGCATGGGAATATCTTCACGACGTTCGCCGAGCGGCGGAATGGCAAGAGGGAAGACGTTGAGCCGGAAAAAGAGATCCTCACGAAAACGCCCTTCGGCAACCTCACGAGCAAGATCGCGGTTGGTGGCTGCAATGACACGGACGTCAACCTTGATCACCTGTTTTCCGCCAAGCCGTTCAAGCTCGCGCTCCTGAAGCACACGCAGCAGTTTTGCCTGCAATTCAAGCGGAAGCTCTCCGATTTCATCCAGAAAAATAGTCCCCCCCTCAGCCAGCTCAAACTTTCCTATCCGCCGCTCTGTGGCGCCGGTAAAGCTCCCTTTTTCGTGGCCAAACAGCTCCGATTCGATAAGTGGGGCTGGCAGGGTTGCACAGTTGATCTTGATCAGCGCACGCTTGCTGCGGGTTGAAAGATTGTGCAGAGCCCGGGCAAACAGCTCCTTACCTGTGCCGGTTTCACCCTGAATCAGCACCGTCGCATCAGTAGGGGCAACCTGGCTGACCCTTCGCAAGACTGCCACAAGGGAAGTGCTTTTGCCGATAATCTCCTCAAAATTATGCACCGCATTGATCTCTTCAATAAGAGAGGTACGCTCACCCTCAAGTTTTCGGCGCAAATCATCAATCTCTTCAAAAGCAAAATAGTTCTGCAGGGCCAGGGAGAGCTGAGGCACAATCAGGGCTACCGTCGCCTGGTCATGCTCCTCAAACGAGCGGGAGGTATCGGAGATAATCAATCCGGCGCGGCTGCCCGGCGTATCCCAGAGTTGAACCGTCAGCAGAGAACAGATGCCGAATTTTTCCCTGACAAGCGCGAGAATCCGGTACTCCCGGCAAAGCTGAACAAACGCTTCACCACCAAAACAACCTGGATTGGTAATCAGTGAAAAGCTCTCCCGGGCAATCTCCTCAAAATCATCAATATCAAGCGTTTGTTGCGATGAGACCGGAACAAAACCGCCATTATCACGCATAAAATTGTCGTAAAGTCGATATGCTCCATCCGCGCCCATCACGCGGATACCAAGAAAAGTATATGGCACCAGTTTTTCAATCTGTTCGCAGACCGCAAGCAGCATCCTGTTGCGATCTTTTATAGTCAGCAGAGCATTGTTGACCGCAAGCTGCATGGCGGTCTGCGCTTCACGCTGCCGAAGCTCCTCATAGGCAAGCGCATTACTGACCGCAACGGCGACAGGCGATGAAAGAGTTGCCAAAAGCTCTTTATCGCTCTCCGACCACTCTTTTTTATCCTTTGACACAAAACAGAGAAACCCGATCACCTTGCCTCCGGTTCGCAACGGTGAAAGAACGACCTGCCGCAGACCAAGATCGTAAAGTATCTGCGGCAGGGGAAGATCCAGAGGATAACGCTCAAGCGACTCCTCAATACTGATCACCGAAACCGACTGATCGGCAAGATGCGGCTCAATCCACGATCCGGCAATCAGCCTCTTTTTGCGATCAAAGCTCTCTGGAAGCTGAAAACGCAGCATCTCAAAAAAAACGTTGCTGTACCGCCTCTCCTTGTCAAAGGTGATAATGGCGGCGGAATCAAATTCAAAAACAAGACGCAGCTTGTCCGTTACCGTCCGGAAAAGTTCCTGGGGATCGCGGATGGAGCCAACAGCATTGCTGATGTACTGCATCAACTTATGGGCCTCATGGACAAAAGTTGTTGTCATGTTCTTTAATAATAAGAACACATTATACAGAAAATTCTGATTTTTTCGGAAAAAACTTGGCCTAACGCAGGGAGAAGCGACATATTCACGCTTTGGCACAGGAATTGCAATGTTACTTCCAATGGGTATAACAATAACAAAAAAACTCCATGATAAACAAGAGGACACTGAAGAGAACAGCCGGTATTGCGGCAACAACCTTGATGCTTGCGTGGCCATTGCGATCGAGCGCTGCTGAGGCCCCGACAGATGCTCCACTCACCCTTGACGCAGCAATCCATCTTGTCCGCGAAAACAATCCCACGCTGAAAGCTGCGGCTGAAGAGATTACTGCGGCTGACGCAAGGGTCACACGGAGCAGAAGCGCATATTTTCCCCAGATCACGGCAAGCGCAGGGTATACCTGGCTTGATCCGCTCTCAGAGATAAGTTTTGAAGGCAAAGCCCCGATGCAATTTATGCCTCATGACAACTACGATGCAAAAGTTACCGCCCGTGCAACTCTGCTTGACTTCGGAAAACGGGGCAACAATGTCGACCTTGCGCTGACAGGAAAAAAAACGGCGGAACACTCGCTGGAACTTGCGCGACGTGAACTCTCCTGGCAGACCGTGCAGCTCTTTTACGGCATTCTGTTCCTCCACGAAAATCTCCGTGTGGAAGAAAAGCAGATCACGGCACTCAACAAAGCTCTGGAGTACACGACAAAACGATATCAGGCAGGAGCTGCAACCCCGTTTGATCTCTTTTCAACGAAGGTGCGTATCGCGGCTGCACGCAACAGAACGCTTGACCTGGAGCATGAACTGCGACGCAGTGAACTGAACCTACGCCGCCTTACTGGCATAACAGAGAATAACCCGCTGACGCTCCAGGGATCGTTTGCGGTTACCCCGTCAGGTGGTCGCGCAGAGTCCGGACTGGTCGCCCAGGCCCTGGAGCAGCGCCTCGAGCTGCAACTCTCCAAAGAGAATGAAACCGTGGCAAAATTGCATCGTTCACTTGCCGCAAAAGAGGGAATGCCAGTCGTTACGGGAAGTATCTCATACGGCACCACCAATGGTTATCAACCTGATATTCATGAAATGCGCAACAACGTTTCCGGTAACCTGCACCTTGAGATTCCAATCTTTACCGGTTTTCGTACCAGTGCTGAGCGGCAGGAGAGTGCTGCTCAGCTCCGTGCCGCAACCCAGCGAAAGCTTGATACCGAACAACAGGTGAAAAACGATGTCTCGGAAACGCTTCACGCTCTCCAAACCGCTTCGGAAAAGATGACGACGACTGAAGTACAGGTACAACAGGCTGAGCTGGCCGCAAAACACGCAAGGGCCCGTTACGAAAACGGCATGGCAACAGCACTTGATCTGCTTGATACTGAAGCCTCCCTCTCCCAGGCAGAACTTGCCCGGTTGCAGGCGGCTTATGCCTATGTTTTGAATAACTATACGCTCAAACGTGCAACCGGGGAGATCTTCTGGTAACATGGAAATGCCACTGAAAAAAATTATCTGTGCGGTAGATTTTTCCGTTGCATCAGATGCCGTTGTGCAATATGCTGCCGCGCTGCACTGCACCGGCGCAGAACTCACGGTACTCTATGTCGCGCCGGGAACAGAGAGTGATGATGGCATGCTCAGAAAGCACCTTCATGAATTCTCGCGCTACAGCGATATGCTTTCCGGCAACAAGGTACGCGCCCTCTTTACGGTTCAGCACGGTGAACCTGCTGCGTCCATTCTCAACTATGCAAGAGAGCACCATGCGGATATGATTATCCTTGGCTCCCATGGCAGCACCGCCATAGCCCGACTGCTGATGGGAAGCACGGCCGAATCGGTCATGCGCCATGCTTTGTGCCCTGTCCTCATTCTGAAAACACCTGATAATAACAACCAAGACCATGGAACAACCTGAATCAAATAAAATGGCTGAAAACACTCCTTCCGGAAAAGAGACGGGAACTGCATCGAACCCGCTGCGTATCGTAATTATCGGCGTTCTCCTTGCCATCGCGATGATTTGGGGTGGCAGCCAGCTCTACCACTCGTTCCTTTACGTTGAAACGGACAACGCCCAGATAGAAGGGGATATCTACCCTGTCATTTCGCGTGTTCCCGGAAAAGTAGAGGAGGTACTGGCACGTGATAACCAGCAGGTTAAAAAGGGCGATACTCTGATACTGCTTGATGCGAACGATTATGAAGTACGCCGGGACATTGCTGCTGCAGCCTTACTTAGCGCTCAGGCATCCGTAAAAGCTACGGTTGAGCAGGCAAACGCTGCGAAAGCTGAAGCCAGCGCAGCGGAAGCGACAAACCGGAAACTTCAGGCTGATTTTCGCCGCAACAAAAATCTCCGTGCACAGGACGTCATTTCCCAGGCGGAGTTTGATGGTGTCAGTGCAGGCACACAGGCTGCGTCCTCCCAATATGCGGCTGCGGGCAATCAATATCAGGCATCGCTTGCAATGGTACCCTTAAAGATGGCTGAGGTAAAAAAACGCGAAGCCGAGTTGCGTGAAGCCGAACTGCAGTTGTCTTACACCACCATTACCGCCCCGGCCTCCGGTCATGTTTCTAAAAAGAATGTTCAGCCAGGGCAGTACGTTGCTCCCGGACAACAGCTTATTGCGCTTGTCGGCAGCAAGGATCTCTGGATTGTAGCAAATTTCAAAGAGACCCAGCTTGATAAAATAGCCCTCGGGCTGCCGGTTATTATCAAGGTGGACGCCTACCCCAGCAAAGAGTTCAAGGGGAAGGTGGAGTCGCTCTCCTCCGGAACCGGCGCAAAATTTGCACTGCTCCCGCCCGACAACGCCAGCGGCAACTTTGTGAAAGTGACACAGCGTGTTCCAGTAAAAATCATCTTCACCGACCAGTCAGACGCCCATTACCCGCTTGCCGCAGGTATGAACGTCGTTGTCGACGTAAGGGTAAAATAAACACAAAGAACCATAACGCATGGCCCAGTCACCACAAAAGAACAGCACAGCAGTAGCGGCAATGCTGCCAAATCCGGCTCAGACCTACGATACAGGATTTCGCAAAATCATCATTACCCTGACGGTCATCGTCTCAGCCATGCTTGAACTGATCGACACCACCATTGTGAACGTTGCCATTACGCAAATAAGCGGAAACCTCGGTGCCAGCATTGATGATGTAGCATGGGTAGTCACCAGCTATGCCATCGCCAATGTCATTGTGATTCCTCTTTCGGGATTTCTCGGCAACCTGCTCGGACGCAGAAACTACTACATCGGTTCAATTCTGCTTTTTACCGTAGCATCGCTGTTTTGCGGCATGGCTACCGACATCTGGGCGCTGGTCTTTTTCCGCTTTCTGCAGGGCATCGGGGGAGGAGCGCTTTTACCAACATCCCAGGCCATCCTCTATGAAACCTATCGGCCCGAAGAGCGCGGCAAGGCAACCGGCATTTTTTCGATGGGACTGGTACTTGGACCGACCATAGGCCCGCTTCTCGGCGGATACCTTGTGGACTACTTCTCCTGGGAGTGGTGCTTTTTTGTCAATATCCCGATCGGGTTACTGGCGGCATGGTCCTCCTTTACTTTTCTCAGGGAACCGAAGGTAAAGCACTCGGTTTCAATAATTGACTGGACCGGCATCGGGCTGCTGGCGCTCGGCATTGGCTCACTGCAATTCATTCTTGAGCGGGGAGAGTCAAAAGACTGGTTTGAAACACCCTATATCACCTGGTTTACCATCATCGCAGTGGTCGCGCTTGTTGCATTTGTCTGGTGGGAACTGCACACTGAAGAACCAGCCGTTGACCTGCGCGTGCTCGCCCGCAGCCACAATCTGCCCATAGCGGCGATACTCACCTTTGTTGTGGGTTTCGGCCTCTACGGGTCACTCTTTGTCTTTCCCGTCTTTGTACAGCGCCTGCTCGGATTTACAGCTTTACTGACCGGACTGGTACTTTTCCCCAGCGCCATGGTAACCGGCATGATCTCCATGCCGCTCGGCATAGCAATGCAAAAAGGCGTCTCCCCCAAAAAACTGATGGCCATAGGTATGGTTGCATTCATCATTTTCTGCTGGGCACTTGGCCAGCAAACCATGCAGTC
>JBAXFV010000064.1:0-8096 GCA_037139755.1 Chlorobiaceae bacterium
AGGAATGGAAATCTTATGTAGGGCTCTCCTTGGGGTTCGGAGGTGGCGGCGGCAGAGACTGGTGCTGTTTCCATTCCGGAAAATAGGTGTTGAGCCATTGTTCAGCATCGACGTCGCCAAGATGAGCCGCCTGACAGAAGTCCTCGTTTTGTCCAGCCATATCGCCGGTTTTGCTTTTGGCGATTCCCCGGTGAAAAAAAGCCACAGCCATTCTTTTGTCAAGTTCAATGGCCTGTGAAAAATCGGGAATGGCCCCGGCAAAATCCCCGGTTATATTTTTCACGATCCCCCGATTATAGTAACCGACAGCCTTGAAATAGGGCTCGCCGCAGGTTATGACCATTGAGAAGTCATTAATGGCTTGAGGATATTTTTTCAACTGTTGCAGTGCTATGCCACGCATCTGGAATGCCATGGCAAAAGCCGGGTTGTCGTTGATGGCTTTGGTATACAATTTAACGGCCTTTGCAAGGTCGCCCTGCTGGTGCTTTTCAAATCCCTGATCGAAAAAACTGTTGGCCGATTCTGCCAGGCCGATGCTGGCCATCAGCAGCATAAACGCTGCGGCAACAGTAAGAAAATACAAAGTCTTTTTCATTGATATTGAGGCGACGGAAGTTTCAACGGGATCTATTTATAAATACTGAAGTTTTCGGGAATGTTAAAGGTTCCTTTTTTTTATACGATGCAATAATGTTACTGACCGGTGTTTATTTGTACATGTTCCCCTGCTTTTTCTATCTTGCCTATGGTTACTCTTATCAACAGACCTTCCCGTTAATGTTCAGGATTCGCCTCGAGGAATTTGAAGGGCCCCTTGACCTGCTCCTTTTTTTTATCAGGCGTGATGAACTGGACATCTATAATATTCCGATTTCAAAAATTACCGCAGATTTTATTGACTATATCCAGGATGTGAGCAATCTCAACCTTGAAATTGCTGCTGATTTTATTTATATGGCATCCATGCTGATGAGCATCAAGGCGAAAATGCTTCTCCCGCGTCCAGTTCAGGATGATGTCGAATCAGATGAGTTTGACCCGAGGATCGAACTTGTTCAGCGGTTGCTTGAATATAAAAGGATCAAGGAGGCTGCCAGTGCACTGAATCAGTTTGCCGAAGTGCGTCAAAACCTTTTTGCCCGTGGTTCTTTTGAGGATTTTGAGCCCAGAGTTATTGATGAGCTGGATGAGTTGGTTCATCGGCCAACACTCTACCATCTCATGCAGGCCTACAAGTCAGTGCTTGAGAACTTGCCCCGTCCTGCAACGCGCAATGTCATGGATGCTCCGGTAACGATTGATGAACAGACAGCCATGATTCTTTCGAGACTTCAGGAGTGCCGGGAGCTCTCATTTCTTTCCGTACTTGACGGTGTCACGGAGCGCCTTGTTCTTGTTGTAACTTTTCTTGCAGTTCTCGAACTTTGTAAAAACAGAAGAATAATCGTGCTGGTAAAGGATGGCCATGACGATTTCTGGATTTCGCTGCGAGCCGGGTTTTGCTCACGTTAATAATATTTTAATTCTTGTTACTTATGCCGGAAATTATTCCTTTCAAAGGGATTTTATACAATCCCGAATTGCTCAAGGACGCTGACGGGCTGATTTGCCCGCCTTACGATGTTATCTCTCCTGCGTTTCAGCAGCAGCTTTATAACCGTTCACCATTCAATGCGATAAGGCTTGAGCTGCCAATGGAGGATGATCCTTATACTGCCGCCGCCTTACTTCTTGGGGAGTGGCTTCAGGCGGGAAAGCTTCAGTACGACACTGTGCCCGCGATCTACCCTTATTTGCAGACTTTTGATGATGTCGATGGCGTTTCGCACACCCGGTGCGGCTTTTTTGCCGCCATGCGTTTGTACGATTTTGCTGAAAGGAAGGTGCTGCCACACGAAAAAACCCTTTCGGGCCCAAAGGCTGACCGCCTGAACCTCTTCAGAAAAACCAAAACCAATATCAGCAGCATCTTTGGACTCTATGCCGATAAAAGCAAAACTGCTGATCGCGTGATGAATAGCTTTGCAGAGGCCAATGAGCCTGTTATTGATGCAGAGTTTCAGGGGGTGAGAAACCGGATGTGGCGGATTACTGAGCCTGAGCTGGTTGCGCAGTTCCAGCAAACGCTGCAAGAACGTGCTGTCTATATCGCCGATGGCCATCACCGTTACGATACCGGCGTCAATTATCGCAATGAGCGGGCCGCAGCAAACCCATCCCATACCGGCGATGAGCCCTATAATTTTATTCTGACTTACCTCGCCAACATTCATGATGAGGGGCTGCTTATTTTTCCAATTCATCGTTTGGTACATACTCTGGCCGGTTTTGACAGAACCGCGTTAAGGGCTGCACTTGAAGAACATTTTACCCTGACCGATCTTCGCGACAGGGTTGAACTTAAACGCTTTTTTGAGCAGGAACCGTCAAACTATACCTACGGCGTGGTTACCCCTGGTTCAGTTGTCGGCATAACCCTGAAGAGCGAACTGCAGACTCTGGTTGACCCATCACGTCCCGAAGCACTGAAGGATCTTGGTCTTGTTCTTTTGCACGATTACATTCTTGGGAAGCTGCTGGGCATCTCCCAGGAGGCCATGGCTAAACAGAGCAATCTGCTCTATGTCCATGATGACCGCGAGGTGTTTGACGCGGTGGAGTCAGGCAAAGTGCAGCTGGGTTTTGTGGTCAAGCCGACGACAGTTGGGCAGGTGCTGGCCGTTTCGGAGACAGGAGAAGTGATGCCGCAGAAATCGACCTTTTTCTATCCCAAGATCATGACGGGCCTTGTTTTTAATTCGATTGCCTGACCCTGTTATGACAGAAGAGTTTCTCTCTCACTCAGAGCATGAGACGCGCCAGATTGCCCGGCAGTTTGCTGCAACTCTGCACCCGGGCGAGATTATATCTCTCTCTGGCCCGCTTGGAGCAGGTAAAACGCTGTTCATGAGAGGGATTACGGAATTTTTCAACTGTGCTGACCAGCTTTCCAGCCCTACCTTTTCACTGTTCAATATTTATCAGGGATCGCTTGCGGGTGAAGAGGTGACGCTTCACCATTTTGATCTTTACAGAATTGAGTCACTTCGGGAGCTTGACGCTATTGGTTTCGACGAATATCTCTCGATCGGCGATTTTTCTTTTGTGGAGTGGGCTGAGCGGTTTCCCGAATACGCCTCTCTCTACACGGTGCAGCTCTCTCTTGAGTATGCTGGAGACGAGAGCCGCCGAATTATTATTAAACGTACTGTTCGATGAATATTCTGGCGATTGAATGTACCCATGAAGCGCTGAGTGCGGCAGTAATGAAAGCAGGAATTGTTACCGAAGCGGTTAGCGCCGACTGGAAGAGGGCGGCAGAGTCGCTTGTGCCGCTTGTTGAACAGGTGATGAGGGAGAGTTGTCTCAACCGACAGGAGCTTGAGTATATTGCCATATCCTCAGGCCCAGGCTCCTTTACCGCGCTGCGCATCGGCATGTCTGTTGCCAAAGGGATTGCCTATGGGCTCGGCATCCCGCTGGTTCCTGTGCCCACCATACCTGCCATGGCCGCATCATTAGGGGCAGCCGAAGGTACGGTTATGGGGGTTATTCCTGCCCGCAAGGGGGAATATTACTATGCAGCATATCGTTCGGAAGAGCTCGCTTACGGTTTGTGGCATGATGAAGTGCATCGAGGTTTTGCTGCTGATGTTGTAGAGGCTGCGGCAGTTCTTGCTCGAAGTAGGGAGATTGTTGTTATCGGGCGCAGGCTTATTGAGCTGACCCCTTTGCTGGCCGGTTCCAGTGCAGTGTACCGTGAAGCCGATCTTTTTTCCGCTCGTTCACTATTCTCCGCTGCCGAAAGGCTTTTTGCTGCATCGGATGTTGCCGAGCTGAAAGGAGTTACTCCAGATTACCGGCAGATGTTTAGTCCGAATGGCGGTGGCGGGTAAGGGAGTTATGGAAATTTTTCATGCGATGTGAGATGTTTGAACTTTCTGATAGCAGTATGCTTCTTTTCGCTCACCAGGAACATGTCGGCCCCCCCCCGGCTTTTTTTGCGTCAGTGAGCAGGCTTTTTTGTATGTTGCGGAGTTACCTTTGGTGCAATTCTGTATATTTATTATTGCTTTGAGTTGTTAAGTTGTTGTGAAATATAGTTCATTTATGAAGGATGCAGGGATATGAGTAGCTTGAAAGATGAAGAGAGAGTTGGTCAGGGCAGAGAAGTAGCTGTCGGTGAATTGCTGGCAAGGCGAGCTGCGGAACTGTCGCTTGAGAAGAAGTGTGAAGAGGTGAAGATTCTCGACTTGAGGGGATTGACTTCAGTTACCGATTATTTTGTGATTATAACCGCTGATTCCGAGCGTAAGGCAAAGGCTGCGGCAGAGCATATTATTGATGAGCTGCGAGAAGATGGAGAACGTCCGATGCATGTTGAGGGTATGGATTCCATGCACTGGATTTTACTGGACTATATTGATGTTGTTGTGCATATTTTCATGCCGGATGAACGTCGTTTTTATGATCTGGAATCTCTCTGGTCAGATGCTCCAACAGTCCCGCTGAACTGATATTTTGCAGCGATATCTGCAATTTACCCTTGCGGAGGTGTATGCTCCTTAAGAATTCAGATGGATTTTTATACATTAGCCCTTTGAGTTATTTATATCAATTATCACACAGGATCTCTCCATGCAGCGTGAAAGAATAGTCCCGATCAGTATTGAAGAAGAAATGCGGGGTTCTTATCTCGATTATTCAATGTCGGTCATTGTCAGCCGCGCGCTGCCCGATGTGCGGGACGGTCTGAAACCGGTGCACCGAAGGGTGCTTTTTGGTATGCACGAGCTTGGTTTGCAGGCAGGCAAGCCGCATAAAAAGTCGGCTCGTGTAGTTGGTGAAGTGCTTGGCAAGTTCCATCCCCATGGTGATACGGCTGTTTATGACAGTCTGGTGCGTCTGGTGCAGGAATTTTCCATGCGCTATCCTCTTATTGACGGTCAGGGAAACTTTGGTTCTGTTGATGGGGACTCCCCTGCTGCTATGCGTTACACTGAGGTGCGCATGAAGAGCATTGCCGGTGAAATGCTCAAGGATCTTGATAAAGGCACTGTTGATTTTTCTCTCAACTTTGATGACTCCCTTGAGGAGCCTACTGTTCTGCCTTCGGCGATACCGAACCTCCTGGTGAATGGTTCGTCTGGTATTGCTGTCGGTATGGCAACCAATATTCCGCCCCAGAACCTCAGGGAGGTTGTGGATGGCATGATAGCGCTGATCGCAAATCCTGAGCTTGAAGTTGCCGATCTCATGAAATATGTTATCGCGCCTGATTTTCCTACTGGTGGAATTATATACGGTTACGAGGGTGTCCGTTCGGCCTACCTGACCGGGAGGGGCAAGGTGGTTATTCGTGCAAGAGCCATTGTTGAGGTCACCCAGAAAAATGGCAGAGAGTCTATTATTGTTACGGAACTACCTTATCAGGTCAACAAGGTACGACTGATTGAGAAAATCGTTGAACTGGTGCACGACAAAAAGCTGGAAGGTATTGCCGATATTCGCGACGAATCGGATCGCGACGGTATGCGACTGGTAATTGAACTGAAGCGGGATGCGGTTGCGAAGGTGGTGCTCAACAATCTTTACAAGCATACCCCGATGCAGGATACCTTCGGCGTGATCATGCTCGCGCTGGTGGACGGAGTGCCGAGGATACTCAATCTCAAGGAGATGATGCACTACTATATCAAGCATCGTAACGAGATTATCCTGCGCCGCACACAATTCGATCTTAATACTGCTGAAAAAAGAGCTCATATTCTTGAAGGGCTCAAGATCTGTCTCGACAATCTGGACGAAGTGATTACCACTATTCGTGAATCACCGGATGCGGCAACAGCCCAGGAGAGGCTCATGGTGCGCTTTGGTCTGTCCGAACTCCAGTCGAAAGCGATTCTTGAGATGCGCCTCCAGCGCCTGACCGGTATGGAGCGCAAGAAGATTGATCAGGAATACATTGAGGTACTTGCACTGATTGAGGAGCTGCGGTTTATTCTCAGCAGTCCAGAGAAACAGATGGAGATTATCCGCGAGGAGCTGCTGAAAGTCCGGGAGGTCTATGGTGATGCCCGCCGCACAGAAATTGTGCCTCAGGAGGGGGATTTCTCTATTGAAGACATGATTGCACAGGAAGATGTGGTCATTACCATTACGCACGACGGCTTTATCAAGCGCTTCCCGGTTTCAGGTTACCGTCGCCAGGCGCGTGGCGGCAAAGGTGTGACAGGTGCACAGGCAAAGCATGATGATTTTGTCGAACACATGTTTATCGCCTCAACACACAACTATATTCTCTTTTTCTCCAGCAGAGGCCGTTGCCACTGGCTCAAAGTTTACGAAATTCCAGAAGCGGGACGTGCGGCAAGGGGTCGGGCTCTGGCGAATATCATGGAGTTACAGCCTGGAGAGAAAATCAGGGCTTACATCAATATCAGGAACTTTGACGAACCAGGCTTCATTGTTATGGCGACAACGAATGGGATCGTGAAAAAAACGTCGCTTGAAGATTTTTCTCACCCAAGAAAAAACGGTATTGCCGCGATTACCATTGAGGAGCATGATGAACTGCTTGATGCCCGACTGACTGATGGCGAGCATCAGATCATTCTTGCCAAGAGTTCCGGGTATGTTGTTCGTTTTCCTGAGGCTGAAATTCGCACGATGGGCAGAACCGCCATGGGCGTAAAAGGGATTACACTCGACGATGGAGAGAAATGTATTTCAATGGTGACCACCAAGCGTTTTGATACTTCGCTGCTTGCCGTTACTGATAATGGCTTTGGCAAGCGAAGCAGGGTTGAAGATTACCGCCTGACGCGGCGCGGTGCACGCGGGGTCATTACTCTCAAGGCTCATGAAAAGATTGGAGCTCTTGTCGGTTTGCTTGATGTGAATGACGATGATGATCTGATTATCATTACGACCAACGGTATTGTGAATCGTCAGCATGTTTCCGATATCCGGTTGACAGGGCGCAACACTTCAGGGGTAAGGCTGGTCAGGCTTATGGCCGGGGATATGATTTCTGCCCTTGCCAGAGTGCCTAAGAGCGATGAGGATGGAGATGTGGAGTTCCCTGTCGAAGATCCTGATGGCCAAATTGATCTTTTTGTATAGTTAACGTAATCACCAGACCAACGGAGGAAGCATGGAACAGAAACATCCTTATGTCATCAAAGAGCAGGCGGGAACAAAGTATTACTGTGCCTGCGGTAAATCGCAGAACCTGCCCTACTGTGACGGGTCTCATAAAGGCAGCAATTTTCATCCTTGGAAGGTTGAGATCAGTGAAGAAAAAACTGTGGCAATATGCAGTTGCGGCAGATCGGCAAATCTTCCTTTCTGCGATGGGGCTCATAAGTTGCAGAAATAACCCAGGCTTTTATTTACCAATTTCTCAACGACGAACGATGTCATGGCTCGACCGAAAAATGTAAAATATATTTTTGTGACCGGAGGGGTAATTTCTTCCCTCGGCAAAGGGATTCTGTCTGCCTCACTCGGTTTGCTGCTCAAGTCGCGAGGCTTGAGGGTGGCCATACAGAAATATGATCCTTATATCAATGTTGATCCCGGCACAATGTCTCCCTATCAACATGGAGAGGTTTATGTTACTGATGACGGGGCGGAAACCGATCTTGATCTTGGTCACTATGAACGTTTTCTTGATGAGTCAACGTCGCAGACTTCAAACCTGACGATGGGGCGGGTCTATAAATCGGTCATCGACAAGGAACGCAGTGGAGAATATCTTGGTGCGACAGTGCAGGTTGTACCGCATGTAATTGATGAAATCAAGGATCGTATGGCCGAGCAGGCTAAAAACAGTAACCTTGATGTACTTATCACCGAGATTGGCGGTACGATCGGTGATATTGAGTCACTCCCTTTTCTTGAGGCTATGAGGCAGATGAAGCTTGAAATGGGCGACAGTAACCTGCTGAACATCCATCTTACCTTTGTCCCCTATATCAAGGCTGCAAGC
Source organism: Chlorobiaceae bacterium (assembly GCA_037139755.1). Classification (GTDB taxonomy): domain Bacteria; phylum Bacteroidota; class Chlorobiia; order Chlorobiales; family Chlorobiaceae; genus Chlorobium. The sequence continues at coordinate 8,036 of JBAXFV010000064.1, forward strand.
GAACTAAAAACAAAGCCTACCCAGCACAGCGTGAAAATGCTGCTTGGTGTTGGCATTCAGC
>JBAXFV010000065.1:0-7892 GCA_037139755.1 Chlorobiaceae bacterium
AAACAGAAAAGAAAATGGAAACGAAGTATGAGGTGGGCGGCGATTTTTTTCGTGAAAAGGTTCTGGCGGCTGTTTTTTATGGATTCCGTACCGTGAAAAATCCTGCATCGGTAACGGTTCATCCTGAACTCATGATGAGGATCAGGGATGATTTCAAGAATAAAGTCGTTGCGCCGAAAAGTGTGGGTGATACGGAATTCTTTTTCGGATTGCCGGTCATTGAGGATGCGACGAAAGAGAAGGATTATATCTCTGTAGATTAAGGCCTGATCTTTATCGCACCGCTACTGCGCCCAATACCCCGCCGTTTGCAGCGGGGAGCTTCAGTTGGTTCTTCCTGTGTTCTTCCGAACACTTAAACTCACGGTTTTACATCCGAAGCGATTTTCATTCGCACTATTCTGGTGGGATTGGACACAGCGCCATTGTTGTACTGCGAACCGGCCTTGATCTTGTCAACAAATTCCATTCCGGAAACGACTTGTCCCCAAACTGTGTATTGCCCGTCGAGGAATGGTGCAGGTGCGAAGCAGATGAAAAACTGGCTGTCGCCACTGTTGGGGTCAGAGGCGCGGGCCATGGAGACGGTGCCCCGGATATGCTGCTTATTCGAAAATTCAGCTTTAAGTTCATGACCGGAACCGCCGGAACCGTCACCGAGCGGATCGCCGGTCTGGGCCATAAATCCTGGTATAACACGGTGGAAGGTGAGGCCGTCATAAAAACCTTTGCGGGTCAACTCTTTGATGCGTGCTACATGGCGGGGAGCGATATTTGGAAGCATCTGGATGACGACTCGTCCTGATGGAAGGTCGAGATATATCGTGTTTTCGGGATTGAGTGCTGATGCGGCAGAAACCGTCAAAGGGAGTAAGGCGGCCAAAAGCCCTAAAAAGAGGATGAGAATTCTCAATGGTTTGTTCAGCATGGGGGTCTGTTTACGTTTGGATAAATATTTTCCCGGATTATAGCAAGAATAAAGAGAGAAGCAATGGATAACTGCGGGATGGTTTTGATTTTATTCACTTGTCTCTTCTGAGCAGTAATGTCTGCTTGAGGAGGCAGAGCTCAATGTACGCATGCACAGGGCTCAGCAACGGTTGACGATTTCCTGAATTCCTTTGAAAAGATCCGACAGTGTCACAACGGTAATTCCGGGTTTGAGAGGGTAGCTTTGCGATACCGGAGCGACAACAAACGTATGTACGGGAGTAATATCCTCTATTGCAGAATAACTCCCTCTCGAAAGCGCAGGCGCCATCGATGCCTTGCACTCAATGGCAATAAGCTTTCCTGAAAGTTGGAGCAGGATGTCGATTTCTGCTCCATTGGAGGTTCTGTAAAATGAGAGTTCCGCACGAGGAAACATCCCGTTGAGATTGGTAATTACAATACTCTCCCATAATGAGCCGAAAACCGGATGGCTGGCAAGCTGATTAAAATCGGTTAATCCAAGCAGAGCAGCGATGATACCGGTGTCAGAAATATAGACTTTTGGTGATTTGACCACACGTTTGCCGGTATTAGAGATAAATGGCGGCAGGATGTGCACCATAAAGGTCTCCTGCAGCAGATCAAGGTAGTTCCGCACTGTGGTGTGGCTGATTCCGAGAGATCCGCCGATCGTTGAGAGGTTCACCGTCTGACCGTTATTATGGGCCAGCATCAGCCACAAACGCCTCATGGTTTGTGGTGAAAAACCGCTCCATTGAAGCAGATCGCGCTCAAGGTAGGTTGCAATAAAATCCTCTCGCCACTGATATGAGACGTCCGGTATCTTTTGCAGCAGGCTTCGCGGGAACCCTCCGGCCGTCAGATAGTGCTCATAAGAAACCTGATTGTTAACCTCCTCCCATAAAAAAGGGGTCAACTGCTTGTAGGTAATGCGTCCGGCAAGTGATTCTGAACTTTGCCTGAGAAGATCACGGGAAGCTGAACCGAGAATAAGAAAATGGCCATTCTCACCCCACTCATCCACCATGCTGCGGATAAGGGGAAAGAGTTCGGGTTTACGCTGAACTTCGTCAATGCAGATCAGCTTTTCCTTCTGTGAAATAAAAAACCATTCCGGTTCTTCGAGTTTTCGGAGGTCGGAGGGTTTTTCAAGATCAAGGTAGAGAAAAGGACGATCGTAGGTGAGAAGATGGCGTGTCAGCGTTGATTTTCCGCATTGCCGTGGACCGATGACTGCGGTGACAGGGGAGTGTTGGAGCCCTTCCTCAACCTGAGTTGTTATCAATCGTTTGAGATATTTCATTGCTGTAAGTATGCTGATTGAAAGTAAAGTATTCAATTTACATACTTATTTTTTGAAAAAACATAAATTATTCAATTGGCAGTCGATGCCTGCGCAAGGCAATAGAACGATGCCAGTATGGAGTGTCAAGTGTTTTTTTAATAACTTCCGTAGTAGCCGTTCCCGGCTTCTTCGTATCCGAACCAACACCATCCCCTGGAGGTACTTGCCATGAATAATTTATACCGTTCAATGTGTGCCGGAGTCTTTTTACTGCTCTCTGCCGGGAGTGCATTGGCCGACAACAATAATTTCAACAGTCTCCTCTGGATGCAAGCGTCGGCGGAATACAAAGCCAATACGACACAGGCGTACAATTCGGCTTTGAGGAGCATCGATGCCGCAATTAACGACCGGAAATGGACGGCTGCCAAAGAACAGGTTGGTAGCTACTCTTCATTACCTCCCGCCATTGTCATGGACATTGATGAAACGGTTCTGGATAACTCCAGGTATATGGGAAAGGTGGTTCTTGAAGGCGGTGAGTGGAACGCGGGGACATGGAATGAGTGGGTCGACCTGAAAGAGGCAACGGCTGTTCCAGGGGCGGTTGAGTTCATCAAGGCAATGAAAGGCAAACATGTCAAGGTCATCTTTATTTCCAACAGGGAGTGCAGGAGTTCTGACAATTCGCGCTCAGTATCTTGTCAGGAAGCTGGCACCATAGAAAACCTTGCAAAAGTCGGGGTGGAGGGTGTTCGGCCCGAAGATGTCCTGTTACTGGGCGAGCAGGATGGCTGGACTTCCGAGAAGAAAAGCAGGCGGGAATACATCTCGAAAAAATACCGGATCGTGATGTTGTTCGGGGATGACCTTGGTGATTTTCTGCCGGATGTGAAATCCAATATCACACCCCGGGAGCGTGACCGTCTGGTCGTTGAAAACAAAAATAACTGGGGACGGAAATGGTTTATGTTGCCTAATCCCACTTACGGTTCGTGGATAAATGTTCTGCGTGATCCAAAGTCACAATATATCATGAAATACTGAAGGCGCCTCTGCAACTTCTTGATTCCTGAGATAGCTAACACATTTTGTTCCGAGCGGCAAAGGGTGTGCGATGTTCGTCGGGATATGTCACATCAGTACAATTGATGCAGCTCCAGCCGTCTCAGCTTTGGCGCGAGTTTTGTCGTTGCGGCAACAACGGCAAGCGTCATCACACCTCCAAAAATTACTGAGGGCACCAGTCCCATCAAGCGCGCTGCAATCCCCGATTCAAAAGCGCCAAGTTCGTTTGATGAGCCAATAAAAATGCCATTGATAGCCGAAACACGGCCACGCATGGCATCGGGTGTCACCAGTTGCATGATGGTTGTGCGCATGACAACCGAGACTCCGTCGCATATACCGGAGAGTAGCAGCAGTATGCCGGCAATCCAGATATTTGTGGAGAGGGCAAAGGAGATAATGCAGAGACCAAACCCGGCTACAGCTCCAAGCAGCCAGCGTCCGGCGTGAAGATTGATGGGATGACGTGCAAGAAAAAGTCCTGTTATTACAGCGCCTGCTGCCGGAGCTGCACGAAGAATGCCGAGGCCTTCAGGCCCGTAGTGAAACACATCATGAATAAAGGCAGGCAGCATGGAGACTGCGCCACCGAAAAGCACAGCGAACATATCAAGCGACTGCGCGCCGAGAATAACCTGGTTGCTGAAGACAAATTTGAATCCGCTTGCAATGCTTGTAAAGATTGGGGCGCTTTCTGCCGGTGGTGGTTCTTTGATACGGAGTGACAGAAGGAGTGCGCCTGCGCCGAGGCTGAGAAGGGAAGCAATGCCATATCCGGCAGTTTTTCCGGCGACTCCAACCAGAATTCCTCCCAATGCCGGGCCGACAACAAGTGCAAGCTGAAAAACCGAGCTGCCAATACTTGACGCACGCGCATACTCTTCACGGGGCAGAATAATGGCAAACAGAGAACTGTATGAGGGACTGATAAAGGCGCGTGCCACCCCATTAAAGGCTATGGCGCTGTAGAGCCACCATAAGGTATTTCCCTTCATCAACCCGGCAGCAACGGCAGTCAGAGTCAAGGCGCTGAGAAAGACCATCAGCGAGGCGAGCACACCAAACAGGCGCCGGGAGTGGTGATCGACGGCATAGCCGGCAAAGAGCGCAAAGGAGAAATAAGGGATAACTTCAGCAAGTCCAATCAAACCAAGTGCAAGCGTGTCGTGAGTCAGTTCATAGATGTGCCATCCTACCACAACCGCCATCATCTGGTAAGCAAGAACAATGAAAAGCCGAAAAGACAACAGCTTGAAAAAAGCACGATTAGGGTGAGCTGAAAATTGCATGAAGCGTTTATCTGATAGCAGTGCACCCTGCTGGTTTTTTATAAATTTTATTTATATGTGTTTTCTTGTATAAAATGAGTAAGGGAACCAATAACCCCCACGCTGCTCACCGACGGTTGAGTGAGCTTCCATTTCAGCCTCTCTGATCTCTTCCTCAGTGCAAATATACCCTTCGCTGTAAATGAACTTCAACTTTTCATCGACATTCTCCATTGAAATGAGTCGCACATTGAAAGCAATATCAGATTTTATTCTTTCTATTAACGCTTTTGCCTGCAATCTTGACATAATAACCCCCTTCTTGTTCGCGATTCCACGATTCTTATGTTTCTTGTGAACAAAAAAAGTAGGCAATATTCAAGTGCTTGTAAATCCCATATTAGGGTGATATTTGATTCATTTGGAAGGTTTAACGCAGGGTGACTGAACAAAGTTGTCCATTATTGTGCCGCCAATATACTCCTAACTCTTTCCTGGATCTCATCAAGTCCATGCAGGTGCAATACTGGCTTCCATTAGAAGAATTGTAAATGAATTTTATCGGAAGAGAGCTCTTTGCATACCATATTAACGGTATTTTTATGGTATATGCTTTGATTTTATGATGATATAAAGTTTTATTGACAACTGTAAATCAAACGTTACTCAAATGAACTATCAATTTCTTAGATATAACAGCGTTATAAGTGGCAGGCAGAATTGTAGTTGTTGTCTCTGGATTGACGTTGAAAAACGGAACAGCCGATTATCGACATAATGCACCTGCTTTTCATGGTGGATTATAATCTCGAAGCCAGCTTTTTCGTTTTAAAAAGCCGGCTTTTTCTATTTGCAGAAATTTTTATCAACAATAACACACAACATAACAACTAATAAAAGGAAAAATGTAATGAAAAGGATTTTATCGCTTGCTGCAATGTTTGCAGTACTTTCATACGCATCACCGGCTTCGGCAGAGCTGAAGTTGAGCGGGGAAGCTTCTGTCCGATTTCGGGACGATTTCGGGAACAAATCAACCTATGGCGCAAAAACATCAACTGAAGATCAATATTTTCAGTACCGCTTTCGCCTGAAACCTTCGGCTGATCTTGGTGATGGCTACTTCTTCAAGGCATTGGTACAGAATGAAAATGCGGCAGGTGGCTGGCAGGGGCTCTATGCCAATAACACTGAGCAGTATAACCTTCAGGTTTCGCAATTTTACTTTGGCCACAATAGTGAAAATAGTCATTGGGCTGTCGGCCGTCTTCCTCTTGGAACCCTTGACAACCCGATTCTTGATTTGACTCTTTACGCAATTCCTGGTGCTGGTCCTTTGTCAACTGCCGCCTCTTCTGCCGGGAGCAGCCCAACGTTGTATGCCGTTGATACTCCGATCTCCACCAATCATTTTGATCGTCTTTTTGGCTTCAATTATGGAGTCAAGCTTGGTGACGGTGAACTGAATGCTATTCTTGTAAACTTTGATAACGTTTCGACTACCACTGCTGACAGAGGGCTTTTCAATGATGGCTATGGCTTCACCGCGATATACAAGACCACGGTTGGAGATGTTACCATTGCTCCGCAGGCCTATGTTACCTTGACCCACCTTGCAGACAATCGCTCGCCTTACAGTTTGGGCGCACAGGCATTTATTCCTGCAGGGAAGTCAAAAGCCACACTCAGCGGGTTTTATACTGCCGACAATAATACCTATCGTGGAAGCAATTATGACTACAGCGGCTATATTTTCAGAGTAAAGGGAGAGTCCGGTCCGGTACTCGCCTGGATTGACTATAACAAGACCACAGACAATCAGAATAATAAAAACTATAACAATACCTTTGTCTGGGCACAGTACAAAGTCAATGTGCATGAAGCTGCCACAGGTACCTTCAGTTTGACTCCGACCGTAAGGTATCGCGCAAGCAGAGAAAATAACTCTACCGGCGCCATAGATAACGATCTGTTTCGCACAGAACTCTATGCAACGGTAACCTTCTAACGGTTTTTCTCCGGCATCCGGGCCTTTATGGTTGAAGTTTTGGAAGGGACTTCCGTAGGTGTAGTGTGTGCATCTTATTCAAAAGTGTCCGGATGTTTTTTCTGGCGATGTGGGTGAGTGGTCTAAGCCAAGGGTCTGCAAAACTCTTTTTCACAAGTTCGAATCTTGTCATCGCCTCGGTCTGAATCAAGTCATAATGTTCCTCCGAACATCCGGAAGAGTGAAGAAAAATGTTGTCGGGTGCATTTTTTTTCGGGCTCTTCCGGATGTTTTTTTTGTCTTTTCAATCCATACCATATTTGCGGTATTTCTTGAGATAAGGTTGGATATGTGGGCTGTGATAGCGTTTATTAACGATCGTTAATATTTGCGATGTGAATCCTGCCGATTGTTTCAGGCTGAGTTGGAACATCCTGAACTATTGTAACATAATAGAAAACTGGAGAGCATGGTGGAACCAGCGCTTGTTGTGGCTCCTTTGAACAGGGAGGGAATGATTCGTCAGAAGCAGCACGACTATTATTTCATTCGTCTTAAGGCCGTTGCTGGTGACTTGACGGCAACACAACTGGCCTGTATTGCATTGGTTGCTGAAAAATATGGCAGGGGTGCGGTGCATCTTTCGACTCGTCAGGGGGTTGAGATCCATCATGTACACCATGACAATCTTGAAAATGCCCGGCGTGTCCTTGAGGTTGCCGGGGTACAAATGGGTGCCTCAGGTACCAGAGTACGGGTGATTGTTGCCTGCCCGGGAGAAGCCACCTGTAAATGGGGCAGCATAGATACAAAAAAGATTGCGCGAGAGCTTGATACACGGTTTTTCAATCAGGAGGCGCCGGGGAAATTCAAGATGGCGGTAACAGGTTGCGCCAATAACTGCACCAAGGCAAATGAAAACGATATTGGTGTCAGGGGCGCCATTGAGCCGGAATGGGTTTCGGCGTCATGTTGTGATTGCAAGCTCTGTCTTCAGCATTGTCCAGCCAAAGCCATCGAGCGTAAAGAGAGTGGCAGTAATGGCACAAGGGCATACAGTTACACTATTGATCGGGAGAGCTGCATCAACTGCAGTGTTTGTACCCAGCACTGCCCGGGAGAAGCCTGGGTTATCGGCAGGCAGGGATACACCTTCTTTATTGGCGGCACGATGGGCAAAATACCCCGTTTTGCTACCGTACTCAAAAAACTGGTTGAGAGTGAAGAGGAACTCTATGATCTGATTCAGAAATCACTGACCTGTTACCGGAAACATGGCCGGAAAAAAGAGCGTTTCGGGCATACGATTGACCGTATCGGGATTGAAACC
>JBAXFV010000066.1:0-7862 GCA_037139755.1 Chlorobiaceae bacterium
GGGTGTTGTGACAGTTCAGAAGAGAGGTAATGGGAGGGCTGAATTATTTTCTTTCACGAAGGCAAATATATTAATTTAGGTTTTGTTTTTTTTTATAATTCGCTTACATTGTCTGTCCTTATGGATTTTTAAGCATTGCATTGCGTTTTTTTGTAATCAGAGGTTTTTTAAAAAGAAAGAGAGTTTCAGTATGCCGACGATTCAGCAGCTCATCAGGCTCGGAAGAAGTGTAAAAGTGTCAAAGACAGCGTCCCCGGCGCTTGAGAAATGCCCGCAGAAACGTGGGGTTTGTACACGTGTCTATACGACTACACCAAAAAAGCCTAACTCTGCGTTACGGAAGGTTGCGCGTGTCAGGTTGTCCAACAAAATTGAAGTAACAGCATATATTCCGGGAGAGGGTCACAACCTGCAGGAACATTCAATTGTTCTTATTCGTGGCGGCAGGGTAAAGGATCTTCCTGGTGTGCGGTATCATATTGTGCGTGGTTCGCTGGATACGTCCGGTGTTGCCGATCGCAAGCAAAGTCGCTCGAAGTACGGTGCCAAGCAGCCCAAGGCTGGCGTTGCGGCTCCTGTCAAGGGTAAGGGTAAGAGATAGATAAGTCGAATCATAAACTCAGAGAAGAACATGCCCAAAAAAGTTGGCTATAAAAGAATCGGTGTTGATTTCCGTTACGGGGATGAAAGTGTTGCCCGTTTTATCAATGCTGTGATGCTTGATGGTAAAAAGGCTGTTGCTACAAAGATAGTCTATGATGCGTTTGCTATCATTGCTGAAAAATTGAGTGGCGAAGATCCGCTTGAGGTGTATCGCAAGGCTATGTCGCATATTGCGCCGGTCGTTGAGGTTCGCAGCAAGAGGGTTGGTGGAGCTACGTATCAGATTCCTATGGAGGTCAAGGCTTCGAGGCGCGGTGCGCTTGCCTTCCGCTGGCTTAAGATGTATGCCGCAAGACGTGGTGGTAAGTCTATGGCGGAAAAGCTTGCTGCGGAGTTGATGGATGCTGCTAATGAGCAGGGAGCCTCAGTTAAAAAGCGTGATGAAGTACACCGGATGGCCGATGCTAATAAGGCTTTTGCGCATTTCAGGTTCTGAGGGTTTGTTAAAGTGTAGGATAAAAGGTCTAAAATTTTGTTATGGCAAGGCTGGTTGATTTAGATAAAGTACGCAACATCGGTATCATGGCTCACATTGATGCCGGCAAGACAACGACGACAGAGAGGATTCTCTATTATACCGGCCGCCTGCATCGGATGGGTGAGGTGCATGATGGTGGTGCGACGATGGATTGGATGGATCAGGAGAAAGAGCGCGGCATTACTATTACTTCTGCTGCGACGACCTGTTTCTGGGTACCAAGGTTTGGTAATTATGTTGGTGTTAATCACAGGATCAATATTATCGATACGCCTGGCCATGTTGATTTTACGGTTGAGGTTGAGCGTTCCTTGCGTGTACTTGATGGCGCTGTAGCGTTGTTTTGTGCCGTTGGTGGAGTTGAACCGCAGTCTGAGACGGTGTGGCGCCAGGCAAATAAGTATGGTGTTCCGAGGATTGCCTATATCAACAAGATGGACAGGACCGGTGCAAACTTTTTTGATACGGTCAAGGCTATCAGGGAAAGACTTGGTGCCAATCCGGTACCTCTTCAGATACCAATTGGTGAGGGTGAAATCTTTGCGGGGTTTGTTGATCTCATCCGGATGAAGGGTATTATTTATAACAAAGAGGACGGCAGTACCTACGACGAAGTTGAGATTCCTCATGACCTGCAGAACGAGGCGCGTACATGGAGGATCAATATGCTTGAGGCTGTTTCGGAGCATGACGATACGCTCCTCGAAAAATATCTGAATGGTGAAGATATTACCGAGGAAGAGGTAAGAAATGTGTTGCGTCAGGCGACCCTCAAGGTTACTATTATTCCTGTACTTTGTGGATCGTCCTTTAAGAATAAGGGTGTTCAGTTTATGCTTGATGCGGTTGTCGAGTACCTTGCTTCTCCTGTTGATGTCGGAGCTGTCGAGGGGCATCACCCGCGTACAGAAGAGTCAGTAAGTCGTGAGCCGAAGGATGAAGAGCCGTTTGCGGCGCTTGCGTTCAAGATTGCGACAGACCCGTTTGTTGGAAAGCTTACATTTTTCAGGGTTTATTCCGGTGTTCTTAAGGCAGGCAGTTATGTGCTCAACACCATGACTGGTAAAAAAGAACGCATTGGTCGTGTGCTTCAGATGCACTCCAACAAGAGAGAAGATATAGATTGTGTTTATTGTGGTGATATCGCTGCTGCCGTCGGTTTAAAGGATGTCAGGACCGGTGATACGCTCTGTGATGAAAATAGTCCGGTGGTGCTGGAGAAAATGGTTTTTCCTGAACCAGTTATAGAAATAGCTATTGAGCCGAAAACAAAGAGTGACTCTGACAGACTGGGTATGTCGCTTGCCAAGCTCGCCGAAGAGGATCCTACCTTTAAGGTAAAGACTGATGATGAGACGGGTCAGACGCTGATTGCCGGTATGGGTGAACTTCATCTTGAGATTCTGGTTGATCGACTCAAGCGCGAGTTCAAGGTTGAGGCCAATGTGGGCAAGCCGCAGGTCGCTTACCGCGAAACGATCAGAGAGTCCGTTGAGTTTGAGGGCAAATTTGTTCGTCAGTCCGGAGGTAAAGGTCAGTTCGGTCTGGTTGTTCTCCGCGTTGAGCCGCTTGAGGAGGGCAAAGGATATGAGTTTGTCGACGCTGTCAAGGGCGGAGTTATCCCGAGAGAATATATTCCGGCAGTTAATGTTGGTGTGCAGCAGGCGATGAAAGGCGGTGTGGTTGCAGGTTATCCGATGCAGGATATCAAAGTTACCCTTTTGGATGGCAAGTATCACGAGGTTGACTCTTCGGAAATGGCATTCAAGATTGCTGGTTCCATCGGTTTTAAGGGTGCAGCCAAAAAAGCTAATCCTGTTTTGCTTGAGCCGATCATGAAGGTCGAGGTTGTTACTCCTGAAGAGTATCTCGGAGATGTTATGGGTGATCTGTCAAGTCGTCGCGGCCATATTGAGGGTATGGGGCAGAGGGCGGGAGCTCAGTTTGTTAACGCCAAGGTTCCGCTTTCGGCAATGTTCGGTTATTCAACCGACTTGCGTTCGATGAGTCAGGGAAGGGCTAATTATTCGATGGAGTTTGACTGTTATCGCGAAGTTCCACGCAGTATTGCGGAAGCTTTGCAGGAGAAGAGGACAAGCAAGGATTCGGACTAGGCCGCGCGACAACTGTATCAGATTTAATTACACAAACAATAACAGATAACCGACACGGAGACAAGTTATGGCAAAAGAGTCCTACAAAAGGGATAAACCCCACGTAAATATAGGTACCATTGGTCACGTTGATCATGGCAAGACAACCCTGACCGCTGCGATTACTTCGGTTCTCGCCAAGCAGGGACTTGCTGCAGCGCGTGATTTCGGCAGTATCGACAAGGCTCCTGAAGAGAGAGAACGTGGTATTACCATTTCAACAGCGCACGTTGAGTATCAGACAAAAAAGCGTCACTATGCGCACATTGACTGTCCTGGCCACGCTGATTACATTAAAAACATGATTACCGGTGCTGCCCAGATGGACGGCGCGATTCTTGTTGTCGCTGGTACCGATGGTCCTATGCCTCAGACGCGCGAGCACATCCTGCTTGCCCGCCAGGTAAACGTTCCTTCTCTTGTTGTTTTCCTGAACAAGGTTGATATTGCTGATCCAGAACTTATCGAGCTTGTCGAGCTTGAGCTCAGAGAGCTTTTGACTGCTTACAACTTCCCTGGTGATGATATTCCGATTATCAAGGGTTCTGCACTGAAGGCTCTTGAAGGCGACCCGGAGGGTGAGGCTGCAATTATGGAGCTTATGAACGCGGTTGATGAATTTATTCCTGATCCTGTCCGCGACGTAGACAAGCCTTTCCTTATGCCGGTTGAAGATGTGTTCTCTATTTCAGGTCGTGGTACAGTTGGTACCGGAAGGATCGAAAGAGGTCGCATCAAGATTAACGAAGAGGTTGAAATCGTCGGTCTGAGACCAACGCGCAAGTCGGTTGTTACCGGTATCGAAATGTTCCAGAAGTTGCTTGATGAAGGTCAGGCAGGTGATAACGCCGGTCTTCTGCTCAGGGGTGTTGATAAAACAGAACTCGAGCGTGGTATGGTTATTGCCAAACCAGGCACTATCAAGCCACACACCAAGTTCAAGGCTGAAGTATATATTCTTAAGAAGGAAGAGGGTGGCCGACATACACCCTTCTTTAACGGTTACCGCCCCCAGTTCTACTTCCGTACCACAGACGTTACTGGTTCAGTGACCCTCCCTGAGGGTGTCGAGATGGTTATGCCTGGTGACAACCTTGGTGTAGAGGTTGAGCTGCTTGCTCCTATCGCTATGGATGAAGGATTACGTTTTGCTATCCGTGAGGGCGGACGTACGGTTGGTGCAGGTTCTGTTACCACGATTATTGAATAAGAGTTTGTATGGCGTCCCGGGGCGGGGCCGAAAATCCTGCCCCTTTTTTATTGATAACACGAAAAAGGGTTGACAAGTGGCTGTACAGCAAAAGATAAGAATCAAGCTCAAGTCTTACGACCATAGCCTGGTTGATAAGTGGGCTCTAAGGATTATTGATGTGGTCAAGCAGACGGATGCAATTATCTTTGGTCCAATACCGCTGCCCACAAAATCGCATGTTTATACTGTAAACCGGTCTCCACATGTTGATAAGAAATCCCGTGAGCAGTTTTCTTTCTCTTCTCACAAGAGGTTGATTGAAATTATAAACCCGACATCCAGAACCATTGATATGCTGATGAAGCTTGAGCTTCCAAGCGGTGTTGATGTTGAAATTAAGTCTTAAAGAATTAGAAAAGGTAATCTTTATGGGTGCGATTCTTGGAAAAAAAATCGGCATGACCCGTTTATTCAATGAGAAACGCGAGGCTGTATCCTGCACGATTATCCAGGCAGGTCCATGCTTTGTAACACAGGTTAAGCGTGTTGATACAGACGGTTACGATGCTTATCAGATTGGTATCGGAGAAAGGAAGGAAAAGAATGTCAGCAAGCCACTGCAGGGGCATTACAAAAAGGCTGGAGTCAAGCCGGGTTTCAAGCTGGCTGAGTTTGATTTTACTGAACTGAATCAGCAACTGGAGTTGGGCAGTGCCGTAAGTGTTGAATCATTCCAAGAGGGCGAGAAGATTAATGTTCTCGGCGTTTCAAAAGGAAAAGGTTTTGCCGGTGTCATGAAAAGACATAATTTCAGCGGCAGTCAGAGGACACATGGTCAGTCTGACAGGCAGAGAGCGCCAGGGTCTATCGGCGCGTCATCCGATCCTTCAAGGGTTTACAAGGGCACAAGAATGGCCGGACGCATGGGATCAGATAATATTACTGTCAGGAACCTTGAGATATTCAAGATTATGCCTGAATCTAATCTTATTGTCATAAAGGGATCGGTGCCTGGGCCAAAGAATTCCTATGTCAAGATTGTTTCTACAAAAAAGTAAATGCTGAATACACGAAGCTATGGAACTTAAAGTCTTAAATACTGCCGGTGTTGAAACCGGGGAAGTGGTAACGCTCCGTGACGATATATTCGGCGCTGAAATATCTGAACATGCGATGTATCTCGATGTCAAGTCGATACTCGCCAATAGAAGGCAGGGTACTCACAAGTCAAAAACACGTGGTGAAGTAAGGGGTGGAGGCAGAAAGCCTTTACGTCAGAAAGGTACTGGCAATGCTCGCCAGGGTTCAAGCCGTTCACCGCTGCACATTGGTGGTGGTACTATATTTGGTCCGGTGCCGCATTCGTATGACCAGAAAGTTAACAAGAAGGTGAAGCTTCTTGCAAGACGCTCGGCACTGAGTTCAAAGGCAAAAGACGGCCAGATTCTTGTGATAGAGGATTTTGGATTTGAACAGATCAAGACAAAACCATTTGCTGATATTCTGAAAAACCTTGGTCTTTCCCAGAAAAAAACTCTGATGCTGACACCCGAGTATGATATGATTATCACCCGGTCTGGAAGAAATATTGCGGTTCTTAATATCATGACGGCAGATAAGGCCTCGACGTATGATATTCTTCATAGCCATACGCTTCTTGTTCAGAAAACCGCTTTGAAAAAAATAGAAGATACGTTAGGGTAATTTGGAGCTTTCCAGAAAAAGGAGTTAAAGAGATGATAAACCCGTTGTTGCGCCCGTTGTTGACTGAAAAGAGTACAGGGCTGACAGAGAAAAAAGGGCAATATGTCCTGATCGTCAAACCTGATGCAGACAAGAATGATATCAGGAAAGCAATTGAAAAGAAATTTGGTGTAGAGGTAAAATCGGTTCGTACGATTAACTGTTTAGGTAAATCACGTGCTCAGAATACAAAAAGGGGCAGGATTACCGGGAAGAAGAGTGATTGGAAAAAAGCGATTATCACCCTCGCAAAGGGTCAGTCGATAGACTATTACTCAGGTACAGCCCAGAAGAGCGAAGGATAGAAATCATAAAAAGGATAGATCATACATTCAAATGGCTATAAGGAAATTAGCGCCGGTTACGCCAGGGTCGAGATTCATGTCATACCCTGCATTCGATGAAATCACAAAAAGCACGCCGGAAAAACGCCTGCTTGTGCCCCTAAAGAAGTCAGGTGGCCGCAACGCTGCAGGACGGAAGACATCGAGGCATAGAGGTGGTGGACATAAAAGGCATTACAGGATTATTGATTTCAAGCGCAACAAGGATGGTATTCCTGCAACTGTTGCAGCTATTGAATATGATCCCAATCGTTCATCAAGAATTGCATTATTGCATTACAATGATGGAGAAAAACGTTATATTCTCGCCCCGAAAGGTTTAAATGTAGGCGACAAGGTGGAAAGTGGAGAAAAGGTCGAAATCAAGACCGGCAACACCATGCCATTGAAAAATATACCGCTTGGGACTGATATACATAATGTTGAGATGAAGGCAGGCAAGGGTGGGCAGATTGTAAGGTCTGCCGGTGGATTTGCAGTTCTTGCAGCGCGTGAAGGTGATTATGTTACCTTGAAACTTCCTTCAGGCGAAATCCGCAAACTTCGTGTAGAGTGTCGTGCGACAATCGGTGTTATAGGTAATGCTGATCACGAGAATGTTGTTCTGGGAAAGGCTGGCAGAAGTCGCTGGCTTGGTATTCGTCCTCAGACAAGAGGTATGGCGATGAATCCGGTCGATCACCCGATGGGTGGTGGTGAAGGTAAGTCCAAATCAGGCGGTGGAAGAAAGCATCCTATGTCTCCGTGGGGACAGCTTGCCAAGGGACAGAAGACCAGAAACAAGAAAAAGGCTTCACAGAAATTGATTGTACGGGGCAGAAACGCCAAATAACTATAGCGGTTAACAACAACAAGCAGAGAAATTATGCCAAGATCACTTAAAAAGGGACCGTTCATTGATATTAAGCTGGAAAAGCGGATCCTTGATATGAACAGCAAGGGTGAAAAAAAGGTTATAAAGACCTGGTCCAGAAGTTCAATGATTTCGCCTGATTTTGTCGGTCACACGGTAGCGGTGCACAATGGCAAAAGCCATGTGCCGGTTTATGTTGGTGATAATATGGTAGGTCACAAGCTTGGAGAGTTTGCCCCGACAAGATCATTTCGCGGCCATGCTGGTGGTGGAAAGGCTGAAAAAGGCGGATCAGCACCAAGAAAAAAATAAATTGAATAACGCGAAAGGGTAAAGATATCATGGAAGCTAAAGCAATTTTACGGGATACGCCGACATCACCAAGAAAAATGCGTCTTGTGGCAGGTCTTGTTCGTGGAAAGCAGGTCAATCTGGC
>JBAXFV010000067.1:0-7850 GCA_037139755.1 Chlorobiaceae bacterium
GGGCTTCAGCTCAAAGAACTCGGCAACGAAATCAGCACGGTAACAACCGGACGCTGCACCCACCCGGTCAGCCTCGTGGTCGGCGGGCTCAGCAAGGCCCCTGACAAGGAGAAGCTTTTACACCTTCGCACGATGATTCAGGAAAGAAAACCGGCGCTTGAGGCAGCTTGCTCTTTTTTCCACACGCTCGCCATTCCTGATTTCATCCGTGAAACCGAATTTATCTCGCTCTTCAACGGATCAACCTATCCCGCAATCGGCGGGCGCCTTGTTTCATCGGACGGGGTTAACCGGGAGGAGAATGACTATCTCCTGATGACCAACGAGTACACCAGAGATTTTTCCACTTCGAAGTTTACCAGACTCAGCAGGAAATCCTCGGCGGCAGGAGCCCTGGCACGCTTCAACAATAACTACTATCTCCTTCATCCGAAAGCAAGAGAGTGTGCCGAAAGCTTCGGGCTTCAGCCGGTATGTCACAACCCCTTCATGAACAACGTCGCCCAGCTTGTTGAGTGTGTTCATATTCTTGAGGATGCCGAGACGCTCATTAACCAACTGCTTGAGAGTGACCTTTCAGAGATAAAAACACCTTACGCGCCAAAAGCCGGCATAGCCACCGGAGCTGTTGAAGCTCCCCGCGGGGTTCTCTATCACCATATCGAAATTGATGAGCAGGGAAAAGTAGCCAGGGCAGACTGCATCATTCCAACGACGCAGAATAATGGAAACATCCATGACGATCTGCGGGCACTTGTTGAACAGTCGCTCAGTGAGGGGAAAAATGACGGGGAGATTACAAGACTTTGTGAGATGATGGTGCGTTCTTACGACCCCTGTATTTCATGCTCGGTGCATTGATGTGCAGGGAAGCCCTCGTCGCTTCCCTGCAGACAACACTCACAAAATCTCCACAAGCTCAATCTCAAAGGTAAGCTGCTGGCCAGCCAGAGGATGATTGGCATCAAGCGTCACCGATGTATCGCTCAGGTCGACAATCATCACAACCGCCTGTTCTCCATCTGCCAGTCCGACCTGAAGCTGTTGACCGATTTCAAGTTCCATGTCAGCAGGAAACCTCTCACGGTCGACGTCCGTTACCAACTCGGTACTGTGCTCTCCATAAGCCTCTTCAGCGGGGATCACGGTAACCCGCACGTCACCCGGAACCATATCAATTACTGCAAGGTCAAATCCGGGGATAACTTGACCACCCCCAATCGTAAACTTTAACGGTTCTCGCTCCGCCGATGTGTCGAACATCGTACCGTCCTCAAGGGTTCCTGTATAATGAACTTTTACGGTATCCCCTTTTTTTGCCTGCGCCATGCACCCCTCCTTTTTATTCTTATCAAAACAAGTCAGCTTTTTAATGTAAATCCTTATGAATTCCAGGAACTCCCCCCTGATCCATTTGTGCCGTAACTTTCGGCAATCCTCCCGGATAGTTAAGCCTCAGGAACGCAATCAACTGTTCACGAACAAAACAACGCAACTCCCATACATCCGAAGAGTTCGCCGCACTCACAACCGCCCGTATCTCGACCGACTTCTCCGTAGTATTGGTCACCTGTATTTTTGCCAACCTCTTATCCCATAAAGGGGTTAAAGAGACAATTCTCCCCAGCTCATCACGAAGCGTTTCGGGTGGGATTGAATAATCTGTATGAAGATAAACTGTACCAAGAAGCTCGGACGACGTCCTGGTCCAGTTCTGAAACGGACGATCAATAAACCATGTAATCGGTACTATCATACGGCGCTGATCCCAGAGTTGCACAACAACGTAGGTGAGGGTAATCTCTTCAATCATGCCTCTTTCATTTTCAACAACAACCACATCACCGATACTGATCGGCTGTGTTATAGCAATCTGGATACCGGCGATCAGGGTTGTAAGACTTTTCTGTGCAGCAAAGCCAAGCATCACACCTGCAATTCCCGCAGAGGCAAGAATGCTCAGTCCAACCTGACGAACCGTATCAAAGGTCATCAACACACCGGAAATTGCCAGAAGCACAAAAAACACATTCAGAATTTTGCGAGCCAGACTGACATGGGTGGCGATTTTTCTTGCCGCTTCGTTTTCACCGACTTTCGCGGCATAGTGCTTCAGAATAAACTGCTCCAACACTATAAGTAACCGCATGAGGAACCATGAGACACCGATAATGGCAACAATAAGAAGGGTATGATGAAGCAGCTCCTTTATATCCGAAGCTACCGGCACATAACGAACAAGAATGGCCAGACCAACAAGAGAGACCAGCAATCTGAATGGCAAAGCCATAAGCTCCAGAGGAAGAGTGACATCCCTGACTGATGAGCGAACGACTGCTATAACCTTACTGAAAAGGGAATTTGCTCCCACATAAAAAAGCAGGGCAATCACAACAATTAGCCCGAGCATAGGGTAAACACTCTGTGGGGAATTCCATAAACTTGTTGTATCCATAACATCTCACCATAAGCTGAAGCCAAGACCTTCAAAGCCTTGGCTTTTTGAGAGCCTACCCTTCTTTCAGCCTTGCAACTTCACTCTTCGAGCGACTCACACAATCCTCAATGGCCATTCCGCCAAAATAGTTTCCGGTCAGAAGAAGGTTCTTTTTTCCCTTCAGCAGCATATCGGTTTTTTCCAGCCATTTATGATGCCCCATCCCCAGCGTAGGAACCGTATTAATCTTTGACGTGGTGTGTTCTATTTTTGAAAAGCTGACACCAAGCACCTCGGTTATCCGGCTTCTTTTGGTTTTGTCATCAAGACCCGGCTTGAAATGGAACGTAAAACCGCGATAATTGTCGTCGGGAACCGTATCGCGTGAGACTATCGAGAAAAACACATCGTTTGGGGAAATAATGGCCGCAACAGGCTTGAGTTTAACCGTATCCTTGCGGACAATAACCCCGACGGAGTCGACCTCAGCCGCCTTGAGCTGACCAAGATGGTTGGCTATATCGGGATTGATATCCCACAGAAGCTTCGACGCGACGGAAGATGGTGTTGCTATAACAAGGGTTTTAGCAGAATACTCTCCGCCACCGGCGCTCCTGATCACATACAAACCATTCTCAAACTTCACCGAGTTCACATCCTGGCTGGTAAAGACGTTCAGACCGCTTTTTGCAGCAATCACCCGCGCAACACTCTGCATACCACCTTTGAAGGTGTAGTTCTTCAGCATATCCTTTCTTTTTTCCCTGCTTTTGAACATCATATCAGCAGGAAAATCATCGGTTTTCTGTGAAGGCACTGCATTGAAAAAGTGACTGATCACCTCATTGTAGTTCTTCTCTCCCACAATTTTGGAGTAATAAGCCTTCACACTCAAACCATCTTTCTTCAGCTTGAAGAAATTAGGAGCTGAAAGAAGCAGTTCCAGAATATTGAGACGGGAGACAATAGATTTGATTTTATCATTCACCAGCAGGGTGAACGGAACCTTTTCGCGAGGAATGATTGATTCTGTTATTCCGCACGCTTCAACAATGTCGAGCAGATTCTGATAGGAGCTGTAACAGGTGTGCGCTCCAAGTTCCAGCCAAAATTTCTTTCCATTTCCGTTGTAGAGGGGAGAAGCAAAAGAACCTCCGAGAGTATCATTCTTTTCAAGCAGCGTGGTTTTAAAGCCCGCCTCGACACAATAATAAGCAAGGCTCAAGCCGCTAATACCAGCGCCGACAACAACAACATCGTTTTGCATCATAACAGACAAAGAATTACCGAATAACTGTTAAAAAAAACAGACCTGACTTCCGGGCGCAATTTAGTGAAATCAAGGAAGAAGACCGCTTCTAATTATAGCTGTTTTTCCTCTTCCCGATAGTTTTGCGAATAACGAACATAGTTTTCAGGCGACTCCTCAATATTTTGACGCTCGGCATCAGTTATCGGGCGCATCACTTTTGCGGGAACACCTGCAACCAACATGCCAGAAGGCACGGTAAATCCCTGCCTTACCAGTGAACCAGCGGCAACAATCGACCATGGTTCAATAACGCAGTCATCAAGCAGAACTGCTCCCATCCCGATCAGTACATAATCGTTTACTGTACAGGCGTGCAGCACAGCGCCATGACCTATAGTCACACAGTTCCCGATATTCAGGGGACCGGTATCATGCGTGACATGAAGGGTCACATTATCCTGCACGCTGGTTTTTTCTCCGATGCGAATCGGACAAACATCACCTCTGACAACCGCATTGAACCAGACACTCGAATTGGCGCCAATATGCACGTCACCAATCACATAAGCCCCGTCCGTCATAAAAACCGTCTCGTGGATTTGCGGCCACACACCCTTGTAAGACATTACTTTTCCCATCAGCTATAACTTAAAACATTAAAAAATCCTGTTCCACACTCGACAGAGTTAAAGAACTATCTGATATACTGAACATAAAATATTTTTTATTGATGAGGAGATTTATTAAGTTTCTTAATAAAAGAATTAAACCTCTAAATCAGGAACAATGGCAAATATATCAGGGGCTTTTACAAACGCTGCTGCCGCCTATGGAAGATTTCTTGAAGTTTTCATAGATGGTCATTGGTGGGTTGTCGGTGACGCTCTCGAAAACGTCGGCAAAACCACCAAAAGGCTTGGAGCCAATGCCTATCCTCATCTCTACGGTGGAGCCTCATCAGGGCTTAGAGGGAGTTCTCCTGACAAGTCGGGTTATGCAAAACCTACAAAGGAAGTTGGACAACGATTCAGGGATTGACCATAACCGGTTTCAAGCAGAGTTTAAAAAACGAGGTGTACAGCCTCGTTTTTTATTGCCCAAACCACCCAGTGAATTAACTTCATCAGCATGAAAGCAACATTGAGCTGCAGCAAGTTAAAGAAGATCTACAATAAACGAGCCGTTGTCAAAAGCTCATCCATTGAGGTGAAGCAGGGTGAGATCGTGGGGCTTCTCGGACCGAACGGTGCAGGCAAAACAACGACATTCTATATGATTGTCGGGCTGGTACGACCAGACGGAGGCGATGTGTTTCTTGATGCAACAAATATTACCCGCCTGCCCATGTATAAGCGGGCGCGACTCGGCGTCGGCTATCTCCCCCAGGAAGCCTCGGTGTTCCGAAACCTGACCGTCGAAGAAAACATTCTTGGTGTTCTCGAATTCACCACACTGTCAAAAACGGAAAGAAAGGAGAGAACCGAGATGATGCTCGAAGAGCTGAATATCTCCCCAATCCGAAAAAGCATGGGCTATGCACTGTCGGGAGGTGAACGCCGCCGCACAGAGATAGCAAGAGCCCTGGCGCTTAACCCTAAATTTATTCTGCTCGATGAGCCCTTTGCCGGGGTTGATCCTATTGCCGTCGAAGATATCCAGCAGATCGTCAACGGACTTGCCAAGCGCAACATCGGTGTGCTTATCACCGACCATAACGTCCATGAAACCCTCTCCATAACCAGTCACGCCTACCTGCTTTTCGACGGCAGCATTTTCATGCATGGCACCTCTGAAGAGATAGCTGCCAATCCTGAAGTCAGAAAGATGTACCTCGGTGAAAAATTCACCCTCGAAAGGTATTAACCCCACTTGTAAATTGCATATTATGAAACTTTGAAGCAGATATTCAGTGTTCCATTTATAGTAATCTCGTTGGAGGGCTTAAAGAATTCCTGTTTGAAAATTAAAGCCGACTGAAAGGCCGGAGGCAATGCAAGGATGAATATTCTTCTGATCTATCCCGAATTTCCTGACACTTTCTGGAGTTTCAAGCACGCTCTGAAATTTGTGAACAAAAAGGCTTCCCTTCCGCCGCTGGGTCTTTTAACAATAGCATCGATGCTTCCTGAAACCTGGGATCGGAGACTCGTCGATCTCAATGTCTCACCTCTTACCACCAAAGACATTGCATGGGCCGACATGGCGTTCATAAGCGCGATGGCCGTACAGCAGGAGTCCGCCCGAAAGATAATTTCCTTGTGCAACAAGGCTGGACTGAAAATAACTGCCGGCGGGCCTCTCTTCACCTCGGAGCATGAAGCTTTTCCTTCGGTTGATTATTTTGTACTGAACGAGGCCGAACTTACCCTTCAGCCTTTTCTCGATGATCTGAGGAACGGAACACCCCAAAGAGTCTACTCGTCAGAACTCTTTGCTGATATTACCCGTACACCTGTCCCGCAGTGGAATCTGCTCGACATAAAAAAGTATGCCTCAATGGCCCTGCAGTTTTCCAGAGGCTGCCCTTACCAATGCGATTTCTGCAACGTCACGGCGCTTTTAGGTCATAAAATCCGCACAAAAAACAGCAGCCAGATTATTGCTGAACTTGATGGAATACATCAGATGGGATGGCAGGACAGCATCTTTTTTGTCGATGACAACTTCATTGCCCACAAGAGCTACCTGAAAAAAGAGCTGCTTCCCCGGTTGATCGAATGGCAGAAAAAGAACAAAACCGCCAGCAGGTTTTATACCGAATGCTCAATCAATCTTGCCGATGATCCAGAACTTATGGAACTTATGTTTCAGGCAGGATTCTATCAGGTCTTTATCGGTATTGAAACACCTGAAAACACGGCCCTTGAAGCCTGCGGCAAACAGCACAACACCTCAAGGGATATGCTCGGCAACATCAAAAGAATCCAGCAGGCGGGAATGGAGGTACAGGGCGGCTTTATCGTTGGGTTTGACAGCGACACACCATCAATTTTCCAGAAGCAGATTGAATTCATCCAGAAAAGCGGCATTGTCACTGCAATGGTCGGCATTCTTCAGGCGCTTCCCGGCACAAAGCTCTATGACCGGATGCAAAAAGAGGGCCGCCTGCTGCATAACTCAAGCGGTGATAATGCCGACAGCAATACGAACATCGTACCGAAGATGGATATAGAGGTCCTGCGAAGAGGATATACCGACATGATGACTCAGCTCTATGCGCCGAAACAGTATTATAAAAGAATCAGGACGCTCCTGCAAGAATATCGGACACCGCATTTCAAAGGAAGATTTCGCATCAGTTACCTTCTTGCCTTTGCACGTTCAACGGTGCTGCTTGGCGTTGTTGGAAGGGAACGGTTCCAGTACTGGAAAATGCTGCTATGGACTTTTTTTAACCGCCAGCGTGCGCTGCCTCATGCCATAACACTGGCCATCTATGGGCACCACTTCCGCAAGGTCTGCAAGCTGCACCTCAAGGAAGCGCATCGGACTTCGGGATAGCTTCTGTCACTCAAGCTTGCCGGATATTGCCAACAACCTATTTACTGATGTCATCATGCTTCAATTGAAAAAAGCTGGAAGTCAGGCTCTTGAAAACCTCCGCTCAGAGGGGAGCTTTCCTCCAGCCTGGCAAAGCATGGAGGAGCTTGAAACCCAAACCAACAACCTTGTATCGCGCTTTCTTGATGAAAGACTCAAGGTGTCGAAGAAGCTTGGAGGAAGCTCGCTTCTGACTGAACTGCTTGACAGGGTACTGCGAACTTCAGACACAGAATGTATGGACGACAGCAAATTGCCCGAAACCGAAAAACTGGAACTGGTTCGGGCGCTTGACCGGCAAAACCATCAGATGCAGCTCTACCCGCGATATGTAGCTCTTCTGCTCTCTCTTCTCGAAAAAGTAACAACACCTGAACAACGAAAGCTACGAATCCTTGAACTGGCAAGCGGCTCAGGAGGTTTAGCAATGGCGCTGGCCGAAGAGGCACAGCGAAAACAACTTCCTATCGCTGTTACCGGCTCAGATATCGTACCAAAATTTATCGAGGAGGGTAACCGTCAGGCTGAAGAGAAAAAACTTCCGCTGAACTTTCAACTCCTTAATGCTTTCAACCTGCCTGAGTTCAATGAAGGCTCCTTTGACCTCATGGTCATCTCCCA
>JBAXFV010000068.1:0-7651 GCA_037139755.1 Chlorobiaceae bacterium
AAAATTTCCTACGACGGCCGCCGTTGGGTCGGCCTATAGTCAGACCTATAATAACTTAATGCAGCAAAATCTGTCGAAAGTGGCCGCCTCAGGCGTGCGGGTCGAATATGTCGACCTCGCCATGATCGAATCGAATATCAAGGCCAATCCGTCGCTTTACGGTCTAAAATACGCTTCAGCAAGCCCGATACCGGGTAATTCAGCCCTGGTGAACGAATATTTGTTCTACATCGATCAGTTGCATCTGACTTCGGCCGGCTTTGACATTGTGGCGAATTACATCGCCAATCGCCTCAACGCTCCTGAGACTTTCGCCTCAAGCTGCGAGCTTGGATTTGGTGTAGCGGACGCCTTTGTCGACACCATGTTCGACCGGCTTGATCTGTTCAACGTCGCGACCGCAAAAAGCTCCGGCGCATCAGGAATCGGGTCAAACTCATGGTCCGTGTTTGTGCAGGGCAATGGCGTTGTATCCAATCGTTCCTCCAGAGACAATTCGAAAGGGTATCATTCGGATCACCTTGGCACAACGCTCGGCATCGAATATCGCCCAACCTCCGAAACAATGGTTGCTACGGCCTATAGTTTTGACAATCCCTCTCTGAACCTGAGCCAGAATGGCGGTACCACCAGCGCAGACGCCAAACAGCTTGGACTCTACGGTACCTTTACACAGAAAAATCTGTTCCTTCAGGGCCTGGTCTCTTACGGCTGGCTGAATTATTCCAACAGCCGTTCAGGCGTCGTCAGTACAATCACCGCCAAGCCGGACGGTGAGACTTTCGCTGCGGCGTTGAAAGGTGGCTATCTTTTTGATGTCGCCCCGTCATTGCGGCTCGGCCCAATTGCAGGACTCACCTATGTCCGTGCACATGTTGACGGTTATAACGAAAATGGTGATCAGGTGCTCACTCTTAATCTGAACGAGCAAACTGCCAAAACCGTGCTCGGGAGTGTGGGAGCACAGGCTCGCTGCGCTTTCGACCTGGGAAGCACGAAGCTCGACTCCTATCTGAACTGCACCGTCGAAAACAATTTCGAGGGTGCAGACCGTGTCATCCAATACAGCGCTACCTCTGCGCCCCAGATCGTCAATTCATGGACGACGACGGGCGCATCGAACCACGCTTTCGTCCGGATCGCTGCTGGCGCCAATGCCAATCTGACAAGTGCAGTCGCCGTAATGCTGAACCTGTCGCAAACGATTGAGCAACCGGGTGGAAATGACTTTTATTGCGCGGGTGGCCTGAAAATCTCTTTCTGATCTGTAACGCGTCTTTGTTCCCCAGTCAACATGGTTCGTGCCGGGACGTGTAGACTATCGTAGAGCAGAAAGAGGAACGAGAGCATATAATCGCGGAACTCGTCCTGAAACATGCCCCCCCGCAGAGAGTTGAAAAAAACATTTTCTAAAATGCCGTATGAATGGCGTAATGGCAGCAACCCGCATAACCAGAACCCCCTCATTTCATAACTGAACTGGTTTATACTGAACACTGTCGAAAACGAGAAGAGACCCGAATCCGTCTGTTAAAATACATTGAAAGCATTATACAACCGTAAAAGGAAGCTGGCACTTGCCAGGTGTCTGAAATGGTGTCACCTTTTCTGTCCCATGATGAGGAATGGAAAGATAAATTCTTGCGGAAAAACAGTGGAACAAATACGGAACAAAAAGTTTATTATATTTAGTTTCTTAGTCCAAGACATTCTCTTCACTTATTGACCGCGCTCTCCTTGTTTTTGATAAAGACAAATGTAATAAAAAACCGGAATATGAACCGTGCGGAAGTTTTTTATCCTTTTTTCTAAGTACAATACCTACCTGCTTTTTGTGATATACTGCAGCATCTCTGTTCTTTTCATGAAGCTTCAGAATGATAACGTACTGGCAAAGTTGCGCACCAGCGGCCTGGAATTCAGCGCTGTCATTAATGAAAAGCTGACGAGCCTTACCTATCTTTTTACCCTAAATAAAGAAAACGAAAGGCTGATGCGGGTAAACACCGATCTGCTGACCAGAGTTCTGAAATTTGAAACTGCGGCTGTTGATGAACGGAACCGCAGAAAAATACTGACCGACACAACATTCAACCCCGCCGGGTATATCATCGCAAGGGTTGTTGATCGCAAATTCAGTGATCGTGATAACATGCTGTTGATCAATGCCGGCTGGAAAAACGGAATCCAAAAAGACATGACCGTTCTGGTGCCGGAGGGACTGGTTGGACGGGTAACCTCTGTCTCTGAACATTATGCAAAAGTAATGCCTGTTATCAACACTGATTTCAAGGCCAGTGTTGTCTCTGACTCATCTCACTGTATGGGCCTCCTCAGTTGGAGTGGGGGCAGGGAGTTCATCGCCCAGATTGAACACATTCCCATAAGCAGCCGCCTTAAACTTAACGAAAGGATGGTCACTTCAGACTTCAGTACATTTTCTGTTCGAGGAATTCCAGTCGGGAGAGTGGTACGCATTAAACCGGATAAACTCTTCTATAATGTCGATGTTTGGCTTGCTGTAGATTTTTCATCCCTGACCCAGGTACTGATTGCCCCGTTGAAAATAGAACCGGAAAAAGTCAAGATCACCACCGATAGCACTCTTAATGAGCAGTTCCCTTAATATCAATCACTGACTTGTGACAAAAGCTTTTTCGCTCTCTTTTATTATACTCTGCATTGCCTCAGCATTGCTTCAGGAGTTTGGATTGACTCGTCTGACGCTTTTGAACGTCTCTCCAGATGCGGTTACTGTTTTTCTCGCTTTTCTTGCAGTCTCGGCCGGTCAGAGGGCCAGCACAAGTTTTGGGTTTGCTGTGGGTATACTTACAGGTATCTTATCAGGAAACATGGGGTTGAATATGCTGTCAAGAACTGTCGAAGGTTTTATCGCCGGATATTTCCATATCCCGGAAGACAGTCACGCAACGGCAAAACAAAAAAAAAGAAGATTCTTTAGCGCCGTCGTCATTGCCGGGTTCTGTGGCAACGCTGTCATCGCTGCAGGATACAATCCTCTTGGCCTTTCGCCCGCCTACAGGGTAGTTGTTCTTGGACTCCTTGAATCTTTTATCACCCTTATCCTTGCCGTTATCCTGCACTGGCTATTTTTGAAAAAATCACTTGTTGACTGAACGATGGATAAACCTAAGCGAAGCTCAACTCTTGTAACACTGATTGTAATAGCTGTTTTTACACTGCTGTCAGCCAGACTATTTTACCTGCAGGTTCTTAATTTTCAGCAGCTTGGATCAATTTCAACAACAAACAGCATTCGCAGGGTCTGGGTTCAGCCTCCAAGAGGAAGGATGATTGACAGAAAAGGAGTCGTCATTGTCGACAATCAGCCTCTCTATACCGTAAAAGTCATTCCTTCTGAGTTCAGAATAACGAAAAGCGGTTACCTTGCCTGGCTTATTCAAAAGCCACAAGATGAACTGCTTGAAACAATCAAAAAAGGATATGCGTTCAACCGATTTTCAGCAGTAACCGTCAGCCGAAACCTGAACGCTGTTGCAATAGCAAGGCTGAGCGAAAATCTCTGGCAGCTTCCCGGTGTACTTATTGATACTGATAACAAAAGGATGTATCCTGATTCCCTCCACGGAGCGCATCTTTTTGGCTATTTGCGTTCCATACCAAAAGAAAAACTTGAGGAACTCGCCGATCAGGGTTACGCCCAGGATGATAAAATCGGATTCAGCGGACTGGAAAAGTTTTATGAAGAACGGCTGAGAGGACAGAAAGGTGCCCGGTTTGAAATGGTTACTCCCCGTGGCAAATATGCAGGGAAATTCGATAAGGGACAAAGCGACATCTCTTCGATAAAGGGCGATGATCTTTACCTCTCCATTGACGGCGGGCTGCAGCAGCTTGCCGAACAATTGCTGAAAAAAACCGGAAAATCCGGGGCCGTTGTCGCTCTTGACCCTTCGACCGGTGGCGTCCTTGCCCTTGTCAGCGCTCCTGACTACGATCTTGATATTTTCAACGGTTCTACCGACCGCAAAGGATGGAACGATATTCTGACCTCTCCGCAAAAACCCTTGTTTAACCGTACAATTCAGGCTGTCTATCCACCAGGATCGGTCTACAAGATGATTCTTGCAATGGCAGCGCTTGAGGAAAAAAGCATCGATCCGGAAAAGAAAATACTCGACAACGGCGTTTTCATGTACGGACACAGAAAATTTCTCAGTAACGAAGGAAAGGGGCACGGATGGGTTAATATGAGAAATGCCATTACGGTTTCATCCAATGTCTATTTTTATAACCTTATTTTTAACGTTGGATTTGAGAACTGGACAAAATACGGCGCCATGTTCGGGTTTGGAGAAAAAACCGGTATTGATCTGCCCGGAGAAAGGTCAGGACTTCTTCCATCAGCCGACTATTACGATGAACGTTATGGCGAGAACAGGTGGACAAAAGGATATCTGGTCAGCCTTGCCATTGGACAGGGAGAGCTTGGCACAACGCCAGTGCAGCTTGCTGTTTATGCTGCCGCTCTGGCAAACAATGGAATCCTCTTCCAGCCTCATATCGTCAACGGATACCGTGATACGGGAACCGGGAAATATATCCCGTTCACCTATGCAAAACAGCAGCTTCCGATTTCACAAACAACCTTCAACCTTATCCATGACGGCATGATCGGTGTCGTGCTTCAAGGTACTGGAACACTTGCAAATGTTCCCGGTATTACTGTTGCCGGAAAAACCGGCACGGCACAAAATCCTCACGGCAAAGATCATGCCTGGTTTATTGCCTTTGCGCCAGTGGAGAATCCGAAAATTGCCTTGGCTGTTCTTGTCGAAAATGCTGGTTTTGGCGGCGCTATTTCTGCGCCGATTGCCCGTGAACTTATAAAGTACTATATCAAAGGGGGAGCGATACCTGTTTCCTCCGCCTCACAAGGAATAAAACCATTCGAGGCAACCGTAGAGCAGCCCGACAGTATAGAAAGCACGTTACCGGATGTTCAGCCTGAAAAAACAGTCAAGGGTGCGGAACCCGCTGCTGAAACAACCATTGAGAACAACACAGGAAAAGCTGTAGAATGATTTATAAGGATGATCCGGCATCGATCAGGGGATTTCTGGAGGATACCAGTAATGTCAAAAGTGGCCATACTCCGGGAGTTTTTTTCCCGGAAACGCTCGATGAACTTTCCGAATTGATCAAAGGTGCAGTTACCATGCATCGGCGCTTCACTATTGCAGGAAACGGAACCGGAACGACTGGAGGAAGAATTCCCTTTGGAGATTATGTCATCTCCATGCAGAAGCTTGACCGGATCGGCGAACCGGTGCCATACGCCACCGACAAGGCATCCCTGACGGTACAGAGTGGCGCTCTCCTTGATACCGTTCAGAAAAAAGCAGAGCAGAGCGGTTGGTTTTATCCTCCGGATCCAACAGAAAAGCTCTGTTTTATCGGCGGGACCATTGCAAACAACTCTTCAGGAGCAAGAAGTTTCAAGTACGGCGCTACCAGAAAGCATATATCAAGAATCCTTGTTGTTCTTCCTCAGGGTGATGTGCTTGATCTTTCACGAGGAAGCTTCATGGCCGACAAAGACGGGATATTCCACCTCAACCTTCCTTTCGCAGGTGAGATTACTTTCCAGAGAGCGCAGTACTCTATGCCTGAAACATCAAAACACAATGCCGGATACTTTTCAGAGGAGGGAATGGATCTCATCGACCTCTTTATCGGCTCTGAAGGAACACTCTGCATTATCGTTGAAGCTGATCTCATGCTGATTCCCCTTCCGAAAAACATTATATCCTCCCTTGTCTACTTCAGAGACCTCGACGATCTGTTCAGGTTTAACCGCCTGCTTAAAGATCGGGAACATGCTATTTTACCAAGGGCAATAGAGTTTTTTGACAAAAATTCACTTACGTTTCTTGCAGAACAATATCCCGAAGTGCCTGCAGGAAGTGAAGGTGCAATTTTCTTCGAACAGGAGACAACACCGGAAACTGAAGACAATGACCTTGAAAAACTCCTTGAAGAGATGGAAATCTGCAATGCCATGAGTGACCAATCCTGGATGGCGCTTGATCGTTACGATCAGGCAAAGTTGCGGGAGTTTCGCCACACCTTGCCGCTTCTGGTCAACGACTGGCTCAGCAAACAACAGGAGAGCAAAATCAGCACCGACATGGCCGTGCCTGAAGGAAGATTCCGCGAACTTTTTGATTTTTACAGGAGTACTTGCGAGAAACAGGGCTTTGTCTATATTATTTTTGGTCATATCGGCAATGGTCATGTGCACTTGAACATCCTGCCCCGGAACAGGGAAGAGTTTTTACAGGCAAAGAGTCTTTATCGGAAATTTATCGGCAAGGCTCTTGCGTTGGGAGGAACACTCTCCGCTGAACACGGCATAGGGAAGCTTAAGGCAGAATATCTTGTCGAAATGTATCATGAAAGCGGCATACGGGAGATGGTACGGATAAAAAAATGTCTGGATCCCTTTCTGGTGCTCAATATCGGAAATATTATTCCTGCCGCCTGTCTGGAAACTGAAACCCAATAAAGGTCACAGTGTCGAAAAAGCAACATCATCAGGAATATGTCAAGGCCATTCAGAACAGAAAGGCCAGATACGAGTTTGAAATTCTCGATACCATCGTTACCGGTATCCAGCTCTTTGGCAGCGAGGTAAAGTCCGTACGCCTCGGACAAGCCAGTCTGAGTGACAGCTTTGCCATCATTCATCATAATGAGGTGTGGCTGGAAAACATGCAGATCACCCCCTACGAGCTCAACCGTATGGAGATGATTGAAGCAAAACGAAGCCGCAAACTCCTGCTGCACAAGAAGGAGATTCAGAAAATTCAGACGAAAATCAATGAAAAAGGGCTTACTCTGGTACCCTTGAAGGCATTTTTCAACGAAAAGGGTCTTCTGAAAATTGACCTTGCAATAGCCAAAGGCAAAAAGCTCTATGACAAGCGAGAGACGATCAAGAAGCGGGAGAACCAGCGACAGATGGAGCAGATCAAAAAGCAATATTAATACAAAAAAACAGGGAATCGATGGGTTTTCCAGCCGTACAGGAGCAGCTTGACATTATTGTTGGTAATGTGGTGGAAATTATCAGCGTTGACGAACTTGAACAAAAACTACTCCAGAGCCTGAAAACAGACCTGCCGCTCAAGGTAAAGCTTGGGGCAGATCCATCAAGGCCGGACCTGCATCTCGGTCACTCGGTCGTGCTTCGAAAACTCAGGGAGTTTCAGGATCTTGGCCATCAGGCCATTCTGATTATCGGCGACTTTACGGCAATGATCGGCGACCCTTCAGGAAAAAGCAAGACGAGACCGCAGCTTTCAGCCGAAGAAGCGCGGGAAAACGGGAAAAGTTACTTTGAACAGGCTTCAAAGATTCTCGACCCGCAAAAAACAACCATTTGTTATAACGCAGACTGGCTTGGAGCGATGACATTTGCTGATGTTGTCCGCCTCTCAAGCCACTACACCGTTGCACGAATGCTTGAGCGTGACGACTTTGAACGGAGATATCGTGCACAAGAGTCTATCTCCATTCACGAGTTCCTCTATCCCCTTGCCCAGGGTATGGATTCGGTACACCTGAAAAATGATGTTGAACTTGGCGGAACCGACCAAAAATTTAA
>JBAXFV010000069.1:0-7650 GCA_037139755.1 Chlorobiaceae bacterium
ACATCCTGAATCAGTTGATCAACGTCTGCATAAGTATCGGGCACATCGCCGGGCTGCAGTGGCAGGAACTCTTTTATGGCCGTGCGGCCAAGCTGTTCTTCAAGAGCTTTGATGTAATCCATCAGCTCAACAGGATTACTGTTGCCAATGTTATAGACCCGCCAGGGGGCTTTACTTGTCGCCGTATCGGGCTTGAGACCTGACCATTCGGGGTTTGGTTCAGCAACGTGGTCAAGCGTTCTCAGAACCCCCTCGGTAATATCATCAATAAAGGTAAAATCGCGACGATGCTTGCCGTAATTGAACACCTTGATTGGCTTGTTCTTCAGAATGGCATCGGTAAAGAGGAAGAGTGCCATATCGGGCCTTCCCCAGGGGCCATAGACGGTAAAAAAGCGGAGAGCGGTGGTCGGCAGATTGTAGAGATGGCTGTAGGTATGCGCCATCAGCTCATTGGCCTTTTTGCTGGCAGCATAGAGTGAAAGCGGATGATCGACATTGTCATGAACCGAAAACGGCATGGTTTCGTTGGCACCGTACACCGAGCTTGAGGAGGCGTAGACCAGATGTTTCACCCCATTATAGCGACACCCTTCAAGTATATTGAGAAAGCCCACGATATTGCTTTCAACATAGGCATGGGGATTCTCAATTGAATAGCGAACTCCCGCCTGGGCAGCAAGATTAACCACACGCTCAAACTCACCTGTTTTAAACAGCTTCTCCATGGCGCTCCGGTCAGCAATATCAACCTTAACAAAGGTAAACCCCTCATAAGGCTCAAGCATTGCCAGCCGCGCACGCTTGAGTGAAACATCGTAATAGTCGTTCAGGTTATCGATGCCGGTGACCTGCTCTCCCCTTTCAAGTAGCCTTTTGCAGACATGAAATCCTATAAATCCGGCCGCACCGGTCACCAGTATCTTCATTGCATTTAATCTCTAACGAGTTTCAGCCGCATTCTGACCGGCGTTTGAAAAATTTTGCTTTTTTTTACTCATAATAAAAACAATTTTCCACCCTGACAAGGCAAAAAATGCTCTCCATCTTCATTCCCAATGGTTTACGTTCTTATCCTACAGTTAGTTGGTCTTTTTCAATGTTATTCCTGATTGAGAAATCGTTCGAAAAAACAAGAAATCCAGCCCGCCCCTCATTGACGCAGCCATAGAAAACGATCCGATCCAGCACGGCAAGAATTGCAGAGCCGCTGCCTCTATGAAAGAATCATGGCTGAAATTGAGGTTTTCATAGTGGTTACTTCAGGAAAAAGCATTTTTTGGTAAACTTTTAGAGGCTCTTCTTATGTTGTAATGAATAAGTAGAAGTATAGTATTGAGGAAATTTAGTAGTGAGTCGGGTGATCATGGTTTGAAGCATTGTGTTTGATGCAATTATTTTTTATGGCCATGTCCAATATTATTCTTTTTCAAACGTTCTTCGTCTTTTTCATTTTTTACGGTCACGAATGGAAAGGAGTCTTTTATGATGAAAAAAAAGTTTGTCATTGTACTTTTAACCGCTATAACTCTTTTGGGTTACGTATCGGGTTATGCCGTTCCCCTTGAAGGAGAAATTATTAAGTCAATCAATGGGGGGGTTGATTCATTTGGGGGGAACCTCTGGCATTCCAGTTATATGAATTTGACCACGCCCCGTAACTTTATGAAGGGAGAGCAACTAAAGATTACGCTCCGTGGCAATGCCAGGTGGGTGTACATCAGATTGTTGCCCGTAGGTGCTAATGCCACAATTCCAATTGGGATTATTGAAAAAAGAATACATGTTCCTCCAAATAAAGTGATCACTGTACAACTTGAGAGTACCCATCCGAACATCCGGCAAGTATCTGTTCACTCTGGACGACAAGCGTTTGGAAAAGGAATAAGTCTCTTTAATGACAATGCCGATATTGTCAGTATTGATGTTTCTATGGAAAAATAAAGAGAGGGTATATTACGTTATTCCCTTTTTATTCAATACCTTCCATACAGTGCTCCTAACTTCGGGTTCCGGCTAATAGCGAACTCTCAAGTAACTCGTTGTTTCTTGACTTGACAAATCCATCAATAACGATCAAGATGAAAAACAGCTTTTCTTCCGTAAAGAGGCTCACTCTTTTTCTGCTTGTATCGTATCTCTTTTCCGCCTGTGCCGCCCAGAGTCCTGCGCTTTATCACGCTGACCTGGAAAAAGCGTACCATAGTGCAATACTTGATGCAGAAAAAGCAGAGCCATCCGAGATATCGAAAAATCTCGTAGCAGTTGTCCCTTCAAACCCCCAGTTGATATGGAAGAACAAGAATGATGCTCAAAATGCAAGAATATTGGTTGTTACCTGGACTGACTATAATGGCTATGATGATAAAATCGGTCAATCTCTCAATCTGTCAAGAGAGGTATGGGTAACAACCGCACCAGAAATCAAGGTTTTTTGTAAAGCCCTGAAAGAAAACAAAGTGTTGCGCCTTGAACAGCTTTTGGGACTTCCACCGAGAGCAGGAAAAACAAAGTTTGTGGAAATGTGGGTCAAACCGGGCGATCTTTTCAGGCCAAGTGCCGACCCGGAGATTAGTGACAGTGAGGCAGAAACAGAGTTCCGGACAGCCAATAAATTTGTGAAGGTCAGTGACGACTATGTCAAATGGTACAATGAGTTGAAGATGAAATCTTATGGAGACAATGGCTATCCGTGGACCAGACTGGGTTATACTTATGACTGGGGAAATAACCGTCGTCATATCGGATTAAGTGAATTTGTTATTATGCCAGGCGCAACTGTCGAAATCAATACGATTTCATCAACAATGGAATATTGATTTTTAAAGCCTCGCACCCCCGGAAATTTCGATAATCTGCCCTGTAATGAACGATGCATCATCAGACGCAAGAAAGAGAGCGCACCGTGCAACGTCTTCCGGTGTTGCGACACGACCGAGGGGATAACGTTGTGCGCATTCATTGCGGAGCATCTCCCACCGTTCGGGCCCGAGAGCCCTGACAAAGGCAGGAACCTCGACAAGAGCTGGCGCAAGTGCATTGACCGTTATGCCGTAACGACCGAGCGACATGGCAAGCGAACGGGTAAAGGAGTAAATGCCGCCTTTAGACGCTGAGTAGGAAAACTGGTTCGGACTTCCCCGGTAAGCAAGCGAGCTCATATTAACAATTTTTCCAAACCCCTGAGGCTTCATCATTCTGGCAGCTTCACGGCAGGAGATAATGCAGGATTTAAGATTCAAATCAAGATTGGCGCTCATTTTCAGGTAGTCAATCTCCTCCACATCGGCTGACGGTTCATTGTCGCCACCGGCAATGTTCACCACTATATCAAGTTTTCCATACCGCTCAGCTATCTGCCGGTAGAGTGCCGCTATCTCCTCCTCTCGCGTTACATCGGCCAGCAGAGACATCCCGCTCCCGCCTCTGCTTTCAAGAAGCTCAAGGGTTTCAGTACAGCCGGTAAGATTGATATCACTGGCAATAACTGCAGCTCCTTCCGCAGCAAAACAGAGTGCCACTGCCCTGCCGATTCCGCCTGCCGCTCCGGTGACGAGTGCAATTTTTCCAATTAGACGCATAGTAGTTAACTAGTTACCAAGAGGTTGATCCGCCGATTACTCCCCTTCTTTTCAATTCCCAGAAACACTTCGCTGTCGCCTGAATATCATTGGCGGCATTGTGCATTTCATGAAATCCTGTGCCAAACAATGTCTGATGCAGTTCAGACAATTTCGGCCATTTATTGCCATAGGGGCCTTTAAGTGCACAAAAATCAGTGCTGCATTCCATTGTGCATATCTTCTTTTTTGATGGAAGGAGATTCTGCATTCCTGATCTTATGAGTTCACTGCCCACAATCTTTTCATCAAAACTCAGATTGTGCGCCACAAGAACCTCTGCCTCAATTGCAAGTTCTTGAAATAACTGAAGAACCTCCTGTATGGGGCGGCCCTCGACTTGAGCTCGCTGCGTCGAAATACCATGAATCCGATACGCGCCAGATGGTATCACAAAGCCGTCTGGTTTTATGATATAGTCGCCGGCAGATATGTTCTTGCCATCAGCAGCCGAGTATAAAAACGCCAACTGCACCATCCTTGGCCAGTTATCGACATCTGTCACCGATGCTCGCCAGTTTCGGGGTAGCCCTGTGGTTTCGGTATCAAAAAATAGATACATTTTTTATGAAAACATTATACAGCGATCTCAAAACGGACAATCATCATTTGCAATCACGCTCTCGTTCCGACTCTCAAAAACCGGTGGTTCCCAGGATCCAGGTTCCTCGGAGTAAGAGGTATCCGGCTGATTGACCCCCTCTACTTTCCATCCCTTGACGTCGGTATACCACTTGCCGTTGAACTCCCTGCTTTCAATGTCAAACGAGATTGTGAGTTTCGATCCCACCTTCAGCAAATTCCGGTCATACTTCTCTCCCCACAATGATATGCAGACTTTTTTCGGATACTGCCCTTCAGTTTCGACAATAATGTCCTGTTTTTTCCATGTTCCATTCTTGCCATTACCCGTCTGTTCAGGAAGAATTGCTGATAGTTTTGCAGTGATTTGCATAATAATTATGAAGAAATTGATTCGTTATTAAACTGTTTTTATGTCACTCCGGAGGTTGATGGTCACATAATAAACCGAACATCCGTAAACACAACCGGCAACACCAAGGAGGAGATTGTTTTCCAGAAAGAATGCCAATAAAATTGCTGTCGCCGAGAGAAGGAGCACTGTAAGCTGTTGAAAGGCTTTTTTCATGACCTCCTCACCAAGCAGTGCAGAAAGTGCTGTCTCGCTTCTGAGCGTTTCAAGCGAGTTTGATCGGACAATTGATGGAATGACAATATAGATCATGCCGATAAAGGAAAAGGTAATCCAGCCGAGCAGGGCTGCATGCGTATGGGAGTGATAAATCCACATTCTGTCGAAACGCAAGGGAGGCACCGTACCAAAATGAATCCCCTTCAAAAAGTAGATATTCATGATGCCGTATCCGCTGGTTGCAAAAAGAAGGGCAAGGCCGCTCAACAAAAATGCAAGGGCAGGATGATGAAATTTGGTATGAAAAAAGTTGTTGAGGTAAACAGCAAAACTGCCAAGCAGACCCATCACACCAAACAAAAGAAAATGGCTGATCAGCATCATGCCAAGATAGTACTCCGCAAGAATAACCATCAGAAAAAAGAGAACACCACCAACAAAAATATAAAACCAGAGACTGAAAAGCCGTTTTGCCAGTTCCCGTTTTGATGATCTGCTCCATGCGTAGGTATAGAGAAACCCCATCACGCTGATACTGAGTGGAAATGAAGAGCCAAGAAAGTAGGATGACTGGGTTACAAAAAAGGGAATAATTCTCTGATCAGGAAATGCCTCTTTAAGGCCAAGAGTAAAAAGGCCAAGGTTGGCAACGAGCAGAAAAAGAACATCAAAAATGTAGTAGCGCACAGAAACTTCGTTCCAGATTTTCGGAACTGAAAGGGTGGTAAAAATCTCCCTGAGCGGCCCTGCAACAACAACCATAAGCAGTAGGCCTGTAACGGCTTTCAGCAGGGGCCAATCCATGAAAACGGCAATGGTAATCATGACCAATGAGAGCAGAACGGCATAAATATAGCGCAACTGCTTTGCTGGATTGATCTTCAGTTCAGAATAGATTGCGGCCGTCAGGTAGCGGTTGAGAATGAGTATGGCAAGGTTGCCGAATCCGATAAAAAAGAGATACGGATGCAGCTTCAGGAGAAACATATTCTCCATCACTGCACCCGCTGCCCCCAAAAGAGAGGCAACAGCAATAACAGTCACGGAAACAGTGAGGAAAAGCCTGGCAACACTGCTTAACTCTTCATCAAATCGGTTCGGCTTCATTCAGGTC
The DNA here is from genome assembly GCA_037139755.1 of Chlorobiaceae bacterium. GTDB lineage: Bacteria > Bacteroidota > Chlorobiia > Chlorobiales > Chlorobiaceae > Chlorobium. Next base: position 5,888 of record JBAXFV010000069.1, read on the forward strand.
AGATTTTTTAATTTTTTCAATTCCAGTACAGCAATCACTGAGAGTGCAATCAGCGAGACATTCAGCGTCAGAGGATTGAATGGTAAAGAAAACATTGTTGGCTCGAACAGGGCTACAAAACAAAGAAGGCCGACCAAAGACACCGCATTGAGCCAGAACACCCAGCTCCATCTGGCCACAAGCAAAAAAAGTCCGAATACAATCTCTGCAACACCCATCCACAATACCGCTTCACAAGCCCACTGATACACTGGAATGATATGTCCCAGCAGCTCTGTTTCTCCACTGCTTTGACAAACTATTTTGGGAACAGCGCCCTGATAAACCCATGAAAAGGCAAGCGCCGCACGGCACAACAACAAAACCGGAGTCTGATTGGAGAAAAAGCGCATTACCGGTCGCAGGTTAATGAAATTACAAAAAAATGGCTACACGGCCTGTTTCCTCTTCAGCTTTGATAATTTGCCTTGCATCTTGTCAAACCAGACATAGACAACCGGAATAACCAGCAGGGTCAGAAACATTGAACTAAAGAGGCCGCCGACAAGAGCAACGGAAAGCCCCGACTTCCATTCTGATCCTGAGCTTTGAGAGAGCGCAATAGGGAGAAGCCCGAAAATCAGTGTCAAGGTGGTCATGAGAATGGGACGCAACCGCTCTTTTGCCGCTTCAAGAATAGCCGCAGAAAGCTCCATACCCTCTTCGCGGAACTTATTGATGAAATCAACAAGAAGAATAGCGTTTTTTCCCACAAGCCCCACAAGCATGATAATACCAAGAATAGTGAAAATACTCAATGATTTACCGGTCATGGCCAGAGCAAAAAGCGCCCCGATAATGGCCAGGGGAATAGAAAACATCACCACCATCGGCCAGATCCAGGAGTCATACAAAGCAACCATAATAAGATAAACAAAGATAATGGCAACAAGAAAAGAGAGTAAAAGTGTTGAGTTTGACTCTCCCTGCCTTTTGAGATCCGATTCATAAGCATAGCTCACCGTCGAAGGCATAAGAGAATTTTTTTTCATGTTCGCCATAATCCTCTCAATCTCTTTACCGATACTCCCCACAGGACGACCAACCACCTGTGCCTTGACCCATACAGCATTGTTTCGATCCTTCCGCTGCAACTGCGTATAACCCCGATCCTGTTCAAAAGTGACAAACTGACCGAGACGAACCATATCGCCCTGCGAAGAGCGAAAGGTAATCTCTGAAAGCATCGAAGTATCCTGACGATAGTATTTGTCGAGCATGACTCTTATATCGTATTCATCTCCGCCATCCCGGTATTTTCCGGCTTCATCTCCGGCATAAGCGGTCCGCAATGCGGCTCCTACATCGGCAATAGAGATTCCAAAGGTGGCCATTTTTTCACGATCGACGATAACACGCATTTCGGGACTTCCGATCTGTGAAGTCAATTTGATATCGGCTGTCCCTGAAACAGTTTTGAGACTGTCTCGCAATGCTTCGGCCACACGGGTTACCTGACTTCTCAGAGGGCCGCTGATAATAACAGCAACCGGGGTTTCATTCGCTGTTCCAAAAATTCCGATAGGGTTGATGCTTGCCTTGAGGCCGGCAATATCCTGCAGATTGAGGCGAATTGCCTGCATAATGGTATCTGTCGATCGGGTACGCTCCTCTTTGGGTGTCAGCCTGACATTGATCTCGGAAATATTGTCGGCGCTCTGGTTGAAAAAGCCTTCGCTTGAAGCGCCGACATTAACCATCACCTTTTTCACTTCAGCCATTGA
>JBAXFV010000070.1:0-7634 GCA_037139755.1 Chlorobiaceae bacterium
CTGCTTGACTGCGGGGCACATAACCCAGCGGTTCAACTCCGGCATCACGCGCTGCAGCTTCAAGGTAGCTGTAATGAGATGGGGTATTGACCTTATTGAAAATTACCCCGGCAAGCTTCAGCGCGGGATCAAACGTCCGGAAACCATAGAGCATCGGCGCTGCCGAATAGGCCATGCTTTGAGCGTTGATGACCATGATAACGGGAATACCAAGCAGCATGGCAATCTCGGCGCTGCTCCCTTCCGATTTTTCAGCCCCGTCAAAAAGCCCCATAACACCCTCAACCACAGCAACATCAGCATCCGATGAGTAGCGGCCGAACAACCCCTGAACATGCTCCTTTGAGGCCATGAAGGTATCAAGATTGATCCCGACCCGCTCGACTCCGCCAAACGATGCCGCCATGGAGTGCAGGCGAGTATCGAGATAATCCGGCCCGCACTTGAACGGCAGAACCGCCAGCCCCCGCTGGGCAAACATCCTCAGGAGAGCAAGCGTTATGGTTGTTTTTCCGGAACCACTTGATGGGGCGGCCAGCAGAAAGGCTGCGTGTTGTCCTGCCATCCCCTATCCCTTTTTCGCAACCGGATCAGGATGCAGAAAACTGTAGCCCAGCGCATTCACCAGCTTGTCGCTGTTCACCACTTTAAACGGTGCGGGTTCTGCAGATGGCGCCAGAGGGAGTCGGGGAACTCCAGCAGCATCGGCTGCCCTGCCGTAATAGTCACGCCGCAGGATATGATTGGGGCTGCAGGCATTGAACACTTCGCCCCACTGCTGCAAACGGATGATCTCCGAGATAATCTTGATGCAATCGTCTCGATGGATAAGGTTCATCGGCTGATCGGGATTCGTCACCGCAGTCAAAGCGGCAAGATACTTTTCAGGGTTACGATCATAACCAACCAGACCGCCAAAACGCAGCACCGTGGACTGAAATCCGCTCTCCTGCATCAGCATCTCTTCGACAAGGAGCAACGCCTGCCCGGACGGGGATTCTGGATCAACGGCATCCTCTTCAGTAACTTCACGATTGAGCGACGGATAGACTGACGTAGAGCTGACCATCAGCACGGAGCGCACAGGCGACTGACCAAGTGCGTCAATCAGTGAAGAGAACTGCTCGATATGGAACTCAACAATATCATCGCGCCGAGTTGGAGGAATATTGACAACAAGAATATCGCTCTGGAGAAATGCGACTATATCGTCGCCCGTTACCTCAGGGTCAAGGCGTATCAGGTAGGGCTCAACTCCCGCTTCCTGCAATACCTCAAGCTTCTCTTCCCTTGTGGTCGATCCCTTGACTGAATAGCCCTCTTTGACAAGAGCTTGTGCAAGCGGCAACCCGAGCCAGCCGCATCCAAGTATAGTAATGGTCTCTTTCTGCATGGTACTGTTTTGCGGTTAAAGTTTATATGACCACAATGTACAGGATCAGTGACTGCAATTCAACTGAATTCACATCAAGTTTCAGGCCTTTCAACGGATAAGCCAAACCCGGCGCTTTCGGGATGACATTCTGCGCTGCTTTTTCAGGAGGTTGCCAAATACTCAGGCGCTTTCACCTGAACCTGCCTGCTCAATCAGTCGGTCAAGACAACTGCTGCAAATACATGTTTCATAGCGTCCGGCGAGATAGTCGCGCACTTCGGAGGGCACCGTTCTTCTGGTACACCAGCATGTTGAGGAAAGAGAGCAAGTAAACGGCTGGCTGCATATTGGACAGGTTACCGTTTTACCGCCGCCGATACTCTGTTCGATGGATGTCGTCATGTTTGCAGATTTATGAATTTTTATAAATCACTCCCCCTGTTTCTCAGTAAGGTACTTCCAGTACTTCATGGGCATGTTTGATTTCTGGAGGCGGGCGTTTTTGCGGTCGGGAATGGCGATGGTTTTAAAGAATGCCTGCCACATTGCCTGAACCTTCTTTTCGTCGTCTGAGAGAGCGGGAGTGGTAAACTGCTCTATGGCACCGAACTGAAGGATTCCGTTGCTCCAGCGGGCTGCGGTGCGGCGTTTGACATCGTAGAGAAACCAATGCTGCGCCTTGAGCCTGGTACGAAAATGGTATGCAAGAGGGTGGATAATGTTGTGATCCGGCTCCATTTTGGCAAGGTAGGCTCCATCCCTGAGTTTTTCAAAACGCAGCAGCCCCTTCATGCGGTGCAGCTCCCTGCCTGCTTTTTTGGCAATGGCGACAATTTCCTGTACCGCCGAATGGGTGAGATAACCGTTGACCTTGTCGCCATGCGTGAAGGCAAGCGACATGTAGTGGAGAAGACTGGTTTCCATACCCTCCTTTTCAGCAAGCATAAAAGAGTAGAGCGTGTGTGCCGCATCAGGCGCCTGCTTGCGAAGTCGAAAAAAAAGAGATTCAGCCTGAGTTGCATCGGTGCCTATAAAGAAACCATCTTCAAAAAGGGTATCCTCACGCTCCGATAAAGCAACCTGCTGCGGATCCGGCTCCTCTTCAAGGATCCAGGCAATTGCTGACAGAAGACCGTCGGCGGTGCCGTCGTAAAGATATCGATTCATAGCCATCATGCATAGAGACCGGGGAAAACAAGCTGTCGGGGAGGTGGCGCCCCGATCCCGTCCCCAAGCAGCAGTTGCTGACGGATAAGAGCAGGCGTCCGATCAGGTTTTTCAAAACCCCGGCCTGAACTGGTAATAAAATATTTTGCCCGTTTCATCACCACCCCGATTTTTTTCATGCCTTCGGGAGTAATCGCTGAAAAACGCCGTGCGGCGATAATTCGCTTGGCAGAGGTGACTCCAATACCCGGTACGCGTAACAGCGTGAGGTAGTCTGCACAGTTGATCTCTACCGGAAAAAATTCAGGGTGGCGCAAAGCCCACGCGGTCTTTGGGTCGAAGGTTTCATCAAGATCCGGGAGATCATCCGAAAGAATCTCTTCAGCAGAAAAGCCGTAGAAGCGCAGGAGCCAGTCGGCCTGGTAGAGACGGTGTTCACGAAGCAATGGAGGAGCCGCCAGCACAGGAAGGCGGTTATCGGCACTGACTGGCACGTACGCGGAATAGTAAACGCGCTTGAGATTCATTTTTTTATAGAGCCCTTGAGAGAGACGCAAAATCTGAAAATCGTTTTCAGGGCTTGCGCCAATAATCATCTGGGTGCTTTGCCCTGCCGGGGCAAACCGGGGAGCGCGACGATCGGCTTTGCGTTCGACCAGACTCGATGCTATCTCCCTGCCGATAAGCGCCATAGGCTCAAGAATGGAATCTTTATGCTTCTGGGGCGCAAGCCGCTGGAGCGAAACCTGTGATGGCAGCTCAATATTGACGCTGATACGGTCGGCATACAGCCCGGCTTTACGCACCAGCTCGCTGCTGCAACCGGGAATGATTTTCAGATGAATATAGCCGCCAAAATGCTCTTCGGTACGCAGTGTTTCAACAACCCGAACCATCCGTTCCATCGTCACATCGGGACTCTGCATGACGGCTGAACTTAAAAAGAGCCCTTCAATATAGTTGCGGCGATAAAAGTCAAGGGTAAGATCGACGACCTCCCGGGCAGTGAAGGAGGCCCGCTCAACAGCATTGGTTGAACGGTTAACACAGTAGGCACAGTCGTAACGGCAATCGTTCGAAAGCAAAATTTTCAGAAGAGAGATGCAGCGGCCATCATCCGACCAGGAGTGACAGATGCCACCCTGCGAAGTGTTGCCGTTTCCGCATGAAGGGGCTTCTCGTTTGCTTCCACTTGAGGCACACGAAGCATCGTAACGAGCAGCGCCAGAAAGAATCTGTAATTTCGCCAGGATATCCATGAGGAAAATATACGGAACGGAAAGAACAAAAGAGAGGCAAGAGAGTCGGCGTAGCGGGATTCGAACCCACGACCCCTTCCACCCCAAGGAAGTGCGCTACCAGGCTGCGCTATACGCCGATGTGTCTGAAGAGGTAGTAATTATAAAAAAATTCATGGATTAATATAATCTTTTTTCAAGGTTGCGTCGTTTTTCTCTCTTCCCAAAAGAGGGTTGCTGGCTCCATTTTATTCTTCCGAAAGAAGTTATCAACATTTTTTTCATCAATCCACGAGAAAGTACAAATTCCAGCAATAAATACAGAACGCGTAGCGTCTGAACGCAACGAGCAAATAACTCATATAAATAAAACAGGTTATAAAGAATACTGCTTTATCTAATAACACCTCTCTCAAGAAGAAAAGAGAACGCATCAACCGATGAATCAACACGTTATCAACAATCCATAAACATTACGGAATGTCCTGCCTGCGGCCAAACCGGTGCGTCAAGTACCCTATAAGAGGAGGGGTAACGGAAACAGCAATAATAGCAAGAAATATCAGCTTTCTGTTCTGCTGCACAAAGGGAAGCTGGCCGATAAAATAGCCGCCGTAACAAAACAATCCTACCCAAAACAGCGCACCGGTAATACAGAAAAAAATAAACTTGCGGTAGGGCATGGCACCTATTCCGGCAACAAAGGGAGTAAAGGTTCTGATAACAGGGATAAAACGGGCAATGATGATGGTCTTGCCTCCATGTTTTTCAAAAAAGCTATTGGTTCTGAGTAGATGCTCAGGATTAAAAAAGCGGGATTTTTGATAATTAAACACTTTTGGGCCGAGTTTGTGGCCAATCAAATAGTTGAGGTTATCACCAAGCAGGGCTGCAGAAAAAAAGAGGACAAAAAGCAGATGAGAATTAAGCGATGAGTCAGGCATGGAAGCCAGTGTACCGGCAGCAAAAAGCAGGGAATCGCCAGGAAGAAATGGTGTAACAACAAGTCCGGTTTCACAGAAAACAATGAGAAAGAGAATACCATAAAGCCAGAGGCCATACTCTGCCGCAAGAAACTGAAGATGAGTGTCGATATGGATGATAAAATCGGCCAGGAAAGAGAACAAACCGGTAAATGAATAGTTCATGGTGCTTTTTCTTGAAATAAAATCTTTTTTGCTTCTGGCCGAAGCAATGTAGCTATTGCGTCTCAGAGTCGCAAAACCCTTCAAGACATTGGGCTGGGGAAAACTGAAGAAAAGTTATTATTGTTTATATTGAAGTTCATGTTTTTAACAAGAAACAAGGCAACTCTCATGAGTTATTTTGAGTCAACCCGCTGCAAGCTCTATTATGAGGACACTGCGGAGTCTGATCCTTCAGCAAGGGACAAACAATCGGTACTGTTTGTGAATGGCTGGGCGATCTCCTCCCGATACTGGAAACCACTGGTCGACATGCTCTCCGCAAACTACCGGTGCATTACCTATGATCAGAGCGGCACTGGAAAAACGATCATCAAGGGTTATAAACCAACATTCACCATTCAGGGTTTTACCGATGAAGCCGCTGAACTCATTGAGCATCTCGGACTTCAGGAGTCAAGAAAACTGCATATTGTAGGCCATTCAATGGGGGGCATGGTTGCCACCGAACTCTGTCTTCGGTACCGTAACGCTCTTTTATCGGCGACCATTATTGCCTGCGGCATTTTTGAAGAGACCCCTTACACCTCTCTTGGACTCTTTTTTCTTGGCGGACTTATAGATGTTTCTCTGAATTTCCGGAATATATTTCAGACTGAACCCTTAAAAAGCATCTTTATCAAACGCGCTGCTTCAAAAGAGATCAGTCAGGAATATCATGAGATCCTTATTGAGGACTTCACACAATCCGATAAAGACGCAACTATTGCCGTCGGGAAGTTTTCAATCGATCGTGATTCACTGAGAGCTTATACCCGTCACGTCCTTTATATTGCGTCCCCCTTGCTATGCAGTGTCGGAATGGCCGATCACACTATTCCTCCTGAAGGGACTATCTCCCTCTATAAAAGACGCAAAGCAGAATCGGAGGCACCGACACACCTTGCAAAGTTCATGGAGGTTGGTCATCTCCCAATGCTGGAAGAGACTGCTGAATTTGCAGGCGAGCTTACAAAGCATTTTGAATTTTCGGAACAATTTTACAAGTCTAAACCATAATCTCTACTGTGAGTAAGAAAATATTTTCCAAAAGTCTGTTATTTCTTTTTGCATCACTCATCGCTATAACGCTAACGTCCGCTGCGGCCTACGCCATGAAGTCTTTCATGGGTCTGCCAAGCCTTGAGGAGCTTGAAAATCCGAACCCGGAACTTGCCTCTTTAGTCTATTCGGAAGACGGCGTGCTTCTGCATAAATTTTTTCTGAAGAATCGAACATTCATTCCACTCAAATCTATACCCCGATCAACTCGTTACGCCTTGATTGCTACTGAAGATGTGGCCTTTTACAGCCACTGGGGTGTAGATCTGAGACGGCTTGCCATTGCCATGGGTGAAAATATATTCAGGGGACCAAGCCGCTGGCAGGGAGCCAGTACCATTACCCAGCAGCTTGCCAAAAATCTCTACCTGAGTCAGGAGCGCACCGTCACCCGAAAAGTCAAGGAGTTCATTACCGCAATCGAGCTGGAAAAAACCTACACGAAAGATGAGATTCTGGCGCTCTATCTCAACACTGTATATTTCGGTTCAGGAGCCTATGGCATCGAAGCCGCAGCCTATACCTATTTCGGCAAACCGGCATACCTTCTGACGCTGCCGGAAAGCGCAACGCTTATCGCAACGCTGAAAAACCCTACCGCCTACAATCCTGCAAAAAATCCCTCAGGTGCAATCGGAAGAAGGAACCTTATACTTTCACTGATGGAAAAGGTCAATTTCATAACCCCGAAACAGGCCGCCGCCGCGAAAAAAATTCCTTTGGTGTTGAAATATACTCCAGTCAGCCATTCAGGTCTTGCTCCTTATTTTACTGAATATGTTCGACAAACGGTCAAACCATCGACAATGCTTGGCAATCTCGATCTTTACCGTGACGGTCTGACCATCCAGACAACACTCGACAGCCGGATGCAAAACTATGCCCAGCAGGCGGCTGCCGAACATCTTGCCGAACTGCAAGCCGCCTTCGACCGATCATGGAGATGGCCCGAATCTCTGAAAAACCAGATCATCATGGAGAGCGACCGGTTCACTGAACTGAAAGATAACGGGCTTTCGGAGCAGCAGGCCATGACAAAGCTCAAAGCTGACAAAGTATGGCTGAATGAACTCTTGAAGGAAAAAACCCGAATACAGGTGGCTTTGGTTGCAATTGATCCGACGAACGGCCATGTCAAGGCCTGGGTTGGAGGCAACAGATTCTCGCCTGATGAGTATAAATATCAGTTTGACCATGTATGGCAGGCAAAACGCCAACCCGGTTCAACCTTTAAACCATTCGTCTATACTGCGGCAATCGACAAGGGACTGCCCGCAAATTTCCAGGTGCTTGACCAGCCTCTGGAACTCAACAGCGGTAATGGTATCTGGTCACCAAGAAACTCCGACGGTTCGTCTGGAGGGATGACGACGCTTCGTACGGCATTGAGCCGATCATTGAACCAGGTGACCGTAAGGCTTGCCTACGAGCATCTGAAAACCTCAGAAATAATCAGTTATGCAAGAAGAATGGGCATCACATCACCAATGGCGTCGAACCTCTCTATCGCCCTTGGGACATCGGAAGTAAGCCCGCTTGAACTTGCCGGAGCCTTTTCAACATTTGCCAACAACGGCATCTGGAACGAGCCGGTCTCAATCCTCAAGG
>JBAXFV010000071.1:0-7622 GCA_037139755.1 Chlorobiaceae bacterium
AACTGATGAATCAGTCGTTTTTGTGCTGTGGCTGAGGTTAATACCTGAACAACCTTACCTCTGATAAGCTCTGGTGTAGCTCCAAAATTTTCCGGTTCTTTCAATAATTTATAGACAGCCTCTTCAAGGGTTGAACCGGATGGGAGATGAAACGACCATGGCAGCGTGCCATTGTTCAGAAAAAAGATAAATGCATCGCCAAGAGAGTCCCCTTCCGTTTTAACGGTGAAGGTAACTGTGTCGGTTTGCCTCGAATGCAATAATGGGGCGGACACTGATAATTTCTGCAGCGATTGTTCAAGTGCCTGAATGATTCTCTCTGAAAGAGTGGACTCCAGACTGTCGAGATCAAGAGTGCCGACATCGATGTCGAGCCGTTCAATAGTAAGATGATCGCGTGACGGGGCATACCGTTTGAAGACATCTTCTAAAGCGGCCATAATCTGATCATAATACAAACCGGACAGGCTGTTTTGCAAAATCACCGCATCCGATTCTGTTCCGTTGAATTCAACCTCAACGTATTGCTTCCTGATCTTGTGAACCTGCAATTCCATAAAAAAAGATTTGGAGAATATTCGGTATTGCAGTAAATTTTCTCACTGAGTTGGAACCGCTTGGTTCCTTTAGGGATCAGCCGCAAAGCTCTCCTAAAAAACCCTCCTGAACGAACGTTGCACATTGTTACGTTTGAACAGGAGGTCTCCATTTTATCTCCTTCGTTTCAATACCAATCCTTTCTGCGCATCCTTTTTCCCTCTTATAATCCTTATGGCATAGCCTGTGGATATTTTTATCATATCAGCAGTTATCTCCTGGCTGCTTTCAACAAGCAGATCGATGGCACTGTAGCCTGTTTTTCCGGTAACTTTTTTACGAAGCTCAAGGAAGAACGGCCAAGTGATATCTGCCTCCAGACTTTGTATATTTTCGGCATCATTTCTCGAAACCCAACTGCCGTTTGCCCAGCTTCCTGTTACAATAACGTTAGCATTCTGGTCAATTTTATAAATGACATCAACTATTTCACTGAGTATGGATTCATAAATCGGCAGTTGTGCGGCTGCTGGATATTTTTTTGCCCGATTTAAAGTTACCTGCTCCCATACAATCGCCTCTTTAGGGGTAGGCGCTGTAACTGGAGTCAAGGTGACAGGTTCAAAATTCTGATGCAGCGACTGATACTCTTGCGCACTATAGCTGTCGGCGCTCATCCGGGATGGCAAACCCTTGCCTGATTTTGGTTCCATTGCTTCCCAGGAATTATGCTGCCGCCTGTAAACCATATCATTGTCATATGCGTAGCGGATCTGGTTCCCCTGTATTCCACCCAATTCAATTCGGAATTTCTGGCCTTCAATAAAACGAATGACCAGTTTATTTGTGCCTGCAACGGTATCGAAAACAAGGCCAAGGGGAAACTGTTCGTTCAGTTTACGCGCGACGGCAGAAAGCTTGTACTGAGTGAGACCAGCGTCTCCCTGTAAAGGAATAACAATGTCTACAGGAGAATTTCCCGGCAGGAGAGATTGTCCCTGAATTTCATAGTGGTAAATCCTGACGATATAATTGTCTTTCAAACGACTTCGTTCCTGTTCATGTGCAGCAGGCGCTTTTGGCGTCTTCTGTGGACGGTAATCGCGTAAACAGAGGTAATTCAAATGCTTGACGGAATCAATCCATTCGTATTCATTTTCATTTACCACAATGCCGGAGTTGGTCGTTGGCTGTGTTTTCGGTAAAACAAACTGTACCGCTTCGACATCGGAAGAGATCAGGTACGGAAGATAAAAATCTGCAATAACAGCCCCCTCTTCCAGTTCATTAACCGCATTTGCAATGATCCTTGTTGCAGCATCTTTACCTCTTACTGGAATTTTTCCAATCTTCAGACTCTCTATCTGGCTGCTCAGAGAATCGAGCACGAGATTGATGTCTGGGTTCGACGACAGAAGCTGATCGGTGCTGATGCGCCCGATGGCATCAGTCAGTGTCCGGGTATTGGCAACCGATAACGCATTGGTGAGGTTGGATAACGACACCGTGTTGGCAATGTTTTCTGATACAAAGGAGAGAGTGGTACCTGCTGCGGTATTGACACTCAAGAGCGGAGCAGGATCCTGATGATAAACAAGAATAAAGGTGCCTCCAATCGGCACTCCAGCCTTATGTTGTATGCCTGGATGATTTTGCAGAAAATTGCCGAGAAACTGCTTTTTCTTCAAATCTCTTATACGACGAACATACTCGTCATAAAGCGATTTGATGGAATCGAGCTTGCTTGAAAATAGCACATCATTAAAATGGCCCGTTACACTTCCCTGTGAGGAAAAGAGCTTGTATTCTGTAGAGAGTGTGTTAACCATTGCAGAGCACAAATACCGCATCAGGCTCAGCAGATCCTGGTATTTGTTCTCAAAATCAGCATAGGCAAGAGCGTCAAGAGATTCGGGCAAAGTTTCTGAAAGCTTTGTGTAAAAATAGATTGAAACAACATGAACATAATTCGTTTCCGGCAGATTGGCTGTGCCGTGCAACAGAAGACGACAAACCCTTTCCAGGGCTGCCGCATTAAACGCGTTCTGGTTCACGTTAATGTATGGCCTGGATTCAAAGAGCGTCCAGTACTTTTCGTACCAGGCGCCCACGCTGTTTTCCTGAACAAGGTAACTCGGCGCATGGGTTTTCAGCAATAAGTGTTGCGGTTTGCCTCCCGGCAAATCAATGTTTTCAGCAACCAAAGGAAAATCATAGAGACACCTCACTCCCTCAGTCAAAGTCGCCAGCACCTCTTCGCGCAACGTATCATACAATGCCTCAAGATCCTGAAAACGAACTGATTCTTTACTTACATCGACGCTCTGAGTATCATCATAAGCTCCGGTACGCAAGGCAATAATCTCTACAGGAAGGCGATATTGCGTTTTGAGCGACAGCAGCGTTTTCAGCACGCGCTGGCAGTTTTTCCCCAAATGACCTTCAATACGCAGAAAATTATGAGGCTCAAGATCGTAACGCAGAGGATTGCTGACAAAATCAGGAACGACTGGTCTGAAATCGCTGCAACGATAGCTCAAATTCTGGTTGGCACGATTTCGTCGTGTTTTTTCGTTGTTCCAGAGCTTGTATAAAGGCGGCGTACCGTTATGCTGGTAATAATAGGGAATAGCTTTGCCCGAGAGAGGCTTGTCACCAAAAACAGTGGGGGTTACGCGGATTTGAGGATCAACATTCAAGGCAATAAATGACCTGCTGAAAAGTTGGGGCAACAACCCCGGCGCATGGGTAAAACAGCGAATCATCTCAACAAGACGCCTGAAGAGCTGCAACACCTCCTTTGAACGCTCGGAACAGGCGCCAATAGCTGGCGACGTCAGATAATTCTGCCGGTAATTCCCTGGATAAGCTGCTTTTTCCGGGTAGAGCAGGCCGAGCATCAAATGGCGTGGAAACAGAGCTGCAGAGGGGCTGCATGCACAGAGCAACTCAACACCTTTCCAGCGAAACTCATCATAAGCACGCAACAAATCATCAAAAAAGTCATAATAATACTGCAAGAAAATCACTTGATCGGTTGCAGTCGGGCTCTGGTCAAGAAAAGAGAAGGTTTTTTTGAACTCTCCAAAGGGATCGCTTCCATAACTCTCCTGCAGGAGCGGCTTGAATGCCTGGTATGCGGCACTCAGTGCTTCAGCGGTGGAACGAGCCAGTTTACTGGCGTTAAAAAGATTCAGAAAAGCCGCAAAAATGTCGTTTGAGGTTGCGGGACTCGTGTTTACGACATTGAATCGAGGCAGAGATATATCGGGCAGTTTCAACTTTTGCAGTAACGCACCCTCAAGATCACTGGATGTCAGCCCGCTGTCAAGCGAGTTGGCTGCTTTAATGATCTTTTCAAGGTCTTCAATCTTGATCAGCAAAGGTTTAAGAGTGGCGGTCACTTCCGAACCCTTGTCGTCGCAATTTTTGGGACTGCAGTTCCGGAGCGATGTTTTTTTCAGTTCCAGAAAAAGCAGCACCGCCTTGTCATCCAGAAAACCGGTATTGCTGTCGCTGCCCAACGCAACAGTTGCAGGCTCCCCTGCCGGAAATAGCTCCCATAAAGGATACTGTACCCCGGTGTCATGGTTTCTGAACTCCGGATAGTCCAATTCATCAGGAATCAGGTAATCGGCCTTGTAAGAGACAAGGGTCATCCCCTCTTCAGGCACAACAATCAGATAACCCTGTGAAGTAACTCCACAACCTCCCGACAGATAAATCGTCGTCTTGCCATCTGCGACAGCCAAGCTGATCTCCAGACCGCAGACAATACCTATCCCGATAAGGTTTGCGCGCGTCAGACGCCCCTGTTCATCCAGATAGTTGAAAATTTCATTCAAGTGCCTGCTGGTAAGCACCTGATTGGCGACAAAAACCGGATAACTATTTTGAGTAGGTTCCATGGTACAGTAGTTTGACCGTTATCATTTACTATCGGATGATGAACTCAACGGATGGTCACCAAGAGCGGTGTTGTTTAAACGTACCGGGTTAATATCACTGCCTTCATCACAGTCATGCAGGGTTGCAACGGGATAGACGTTGTGCAGTTCGCCAAGTAGGTTCACGACATTCCAGAGCCGGAATGAAACTTTTTTATAGCTGTTGTATCGATCTTTCAGGAAGTGGAGAATGTCGTTATCTGTCCCTTCCCTGAATGTCATTCCAGAGCACAAACTGATGGCAGATGGATTGAAATCGGTATCAGGTAACTTTCCGCTTTTGACGTTGCCTTCCATCCAGTGATAAAACTCCATTCCGCATTTTGCCAGAATCTCCGCAGCGCATTGACAGATATCTTCAATTTCAGCAACCGTCAGCAGATTCGCGGAAAGCATGGCCTTAAGGCGTTCATGCAGGCGCTCCTCTGTCCAGTCAAATCCGGAATTAACCGTGAGCCATTCATACCAGGCCTCTTCAAAAAGGTCGAACTGGCCGTCATCATTACCGACCCAACAGGTTTTACCAAGCAGGTGCGACGGCGTTTCCTCACGAATGGTACGTTCAGCAAACCCGCGCATCTCCAGATTGTCGGTATAGAGAGCCATCCAGCCGGGCATGACGAACGTCAGTCTGAATGAGTAGGGGTCTTCATCGCAACAGGTCATCCCGTTTCCTTCACCGCAGGGTTTATACAGCGCATCTCCGGGAAACTTCGGCCGGAGCAGCAGATGCTCGACAACAATCAGCCGTTCATTTGCACTCCATGCCAGCAACTCTTTCTGTACCTCTCCTGCTGCCGCCTGTGTGCTGAACAATGATGGATGCAACGCATGGACTTTGCTTGTTTTATCGTTAAAGACAAGCTGGAAAAGACCCGTTTTTTGTTTATGAATAATGTCGTAGTATTGCGGTTGATGCATCCGGACAAGCAGTTCATGGAACGCTCTTGCTTCAGCCTCGCTGGCCGAAGAGACAGGAAGAGTGATTTTTCCTTTCAGCCATATTTTGTTGTTTCTGTCTTTTAATTCAAAAGGAACGGTATACCCTGGCCCGTATGCAGGATGAGTGCCGGTGAAGCATAAAGTCAGATCTGGATAACCAAGGAGCAGAGTGATGCGCTTTTTGATGTATGGCTGGTTCTCCTGAAACAATGGTCTCTGTGTGTAATCATAAGCCCTGGCCCGATTATGGCTGATCAGCGGATAGGCTTTCAGGAAGGCAATTTTGTCGTCAACTAAACGCTCAAGAGCAACCTGCTTGCCATAGACATTGTTCAGCAACAGGGCATAATCACTGAAAAGTTCACCGAAACGTGCGAGCAGATGATCAAGAAACCTGTTCCTGCGCTGCAAAAATTCGGAGCGGGTTTCTGTCATTTGTTCAAGAGCTTCACTTCCATAGGCGCCGTTTTTGATCTCATCAAATCCTTTAATCAGCTCTTCGCTGAACACCTTGACGAAATAGGTCTGCCTGATGTCAGGGTCGAGGGAAAAGAGATCTGCGGTATGGGCCAGTTGCGCCAGGGCATTACCGAGCATCTGTTCAAACACCATCAGATAGGCTTTCATCTGTTTCGCCTGAGCCTGACGGAGTTCGGTCGCTTGAGATGGAACTCCTTCCGGGCCGGTACCATAAACCAGAGGGAGGCTGTATTGAACGGGATAATACTCCTTGCAGTCTCTGAAAGTACCTGTTGGAATGCTCAACTCCATATCGACATTGTTCAGCTTCGGGCGTTCAGCCTCGCCACGCAACTGATTCAGGGTATCTGACACCTCATCCATCCTCGGCAGAAATGGCAGTCCGTTTTTATAAAAGAGAAAACGAGACGCATTCCTGTAAAGCCGCGGCTGGTGCTGGTCGCTGATGAGCAAAAGCCACGAGGCGCTGGTTTTGTTCGGATCAAGATCGGCTGTGCCTTTGATGGCGTTTCCTTCCGCATCATACCTGGTAAGAAGCATCTGGTTGACTGAAATGATGCCTTCAATCTCCATCAAGCGGTTGATGAGGTCCGAAACGCGCAACTCTGTCTTGAGTGAGGTCTTCTCCAGATCATCAGCCCGTATAAAACCGCAGTTGAGTTCCGGGCCATTGAATATCTCTTCAACACACTCTCCGGCATCCTGTAATTCCCGGGATGTATAGAACCGAATCGGCGGATTGAAGTACTCTTCTATTTCAAACCAGATTTTTGCCTGTACCCATTCGATGTCGGCATCTGCCGCCACTTCCACATCAGCACAGACGGAAACCTCCTCTATCCCCACGACTGATACCGAACAATAGTCTTCATCCAGATTGCGATGCTGCAGCAATTCGGCTTTTGCGCTCAAGACAGCATCCCTTGCTGCTATGGCCTTTCTGCGATAACGCTGCATAAAACCTCCGGAACGTTTGTCCTCCAGCACCGATTTCAACGTTTCGACAGTTATCGCATTTTTTGCAGCAAGATCACTGAAAACACGAAGGGCGGCATTATTGATGCAGATGGTAGCGCTCTTTTGAGAACTGTCAGTGAACGTAATGGTAAAATCAAGATAAAACACTGTCCGCCAATGAGCGCGCAGATAGTTATTGCGTTCCTCATCATCAAGGGCAGAGTCGCTGAGCAGATCATAGGTTTTCGTTGCTCCCAGTCTTGAAAGCGTCACCGTAAACAAGTCGTTGTCAACAGTATTGGCAAAGGCCTCATCACTGTCGAGGAAAAGCCCCCACAATTGAGCGTCGGCAAGATTAATTTCAGGAAAGCGCAATTCCATAATGGTTGAATGCGCACCTTCATCATCATGAAAAATGGAGGTATACTCAATCTTGCGATCATTCAGGTCGCCCTCTCCGGGATCAGCTTCAAGCTCTACCCGAACATCATACAACCCCCGTGGAGCAACCTTTTTTACCGGCGACTGGGGCAAATCGCCGGGATTCTGGTAAGAGAGCTGCAGTTGACCGTTGTCACACCATGCGTAATAGCTTGACTGGCAAGCACATTCCTTGCAGAAAACCCAGGCATTACGGATTTTCGGAAGATCGATAAGCACACGGCGAAAATCGTCGGTCGTCACCGGGTTGATCGTCAAAATCTCCCTTGCCGTAAAAAACGGCTGATTCGGATAAGGGCGTGAAGAATCAGGAGAGAC
>JBAXFV010000072.1:0-7525 GCA_037139755.1 Chlorobiaceae bacterium
CCGGTGACAACAGCGATTTTTCCTTCAAACATAGTTTCTGTCGGTTGATGTTAAAAATTATACCAGCGCCTGAATATCCGCGGCGGTATCAATGCCCCGGGTTGCGACACTCTTGTCAATTCGTTTGATCAGACCCTGCAGCACTTTCTGCGGGCCAACTTCTATAAATTCAGTCATGCCGCTTTGCACCATTGCCTCGATTGACTGCGACCACAGTACGGAGCTGGTCAGTTGGAGAATCAGATTCTGGCGGATCTCTGCTGCGTCAGTTATCGGACGGGCTACGGCATTCATGCAGACCGGAATTTCAGCATTCTTTATCTCCATAAGATCAAGCGCTGTGGCAAGCTCCTTTTCGGCAGGCTTCATGAGCGGGGAGTGAAATGCTCCAGAAACTACCAGCTCTTTTGCCATGCGGGCCCCTTTAGAGGGAGCAAGGGCAACCGCTTTTTTTACAGCGGCAATGTCGCCTGAAAGGACAATCTGTCCGGGCGAGTTGAAGTTGGCGGCCTGAACAATACCCTCGGTGCCAGCCTCTTCAAGAAGGCCAACGAGCGCGCTGTCGGGCATGCCGATAATGGCGGCCATGGTTCCGGGGTTCTGTTGACCGGCATTCTGCATCAGCTCTCCCCGTTTTGCAACAATGCGCATGGCATCGTCAAAATTGAGAGAACCGGCAAAACAGAGCGCGGTATATTCGCCGAGGCTGTGGCCCGCGGTCATGGCAATATCGTTTCTGCCGAGAAGTGTTGCTGCTGCAATACTGTGGAGAAAGATCGCTGGCTGGGTATGTTTTGTCTGACGCAACTCCTCTTCGCTGCCTGAAAACATGATATCGGTTATTGAATAGCCGAGCAGCTCATTTGCCCTTTCCATCATGGCGCGGGCAGCCGGGAAGTTGTCGAAAATATCGCGTCCCATGCCGCAGTACTGGGAACCCTGTCCCGGAAAAACAAAAGCTTTCATGAAATTTTTATTGCCATTTTAAGTAGATACCGCCCCAGGTATATCCCGCTCCAAAACTGACAAGAACCAGATTTGAGCCTGAGTGCAGTTTCTGCTGTTCATCAAGTTCAGCCAGGCATATTGGTATGGTACCAGCAGTCGTGTTGCCGTACATGGCGACGTTTGAAACAACTTTACTCTTGTCAACACCCATTCGCTCTGCCGTTGCATCAATAATGCGTTGATTGGCCTGGTGAGGCACGAGATAATCAACATCTTCAGCTTTGAGGTTATTGCGATTCATGATCTCCTGGGCAACCTCGGCCATGGAAGTGACAGCGGCCTTGAAAACCTGTCGGCCATCCTGGCGGATGTAGTGCATTCTCTTGTCGATGGTCTCATAAGTTGCCGGATGTCGGCTGCCGCCGCCGGACATGAGAAGATGATCGGTGCCGTTTGCTCCGTCGGAGTACATGCGAACATCAAGAACTCCGTACCCCTCCTCTTTTGCCGGTTCAAGGATGACTCCGCCAGCTCCGTCTCCAAAAAGAATAGCGGTTGAGCGGTCAGTTGGGTCAGTGACAGCTGACATCTTGTCGGCGCCAATGACCATCACCTTTTTGTGTGCGCCACTTTCTATAAAGCGGGCGCCGGTGTTCAGCGCGTACAAAAATCCTGAACATGCAGCATTGAGGTCAAATGCCCATGCTTTGGTTGCTCCGAGAATGCTTTGTGTAAAACATGCCGTGGAGGGAAAGAGCATGTCGGGAGTCATGGTGGCAACAATGATCAACTCTATGTCAGTTGCAGCAATCTGCCTTTTTTCAAGAAGCCGCTTGCCAACCTCACCGCACATGTACGATGTTGCTTTTTCGGGATCCTTGAGTATTCTTCTTTCACGGATACCTGTTCTCGAACGAATCCATTCGTCGTTGGTCTCGAGCATGAGCTCAAGGTCATGATTGCTCAGAATATCGGGAGGTAAATAGTTGGCCGTAGCCGTAATTGCAGCTTTCATACGTGGTATGCAGTTTTTCTATGGTTCGGACAGGACTTCCGCGATATGCTCATTGACTCTTTTTTCGATCATGTGTTCAGCCATGTAAATCATGTTTTTTATTGCCCTTGACGAGGAGCGTCCATGGCCGACGATGGAGATGCCGTCAACCCCGAGGAATGGCACGCCGCCAAATTTTTCAACATCAAAGGGTTCAAACATTCCCTTGAACATGCCTGTCGTCAACGCTGCAATATCCGGGCTGAACTGACCGGAGATGACAAGTTTTTCCAGTGATCGCTTGAACAGTTTGCCCAGAAATTCAGGAATGCTTTCGCCGAATTTCAGGATGGTGTTGCCGACAAGCCCGTCGCAAACGACGATTGTGGCCTCTCCCTTCAGAATATCATGTCCTTCTATGTTGCCGATGAACGTTATTTTTCCCTTGCTGTCAGCCTCTTTCAGAAGACGGTATGTCTGTTTGAGTACTTCTGATCCCTTGCCCTCCTCTTCTCCGATATTGAGCAGGCCGGTAACCGGTTTTTCTATACCCGCACCATAGCGCTGATAGATGGTAAGCATTTCGGCGAACTGTACAAGGTTGTCGGGCTTGCAGTCAACGTTTGCCCCTACATCGACAATATTGGTCAGTCCCTCCTCGAGGCGCGGAAAGTAGGCATAGATTGTCGGACGAAGCACACCGGGAAGTCGGCCAAGCACAAAGAGAGATGCCGCCATTTGTGCGCCGGTATTGCCTGCGCTGACGAAGGCGTCTGCCTGTTTTGCCTTGCAGAGCTGCAAACCCTTGACAAGCGATGATTCCTGCTTTGTCTTGACGGCGGTGGCCGGAATATCTTCCATGGTCACCACTTCGGGAGCGTGCAGAAATCTCAGGTTAAGTGCGCTGGTATCGTATGTCGAAAGCAGCGGCTCTACTTTGTCCGACTGACCGATAAGCACGATTTCAAACCTGTTGCCACTTTCCTGCAATGCCTGAACAGTTCCCTCTATCACACAGGCAGGAGCATTGTCTCCACCCATGGCGTCAACAACAATGGTCAACATGATCGGGTTTTTGTCTTGTTTTAGTTGATCAGCTCTTTGCTAATTTATTGACGACGCTTCTGCCGCGATAAAATCCGCAATGGCGGCACGCACGGTGCGGAAGGGTTGGCTCGCCGCAGTGAGGGCAATTGACCGTTGTTGCCGGTTTTGTGCGGGCATTGAATTGGGCGCGTCTTTTATCCCGGCGGGATTTCGACATTTTGGCTTTAGGATTGGCCATGGTGCTGCTCTTTATTTATAAATCAGTTAACGATACTTTTCTTTCAGCTTTTCAAGTGACTCCTGCCAGTGCGTCTGATCTCCGGCCTGAGGCTCTTCGTTTTCTTCTCTGTTTCCTGAGGGTTCATGGCTGCTGAACAGCCGACAGTCAGGATTGTTTGTACAGGTCATCTTCATCGGCACCGACAGGATTAACGTGTCGCAAACATCTTCGGTAATGTCAATATATTCGGTACTCTTCTCAATATGACGATACTCGTCATTCTCGTCATGTTCCCTTTCAAGCGATGTTCCAAAAGTATAAAAAAGATCAAGCGTGCCGGTCAGAACCTTTGCTATCGGAGCAAGACATCGGTCGCAGGCAGAATCGGCGACTGCTGATGTGTTGATGGTGACCGCGATTTCATCGTCACTCTTTTTGGCAATGACAGTAACGGTAATTGCTCCCGTAAAACCTGCCTCAGCTAACCGTCTTCCTTCGAAATCCCTGGCTTGACAGGTAAAATCAAGCCTGTTGATTCCTTCTGAAAGAGTACTTGTTCGAATCTCTATCAGTGATTTCTCTTTATGCATAGACCATCTTTTCGATAAAAGAGAATCAATGTACAAAAATTATTACGGAAAATGAAAGCCGTCAGCAGTACAAGTTTCGCCAAAACGCATAAAAAATGCTTGTGATGGTTTGCTTTTTATAAAAACAGGTGTATATTAGCCGACAAAATATTCCGCGGTAGCTCAATGGTAGAGCATGCGACTGTTAATCGCAGGGTTGCAGGTTCGAGTCCTGCCCGCGGAGCCAGAAAAAAGGCAGCACACATTATAACGGTGTGCTGCCTTTTTTGTTTTTATACCAACTATGCGTCATCTTAGCATAAGAGCCCGACTGGATGAATTGTAAATAGCTAACAATAAATCTCTTGCACTATGCTTAATGTCCTCATTGTTGATGATGAAATTAACATTCGCAAAACTCTTATGGTTTTTATGGAATC
Source organism: Chlorobiaceae bacterium (assembly GCA_037139755.1). GTDB lineage: Bacteria > Bacteroidota > Chlorobiia > Chlorobiales > Chlorobiaceae > Chlorobium. The sequence continues at coordinate 4,219 of JBAXFV010000072.1, forward strand.
GCGAGGCCATTTTGTGAAAGCGGTCAGCAATTCCAGGGATGCCATGGCAGAGGCTGATTGTCAGGTGTTTGATCTTGTCTTTATTGATTTGCGTTTGGGAACAGCGAACGGGCTTGATCTGCTGCAGTTGATGCTTCATACTTATCCATGGATCAAGGTTGTGGTGATTACTGCCTATGCTTCGATTGAGAGCGCTGTCGAAGCTATCAAGCGGGGTGCATCTGACTATATTGCCAAGCCGTTTACACCAGATCAACTTGATCTTGTTATAAGACGTATTGCTGAAGTGAGTGAGATGGAGCGGCGAATTGTGACTTTGAAGGAAGATTTGAGCCGCATTCATCCTGAAATTACTTTTACAACCCGTTATCCCTCTATGCAACGGCTTGTTGAGTTGGCTCGTCAGGTTGCTTCGTCTGAAGCTGTTGTTCTTTTATGTGGCCCGAGCGGCACCGGCAAAACGGTGCTTGCGCGTACCCTTCATAACTGGAGCAGCAGAGCTGACAAACCATTCGGAGTTATCTCTTGTCCTTCATTAAGCAAGGAGCTGCTTGAAAGTGAGCTTTTTGGGCATGTGAAGGGCTCATTTACCGGAGCTGTCAGAGATAATCCGGGACGAGTCTTTTCCTGTGAAGGGGGTTCCCTGTTTCTTGATGAAATCGGAGACCTGCCTCTTTCAATTCAGCCAAAACTTCTTCGCTTTATTCAGGATCGGGAGTATGAAAGGATAGGTGATCATCAAACACGCAAAGCCAATGTCAGAATTATTGCCGCAACCAATAAAGAGCTTGAAAAAGAGGTAAAAGAGGGACGTTTTCGCGAAGACCTTTTTTATCGGTTGAATGTTATCCAGATTGATTTGCCACCTCTTGCAGCCCGGCCTGATGATGTTGAGCAGCTTGCAGTGAGTATGCTGAAGTTTTTTGCGGCGCAGAATCACAAAAAACTTGAAGGGTTTACGGATACGGCTATGCAAGCACTCAGAACTTACTTGTGGCCGGGCAATATTCGCGAATTGCGCAATGTTATTGAACGAGCTGTTATTTTGAGCAAAACAGATGGTATTGGTCTGGAACTTCTTCCTGAAAGCATTGTAAAAAAAATACACACGGTTTCTCTTGGCGATCCGTTAACCCTGGAGGTTATAGAGGAGCACCATATTCGGCGTCTTCTTGCATCAACAAAATCTCTTCAAGAAGCGGCCGAGCTTCTTGGTATTGATCAGGCGACGCTCTGGAGAAAACGGAAACAGTATGGAATTTAAGCTCTGGATTTCCCCGCCCCTGACAGCTTGAAAAATGCAAGGTCGCAGTTCGTGTGCCCTTGATTATTTCAAAGGGTCATCGCGACTCACCCCGGCTTTTCTCTTAATTTACAAGCGATTAAATTATTGGTACACTTTTTGCATCAATACTTTATCATGAACATCTCAGGAGATCATAGATGATTGGTATACGACAAAAGCTTGTTTTGGGATTCGGTGGTCTGCTCCTCATTGTTGTTGCAATAGGCGTGCTTACCATACGCCACATTGATGCCCTTGGCGGAGCTATTGATGTTATTCTCAGGCAAAACTATCGGAGTGTGGTTGCCTGCCAGAAAATGACGGAGTCTCTTGATCGCATTGACAGTGGTGCCTTGTTTACCTTTGCAGGCCATTATGATGAAGGAATGAGCTCAATTCGAGAAAATGAACAAAACTTTCGTCATGCACTGCAGGTGGAGCTTGGCAATATCACCCTTCCCGGTGAACATCAGAAAGCCATGCAAATCAACACTCTTTTTTTTAGATACTATCTAATTATTAAACAGGTTACAAATCAATCGACTTCTTTGCCCGAACGCCAGCGGCGATATTTTACTGACCTGCTTCCGCTTTCTCAGCAAATTAAGCTACTCTCAGCTCAGGTTCTGGAGATGAACCAGGCGAACATGCAGGCAGCAAACGATAATGCTCGCCAGATGGCGGCATCGGCGCACAATACCATGCTGTCGGCTATTTTTGCCAGTGCAATTATTGCTCTCTTGTTCAGCTTTCGATCTCATCGCTGGATTCTCATGCCGATCAAAAAGTTGAGCGCGTCAGTCGAAGAGATTCGGAATGGCAATCTTGATCTTGTTCTTGATACCACGTCAAAGGATGAAATCGGGCAGCTTTCACAATCATTTAACGATATGGCCGCAACTCTTCGAAAAATGCGCAAAAGCGATCTGGACAAGCTTTATCGCAGTCGGCGGGTAACGCAGGAGGTGTTCAAGGTTCTCCCTTTGCCAATTGCGGTGTTGGATGCGAATGGACAAGTTGCAGTATCCACTGACACTGCGGAGCGCTATTTTGGGTTGAAAGCGGGTGTTTTTGTTCAGGATATCGGTCATGACTGGCTGAAGGGAGTGTGGCAGAAAGCGGTTCGACAGGGTTCCGCAACTGACTTGGAAGAGGGTCATGACTACATTCAGCATTTTGACGGGAGGAGTGAGTACTTTTTTCAACCTGTGGCAGTACCTGTCCCTTTTAGCGCTGAGCGTGAGGAATTTGCCGGAACAGCGCTGATCTTCAGGGATGTGACACAGCTTCACGAACAGCTTGAACTCAAGCGCAGTGTTATTGCTACGGTATCCCATCAGTTGCGAACCCCTCTAACCTCGTTTCGAATGTCTGTTCATCTTCTGCTTGAAGAACGCATAGGTCATCTCAACGAACAGCAGGCAGATCTGTTGTTGTCTGCACGTGATGAGAGTGAGCGGCTTGCACGTATGCTTGATGATCTTCTGGAGCTCAACCGGATTGAATCGGGAAAAGCCCGTATGAACATTATTCCGGTTTCTCCTTTTCGTCTCAGTGGCGAAGGTATTGAGCCGTTCATGCTTCATGCCACTGATCAGGGCATAGCCATTGTCAATATTATTCATGAGGGATTGCCTGACGTTATAGCAGATCCGGAACGCATCAAGCATGTTTTTGCGAACCTTCTTTCGAATGCATTGCGGTTTACCTCACCGGGCGGTAAAGTAACCATCAGCGCTGCTGAAGAGGATGAAAAGATCAAATTCTCCGTTGAAGATACCGGGAACGGTATAGCATCTGAACATCTTGAGCATCTTTTCGAAAGGTTTTATCGGGTTCCGGGCCAAAAAGCAAAGAGCGGAATCGGTCTTGGGCTTTCTATTGTGAAGGAGATTGTTGAAGCACAAGGAGGAACAGTTGGCGCTGAAAATGTCGAAGGGAAGGGGTCGGTATTTTATTTTACTCTACCCGTCCGACAAGACAATCAATAATTACTTATAAAGGTGTAGCCTATTCAATAGA
>JBAXFV010000073.1:0-7298 GCA_037139755.1 Chlorobiaceae bacterium
TCATTCTGGGGGAAAACAAAGGGCATCTTGAAGCCCGCCAGGAGAGCCTTGTCTCTGGCCAAACTTATATCAGCCTGATATCCGATGTTTTTTGCAACCCTTCCAGCAAGAAAAAGGCTCGCTTCATCAGGCATATTAAACTCGCCTCCGTTTGTTCCACCTGTTGATGAACCATTGGTTTTCACATACCTGAGTTTGGTGACCACTGCCGCATTAAGTGTTACCGGAAGAGAGAGGGAGTTATCTTCAATAGTCTCCTGTTTGCCTGTTTGCGTATATCCGTTTGCCTTGAACGACCGTCCGTAGGCATTGAGTAACGGATATCTCTGGAAATGGCAGGCTGCGCACGACTGACCAGTCTGCCGGGAAAATGCAGGTGTTGCGGATGCCTGCTGCATCGAACATAAAAGAAGAGGAGCAAATGCTCCCATGGAAATCAAAAAAGCACGCATTTTGTCTGATGGCATGATAAGAGTTCCGTTTTATGAGTGAAAAAAATGTGTTAAATCTTCATACTCCTCGTACTTAAACAAGTATTGATAAATACTACGGCATCTTTCCCTAAAGAATCCTTAAATTAATGCTTAATTTCACTTAAAAATTTAGATTTTCCAGATTTCAGGCGTTACTGGCTATATTTTTGAAGTTTTTCTGCGGGAAATTAAAGCAAGATTAATGCGTAAGGCACTGCTCAACCATATAGGCTACTGCGTTGGTACTTTCTGCCACCGTCAGGGTTGCCAGTCCTCCCTTTGAAGGCATATTATTGAATCCCTGAATCGTATGTTGTACAAGTACCTCCATCCCTTTGGAAATTCTTGGTTTCCATGCGGCAATATCGCAAAATACCGGAGCTTCCATAACGCCGCTGTTATGACAGTCTGCGCATACCCGTTCGTAAATCTGTTTTCCCTGAACCAGGTTGTACTTTGCTCGAAGCTCTGCACTTGCAGGCTCTGGTGCAGCTTTACCAAGTTGCGGGGTTGAACAACATAAGGCAACAAGCAGAGAACATACCTTAACAGAAGGTCGCATAATATTTTAAGGTTATGTGGTTTATATTCAGGCTCTTTTATCGGTTTTTTGGGGGTGGCCGCCGATAAAATGCATTTTGTATGTGTATAACGATTGTTAATAACATACACGTTTTATATATAATAAATTTTAATGAGAGCCTCAAAATTTATTCCTGATTTTATGGATGAAAATCTGGAACTGCTTCATATACAAGAAGTAATCTAACAGGCAGGGGGCTATTTTTTTGTTTTGTCTTAAAAGTTATTCAGTTAAAAATGATTAAATTGTAACCCATATTTTAAGTGTTTGTACATCAATAGCCAAAAAGCGGATTAATAACCTGTCGCAAACATGGGAGATAAATGGGTATCGTAATGCCACTGATGCCAACCATGCTCTCCTGGCATGATGAAGAAGATTTTCAAACCAGAAGCGGGAAATCTTATGTCTGACGTTACCTTGCCCTGTTATTTTGAATCTGACGTTTCGCTTGCGGCTAAAACTTATTATGGAATTGGCGGTATTGCCCGTTTTGTTGCCTTCCCAGCCTCTCTTTCAGAGTTTTCCAATCTTTTGATCTGGAATCGTATTTACCGTTTTCCGCTTGCGCTTATGGGGAGTGGGAGCAACATTCTCTTTTCTGATCATGAGTTTCCCGGTATTGTAATTTCTTTGGAAAAGATGCAGCGTCTTTTCTGGCTTTCAGATGATGACCTTTTCTGCGAGGCGGGTGTGGACAATACCCTGATTGCTGAGGAACTTTTTTCTGTTGGCAAGGGAGGGGGAGAGTGGCTTTATCGTCTTCCTGGCCAGATAGGGGCGACGGTAAGAATGAATGCGCGATGTTTCGGGGGGGAGGTTTCGGAAATTACGGCTGGTATTCTGACGCTTTCGGTTGATGGCCGGTTGCGATGGAAAAGGCCGGACGAAGTTTTTCATGGCTACAAGCGCACCTCATTGATGGATAATCCGGAAATTGTGGTTGCTGTTGTCCTGCGTTTTCCGGAAAGTCGCCCTGCCGGGGAGATCAGGAGGGTGATGCTTGGTTATGAAGAGGAGCGTTTAAAAAAACACCATTTCGATTTTCCGAGTTGTGGTTCAACGTTCAAGAATAACTATGCTGCAGGCCGGTCGAGCGGCATGATTTTTGAGGAACTTGGCTTCAAGGGGCTGTCGGAAGGTGGCGCTATGGTCAGTGAATATCATGCCAATTTTATCTATAACACAGGAGGGGCCAGGGCGGAGAATGTGCTCAGGCTTGCTGCACGGATGAGGGCTGCTGCTTTTGGGCAGGCCGGTGCTGAACTTGATCTTGAAGTGCAGTGCGTCGGCTTGTTTGATGCAGAACTTCTTGCTTCATGTGGTGTGGAGTTTGAGGTTGATCATCGGGACTCTTCACAGGGATGGGTCGGACTGTTGTGGTCGCCCATGCAAAAGGAACATACTCTTCAGGAGCCTCTGTTTCCCCGTCTTCTCATGCAAGGGCCACTGGCAGGTTATTTTGGTTTCGACCTGGAGTTTCCTGCGGGTGTTGTTGTGGAGGTTGAGCAGTTATGTTCGCTGGAGGATGCCGCGGCTGCTCCTGAAGCTTCTTTTCTTCGCTGGATAACCTGCAGTAATGATTCTCCACTTTTTTCTGTGAAAGCACCTGCTCCTGCCGGGTTTACTGACGGATTATGGCAGTACAGTGTTTCGGAACTGTTTATTGCCGGTACTCAGGGGGACTATCTTGAGTTTGAAATGACTCCTGAGGGTCACTGGGTTGCGCTTCGTTTTGATACTCAAAGAATAAGGGCAAAAGGTTTTGAGGTTCTTTCCGCTGAACCATGGAACAGAGAGCTCTCTCTGGTGCAGGAGGCAGGGGTGTTCGGCATGGAGTTCTCCTGGCATCTGCTCCAGCCATTCATGAGCGAAGGGCATGTTCTTGCCTTGCAGTGCGCGGCCTCTTCCGGCAGGGGAGAGTTTGGATTATTTCCCTGGTGGCAGACTCCCTCTTCACCGGCCGATTTTCATCAGCCAGATCAGTTTTTCCGGATTTCTCTTCTATGAAAAACGCCATTACAACTGAAGGATTTTCGGGCCTTTCAGAGGCGGAAGCTGCGGAACGACTGCTTTCAGAAGGATACAATGAGCTGCCTTCTGCGGGGCAACGAGGTATTTTCTCTTTAGCGTTTGGTGTTGTCCGCGAGCCGATGTTTCTGTTGCTGGTTGCCTGTGGAGTGGTCTATCTGGTGCTTGGTGATATCCAGGAGGCATTGATGCTTCTCGGGTTTGTCTTCTTTGTTATGGGCCTGACTCTCTACGAGGAGCGAAAAACGGAGAATGCTCTGGATGCGTTGCGGGATCTTTCAAGCCCGCGCGCCCAGGTTGTCAGGGATGGACGGGAACGGCGTATTGCAGGGCGTGAGGTGGTGCGTGATGATATTCTTGTTGTCAATGAGGGCGATCGTGTTCCTGCTGATGCGCTACTGCTTTCGTGCCTGAATCTTTCGGTTGATGAATCTCTTTTGACGGGAGAATCTGTTCCGGTCAGAAAATCAGATGATGCCGGGAAAAAAAATAAGGTTTGTCCCGGTGGCGATGATCTTCCTTTCATCTATTCAGGCACTTTGGTCGTTCAGGGGCAGGGTATTGCAAGGGTTACCGCAACCGGTACAAAGACAGAAATCGGAAAAATCGGCGTTGTCTTGCAGAGTGTTGAGCCTGAAGAGACGCTGTTGCAGAAAGAAACAGACCGGTGGGTGAGAACCCTGGCTGTTTTTGGCTTGTCGTTATGTTTTCTGGTGATTATTTATTACAGCCTCACCCGTGGCGACTGGCTTAATGGATTGCTTGCCGGTGTTACTCTTGCGATGGCAACACTCCCTGAAGAGCTGCCTGTTGTCCTGACCATTTTTCTTGCCATGGGAGCCTGGCGCATTGCAAGAAAACAGGTTCTTACCCGTCGTATGCCGGCCATTGAAACACTGGGTTCTGCAACGGTGCTTTGTGTAGACAAGACCGGTACGCTTACCATGAATCGCATGACCGTCAGCAAGCTTTTCGCCGGCGCAGAGCTTCTTGATGTTGATACCGTTTCGCGTAACTCCATGCCGGAAGAATTTCATGAACTTCTGGAATTCAGCATTCTGGCAAGTCAGCTTGATCCTTTTGACCCGATGGAAAAAGCCATTAAAGAGACTGGAGATGATTATCTGACAGAGACGGAACATTTGCACAAGGACTGGGAGCTGGTTCATGAATATGCCTTGTCAAAAGAGTTGCTTTCACTTTCCCGTGTCTGGAAATCGTCGGAAAATGAACATTATACTATTGCAGCCAAAGGTGCTCCTGAAGCCATTGTTGGGCTTTGTCATTTTGATGAACCGGCGAGAGCAGAACTTTTTACTCATGTTGCTGAAATGGCTGATCGGGGGTTGCGGGTATTGGGGGTGGCAAGGGCATTTTTTCAGCAACCGGTTTTACCAAATGCCCAGGGAGACTTTGTTTTCGAATTTCTTGGTTTAATAGGGCTTTCTGACCCTGTGCGTTCAACTGTTCCTTCAGCCATTGCGGAATGTTATAGTGCTGGAGTTCGAGTGGTGATGGTCACCGGTGATTTTCCCGGTACGGCACGCAATATTGCCCGACAGATAGGGCTGAAAAAAGCTGAGGTGTGTCTTACTGGCCCGGAACTGCAGTGTATGACGGACCGTGAACTGCAGGAGAAGATCAATGGGGTGAATATTTTTGCGAGGGTGGTGCCGGAGCAGAAATTGCGACTGGTTAATGCCTTCAAGGCTAACGGTGAAATAGTCGCCATGACAGGGGACGGGGTGAATGATGCTCCTGCGCTGAAAGCGGCCAACATTGGCATTGCCATGGGTGGACGTGGAACGGATGTTGCCCGTGAGTCGGCGTCACTGGTTTTGCTTGATGATGATTTTTCCTCAATTGTGCAGGCCATCAGGCTGGGTCGAAGAATTTTTGACAATATCAGAAAAGCCATTGCCTATATTTTTGCGATTCACGTTCCCATTGCAGGGATGTCGCTTTTGCCCGTTCTTTTTCAATGGCCGCTGCTCCTGCTGCCGGCGCATATCGCATTTTTACAGCTTATCATTGATCCTGCCTGCTCAATTGTCTTTGAAGCTGAGGGAGAAGAAGCTGATGTGATGAATCGTCCTCCCCGAAACTCCAGAGAGCCGTTATTCTGCAGAAAGACTGTTGTGCTGAGCCTGATACAGGGGGTTATTGTACTTATTGTTATTATGAGTGTTTTCTGGTTTGCCCGTTCAAGAGGAGCGGACGGGCAGGAACTTCGCGCAATGACCTTTACGACGCTGATGATTTCCAATCTTGGTTTGATTCTGACCAACCGTTCCTGGAGTCGCAAGTCGGGCACCACTATGCGCTTTTCCAATACAGCATTGTTCCCTGTGGTCGCCGGTGCCATATTCTTTTTGGGAGTTGTGCTGTATGTTCCTTTTTTTATTCACCTGTTCAGGTTTTCAGCATTGCACCTCCCTGATCTTCTGCTTTGCCTCTCTGCGGGGCTTGGGAGTGTTCTCTGGTTTGAAGGGTTTAAGCGGGCTTTCAGAAGAAGTGGCAGGTGATCAGAATACCCGCCTTTATATTTCCTTTTTTCGTAGGTCGCATAAGGCTTTTTTCCTGATTCGTCCAGCAGCCGGGAAAAGGCGAAGCAGCGGAATGCATTGTCTGGCGCAAAGAATCCTTTGTTCTCAAGCATACCCGCGCTCAGGAGGATCTGGTCGATCTGCTGCCAGTGGTTGTTGAAAAAGTAGCTGCCGATTCCCTGGTAGCCGCTCCAGCAGTTGAAGAGAAGGGCGTTGCTGTGTGCCTTGACGTTTGCAGCATCGAATGAGGAACCAAGAACCTGTTTTATTGAGCGGTCGCCGGGCTCGTCGTTGAAGTCACCCATGACGATAATATCCGCTTTCGGATTGCCGACAAGCAGGCTGTCAACGATGTGTCGGGTGACCTTGGCCGCGGCAAGTCTTTTTGGTTCGCTCCATCCGGTATCGAAAGCGCGTGACGGCCAGTGGTTCAGAATAAGGTGAAACGGGCAACCGTCAGCGAAAAATCCGGCAACAATGATTTTTCGTGTCTGCCGGGCAAGAGGAACGGAGTAGGCTTTCGATAGTGTCGGGCGGAGCGTTTGCGGATTGTAGCCAAGACCGATATCGATGCCTCTCGGGTCGGATGACTCAAAATAGATGGTTTTGTACCTGACTCCCTGAAGCCGGGAAAGGGTTTCCTCAAAGACGTTGCGGTTTTCAACTTCCGCAAATGCTACAATGTCAGGATATTTCCGGTAGTCAGGGTGCGCCTCTACTGCCGTGAGAAGGTGGCGGATGCGCATCTCTTTGAGAAGAAGTTTTTTTTCTGTCCATTGAAGTTTTCCTTCCGGGGTGAAGTCGTCATCGTCAGTCAGCGGGTCATTCTGTGGATCAAACAGATTTTCAACGTTCCACCACAGGAAAAGCACGCTTTTTTCCGGTTTTTGACTACCTGCGGCAGGATGGGAAATCAAGGATGCTGCGCTGAAAAGGAGAAAAAAATAGCAGAGTAATTTTCGCATAACCTCTTTCTATGTAATTTTTTTTCTTTACCATAATGATTATGTAACTTAATCGGGATTTTGCTGCTATCAATATTTTTTATTTTCAAACGATCCGGAAAGCATTATGACCCACAAGAGTGATGTCAAAGAGCGGGCGAAAGATATCCTCGATGAAACCCTCGACACGGAGGCGGTTATTGTGTTGGCAAGGATTTCCGAAGAGATGCAGTTGCTTATTCTGGCACATCCGGAACCGGAAGCGGTCAAGGTTAAAGAGATTGTGACCGGTTATTTTCTTGAGAACGGGAGATCGGAACAGTTCATAGATGACTGGATCCAAACCTCTGAAGAGTACAGCCGTACCAGGGGTCTGAGTGAACAGGATCAACCGAAAGCCATGTTGTCGGATCTTGGCGTGTTCAGATTTATGAACTTTTTGAAGGATAAGGGGTTGACTGACGATCAGATTACTATTGTGCTTACCGGAGCGGTTCAGCAGGCCGCTTCTGATCAGTAAGTGTGAGAGTTGACAATTTTTTAGAATATACATGGCTATCGATTGCGATAGCCACTCAAATATAAAAACGTTCACGATGAAAAAAACGACACAGCTCTACGAAGGCAAGGCTAAAAAGGTTTTCTTGACGGATGACAGCAACCTGGTGATACAGGAGTTCAAGGACGATGCGACGGCGTTCAATAACAAGAAAAAGGGAAC
>JBAXFV010000074.1:0-7226 GCA_037139755.1 Chlorobiaceae bacterium
GTTGATTTTGCGGATATCAAGGGACAGGGAGCGGCAAAAAAAGCGCTTGAAATTGCGGCGGCGGGAGGACATAACGTCATTATGATCGGCCCGCCCGGCAGTGGAAAAACCATGCTGGCAAAGGGGTTGCCGGGCATTCTCCCCCCTCTCGGCTTTGAAGAGTCCCTTGAAACCACAAAAATCTACTCGGTTGCAAGCCTTCTCGAAAAAAATCGGCCACTTATGGTGTCGCGACCGTTCCGCAGCCCTCACCACACTACAAGCAATGTTGCGCTGATCGGCGGAGGCACAACAGCCAAACCCGGAGAGGTCAGCCTTGCCCACAATGGCATTCTCTTTCTCGACGAACTTCCCGAATTCAGCCGAAATGCACTCGAAGTGCTCCGCCAGCCTCTTGAAGAGCGTGAGGTAACCGTCTCAAGAATTTCGATGACCACAAAGTATCCTGCAGGCTTCATGCTGATTGCCGCCATGAACCCAAGCCCAGCCGGAGCTCTCAAAGACCGTGACGGCAACCTGACCGCCCCGCCCCAACAGATTCAGCGATATCTTTCAAAGATTTCAGGCCCGCTGCTTGACCGTATCGATATTCACATTGATGTTCCCAAAGTTGAAAACTCCGACCTTTTTGCCTCATCAATCGCCGAACATTCAGCAACAATCCGTCTGAGGGTTATAGCTGCCCGAAACATCCAGCAAGATCGTTTTGCCTCCATAGCATCACCAAAAATTTATACCAATGCCCAGATGAGCTCCAGGCAAATCAAGAGCTTCTGCCGTCTTGATCGGGAGAGTTCGCAAAAGCTCATGGAGGCCATGAACCGCATGAACCTGTCTGCCCGGGCCCACGACCGGATCCTCAAGGTAAGCCGCACCATCGCCGACCTTGACAACTCGGAACAAATTGCCATGAAACATCTCATCCAGGGCATTCAGTATCGCAATCTTGACCGTGATTTCTGGAGCTTCTGAAGTGAAACTTATCGCGGAAGATTCCTCCTGTCTGCCTATATTTCCCCTTATTTAAGATTTCGCTACCTCCTTTAAATCAAAACATCTCAGGGAGACTTTTTATGAACAAAAAGGAGAAAATCAGTTGCGCAGTGCTGCTGGCTGGCTCACTCTTCACCGCAGTACCAGTTTTTGCTGCAGAAACTCCTGAAAACCTTGAATTGCGCCTTGGACGTCTTGAACAGAAACTTGCCTCTCAGCCATCCGTGACGACCGCGTCGGGCACAAATGTTCAATTTTACGGTTTTGCCCGTTTTGATGCCTCGTATGATACCGGACAGATTTCTTCAGGGAATATCGCGCTCTGGGCTCAGCCAAAGACAGCGGGACAGAACGATGCAGAGTGGAACCTGACAGCAGGCGCAACAAGGCTCGGGCTGAATCTCAGCGGTCCTGATACCGAGACCATGAAGCTTACAGGCAACATTGAATTCGATTTCCTTAGTAAAGACTCCTCGTCTGAGAACAATCAGTTACCCCGCCTGCGTCATGGCTACCTCAAGGCTTTCTGGCCAGCTTCCGATTTCAGCATTATCGCCGGACAAACCTGGGATGTCATCTCCTCGCTTATCCCCTTTGTGGATGATCCTGCCCTTATGTGGGATGCTGGTAATATCGGATCCCGCCATCCACAGGTACGCTTCACCAAGGGATTTAAGGCTGGTGAAAAAGGGCGCATCGAAGTGGCTGCAGCCGCATCAAGAACTATCGGAGAGAAAAACAACACTTCCGGGATTATAGCGACTGATCCGGGCAAAGACGCCGCCATGCCGACTCTCCAGGGAAGAGTTGCCTGGTCAGCTCCATTGCTGGTGAAAAACCAGCCTGCAACAATTGGAATTTCAGGCCATTATGGCCAGGAAGAGTGGGACACTGACACTGTGGGCAATCACAAGACACTTGATTCATGGTCATGCAATCTTGAGCTTACCATGCCCATCTGCCCAAAAATGACCCTTGCAGGAGAATACTTTACCGGATCCAACCTTGATGACTACTTTGGTGGTATCGGACAGGGAGTCAATACATCTACCATTAAAGAGATACGCTCCATCGGCGGATGGGCTGCCCTCAGGTTTGCCTTTAACCCCGAGACCTCTTTCAGCCTTGGTGCCGGCATTGACGATCCGAAAGACAGTGATCTGAGTGCGGCAGCAGCACGCACAAAAAACCAGACCATTTTCGGCACTCTTGTCAATAAAATAACACCGAACCTGATCCTCGGTCTGCAGCTTGCACAATGGAAGACCGACTATTACAACGGAGACAGGAGCAATGCGCTTCGTGCGCAGACCTCTCTGACCTACAAGTTTTAAGCCCCAACGCTTATTGGCAGCTTAAAAGAACTTGCCTGTGAATGTGTTACCTCTTCCCCGATCCGACCATCGGGGAGGAGATACAAAGTCAATTGATAATGACCTCACAAGGCATCGCGGCAAGGATATGAAGCTGGCCAGAGGTCATCAGCATCTCATAGAAAGCCTCCATGGAAGAAAATTGCCTTTGGGGAACAATCTCATGCAGCAACTGTTTTTTGATGGCAACCACCACCCTCTCGGAGAAACTCGCATTATTGCGTTGCAAAAGAGATTCATACCAGCTTTTCTGCACCGGATAAAGCATGATTTTAGGCTTTTTGCTCATATCCATTTTGGCAAGAAGCTGTGCGGCATGGATGGCGTCAAAAAGTCCTCCCATGCGGTCAACCAGGCCAGCTTTCAACGCTTGATTTCCGGTCCAGACCCTTCCGCCTGCTACCGAATCGACCTGCATAATCGACATCTTTCTTGACACGGCAACCTTGCTGACAAAGTCATCATACACCTCGCCTGATGCCGCGAAAAATTTATTATACGCCTCTCCCTCAAGCGGCTTGAAGGGGGTGTCGGCATCAGCATAGCGACCTCGAGTCACCACATCGCGACCCAGACCAATTTTTTCAGCAAGTCCACTGATGTTTGGTTTTAGAGCATAAACCCCTATTGAACCGGTGATAGTAAGCGGCTCAGCAAAAATGGTTTTTCCTGCAAGGGCGGTCATATACCCGCCAGATGCGGCAACACCGGACATGGAGACTACAAGAGGTTTTTTAACTGCTGCCGAGTCGAGCATCTGCAACATATCAGCCGACGCAAGCGCATCACCACCAGGGCTGTCAATGCGCAGTACCAGCGCTTTGACTTTTTTGTTTTCCAGAGCGGCCTCAAGAGAGTTTTTCAGGGTCTCGACATCAATCCCTTCAGTCAACTCCCCGGCAGAACGAACAATCGTACCGGACATGGTAATGACCGCAAGAGCTTCATCGGTGGTTGACTTCTGCGGCCATGTCACGGCAGAACGATAGTCAGAGGCGCTGACAAAAGCATCGTTATCACTGGTAAGCTCCTTTCCGGTAACTTTCCGTGTCAAAGCCCGCTGTAACTCCCAGTATGAGGAGATGCCGTCAATAAGTCCAAGAGTTTGTGCTTTTTTGGCTGAGAGCAGCGCATCATTGTTGATCATCGCTTCAAAAGCGTTTCGGCTGATTTTTCGCCGCATCGAGACATACCCAAGGTAATCATCATAGACCTCATCAAGCAACGCGCTGATCTGCTCGACGTACTCTTTGCTGGCTCCGGTTCTGGTAAAAGGTTCAATACCGCTCTTGTACTTTTTCCACTGCGCGGCCTGAACCTGAACACCTATCTTTCCAAGCGGGGTCGTATAAAAAAGAGACTCGGCCTTCAAGCCGTCAAGCAGGAGATAACCGCCCCTTTCGATAATAATGGAATCGCATGACGCTGCAAGGAGATAATCGCTGTCTTCACCGGAACGAAGAAAGGCGGTGACTCTTTTTCCCCTTTTACGAACCTTTTCAACCGCTCCTCTTACTTCAGCTATCTTTGCCGGGGTAGTATGCATTCCTCCAATATCAAGAAGCAGCTCCCTGACGCGGTCGTCAGTCGCTGCATGATCGAGCACAAAGAGCACCTCCTGAAGAGAGAGCTGTCCCCTGGATGGCATAAACGGCACTGAGGTACTTTCATTGCGAATTTCATCAAGCCCTCCGCTGAGAGGCAGGACCAGCACAAAACGATCGGGAATGGAATGAGAAGAGCGCAGCCCCCAGAACAATCCGGCTAAAAGCAAAAGCGGAATGATAATGAGAGCAAGGCACCCGTTACGAAAACATCCTCCTCTCTTTATTGGTGTATGCAAATTATTCATAAAGGAGACAACTTACCTGGTGACCATTATTATTGTTATTGAATTCCTGGAGCTTTGGCTCCCTGTTCCGGCACTCAGCCGTTGCTACAGGACATCGGGGATGAAAACTGCATCCGGAAGGGATATGCAGCGGTCCCGGTAAATCACCGTTCAACAAAATCCTCTCTTTTTTGCCGCCAGGTTCAGGATTGGGAATTGCTGAGAGAAGAGCTTTTGTATAGGGATGCTTTGGATTGGTATAGAGTTCAGTGGAGTCTGCAATTTCAACAATTTTACCAAGATACATGACTGCAACCCGGTCGGAAATGTATTCCACAACCGAAAGATCGTGAGCAATAAAGAGATAGGTCAATCCCAGATCGCGCTGAAGATCCTTGAGCAAATTGATAATCTGCGACTGAATCGAGACATCAAGCGCAGAAACCGGCTCATCACAGATGATGAATTCAGGGTTGACAGCAATCGCCCGGGCAATGCCAATCCGCTGCCGTTGCCCTCCTGAAAATTCATGCGGATAACGGTTGAAATATTCCCTGTTCAAGCCGACAACATCAAGCAGCTCCTCAATCCTCTTGCGGGCAACCTCTCCCCGGCCGATGCCATGAATCAGCAAGACCTCTCCAAGCATCTGCCCGACAGTCAGACGCGGGTTCAGCGATCCGAAAGGATCCTGAAAAATCATCTGCATCTTTTTGCGAAGGGAACGGAACTCACGATTCCCGATGCCGGAAATCTCCCGCCCGTCAAAGGAGATCTTTCCGGTCACCACAGGATGACCAAGACGAATCAGGGCTCTGCCAAGAGTTGTTTTTCCGCAACCCGATTCACCAACAAGACCAAGCGTCTCTCCCCGATAAACGTCAAAAGAAACGCCGTTAACCACTTGTACCGGAAGAGGTTTGCCCATAATCCCACTTTTTCTGCCGGGAAAATGAACCCGTAAGTCGCTCACCGACAGTAACCGCCCCTGATCCTTCATCTCTCGCTGAATGCTGTTTATCGTATTTTTATTATTATAATAAAACCATTGAGAATCTACCATAACAAACCCTTTGTTCCACTCCCTCTTTTGCCATTGCAAACTGAACCATCACATACAGGAACACTTTACGTTGTCGCAACACCTCTTGGCAATCTCGAAGATATTACCCTGAGAGCGATAAAAACCCTGAAAGCATCCGGCGCAATAGCCTGTGAAGATACTCGTCGCGCATCAATTCTGCTGAAGCATCTTGATATTACCGGAAAAAAACTGATCAGTTACCACAACTACAACGAGCCGCGGGCGATCGGACAGATTACGGCCCTGCTTGAAGAGGGTACGGATGTCTCACTCATCACCGATGCGGGAACTCCCGTCATCAGTGATCCCGGCTATGCACTTCTGCATGCCTTGCATGAACAGCACCTGCAGGTTATTCCAATACCCGGGCCAAGTGCGCTGACAACCGCGCTGTCGGTTTGCCCGCTTCCAGTGAACAATTTTTTTTTCGCTGGCTTTCTTCCACACAAAAAAGGACGGAAAAGCCGTCTTGAATATCTCGTAGCGCTGCAAGCCTCTTTTGTCCTGTATGAATCACCCTACAGAATCATGAAGCTTCTCGACGAACTCAGCAGCCTCCTGCCTGATGCGCAGATATTCATTGGAAGGGAGATGACAAAGATATACGAAGAGTATCTGACCGGAACAATTGATGAGATACGCCAACAGCTTGCCGACGGTAAAACAAGAGGCGAGTTTGTTGTTATTGTCCATCCATCCGGAAAAAAAACAATCAAATCAGAAGAGAACCATGCAGATCATCACTGACCCCGGTCAGATGCAGGCCATCGCTGAAAAACTGCGGCTAAACCGTCAGCTTATCGGCGTCGTCATGACCATGGGCGCATTGCACGAAGGACATCTCAGTCTTGTAAAACTTGCACGAAAAAGCGCAGGAATCGTCATTCTCACCATTTTTGTAAACCCCCGGCAGTTTGGACCAAAGGAAGATCTCCACCGTTACCCAAGACCTTTGGAGCAGGACATTGCTCTTGCCAAATCAGCAGATGTCGACTACCTTTTTGCTCCAGAAGCTGGAAGCATCTACCCCGAACACTATCAGACCACTCTGGAGTGCGGAACTCTGGCTGAACGGTTTGAAGGTGAGCAGCGGCCGGGCCATTTTAACGGAGTGGCGACGGTTGTTACGAAACTCTTCAATATTACGAAACCACATACCGCGATTTTCGGCGAAAAGGATGCGCAGCAACTCGCTGTCATCCGCCAGCTTGTCACTGATCTCAATATGGACATTACTATTGTTGCAGCACCCATTGTCAGAGAAGAAAACGGGCTTGCGGTAAGTTCAAGAAATATCTACCTCTCAAGTCAGGAGCGAAGTGCCGCAGGCATTATTTATCAGGGCATCTGCCATGCTGATAAACGCATTGCCGCACAAGAACATAACCTTCAGGCCATTGCAGCAGAAATAACTGAGATGATCAGTTCTTTACCTGGCTTTCACCCTGCTTATGTCAGCTTTGTGGATGAAACGACGTTTGAACCCGCTGAAACCGCTGAAAAGGGCAAGGAGTACCGTTTGCTTCTTGCTGTCCATGCTGGAGGTGTCCGGCTTATTGATAACGGAAAGTTCCGCACATGATGTGCGGCTGAGAACAATGTACCGGATGAGACTTTTTTATATTATATTGCAAAACACTTTTATTGCTTAAAATCCGGGCAGTATTTTTATCACTATTTACAACACGATTTCCATGATTGTTAACAAAGCAATTGATCTTGGTCAGGGCAAGATAATCTCGATTGAGACCGGCAAAATGGCAAAACAGGCTGACGGCGCTGTGGTTGTCCGCCTTGGCGACACGATGGTGATTGCTACGGTTGTATCAAGCAAAAAAACTCCTCCACCCAATCAGGACTTCTTCCCGCTTCAGGTGGAATACCGGGAAAAATATTCGGCTGCCGGCAAGTTCCCCGGAGGCTTTTTCAAGCGCGAAAGCCGTCC
>JBAXFV010000075.1:0-6878 GCA_037139755.1 Chlorobiaceae bacterium
CCCGGTTGAGATATTTCTACCACAATGACTATGCCTCTATGGGGAAAGATGTCACCGGTATTGCCGTTTCGGATGAAGAGACCGTAACAACAATCCGCTCCGTGCATGAGCGCTTTGGTTATGTCATGGAGCCGCATACCGCTGTAGCATTCCGTGCGCTTGAACGATACAGAAGTTTGGAGAATCATGCAGAAGAACCGGGCATCCTTCTCTCAACCGCACACCCGGCAAAATTTCTTGAGGCAATAGAGGATGCGCTTGACAAAAAAATCGGTATACCCTCAAACCTTCAGGAGCTTATGGAAAAAAAGAAAAGTGCCACGTTGATCCGTTCGGAATATAAAGAGCTCGCCTCTTTTCTCAACGGTCTCGACAAGTAACCCTGTATGAGCGTATCGAATGAACTTCAGAACCCTGATATTTCTTTTTATCATTATCCCGGTCATGTTTTTCGGGATAGTGTTAATCCTCTTGCTTACCCTGTTTAACCCCACAGGCAACAGCTTCTATAGAATTGCCGCATGGTGGGGACGGCTTAGCGCAAAGCTTTTTGGAATAACCATTGAGGTTATCGGGCAGGAAAATTACAGTTCCGATCAACACTATCTCGTCATCAGCAACCATGCCGGCATGGCCGACATACCGCTGCTTCTTGGCATTATGAAGCTCAACCTCCGATTTATGGCAAAAGAGGAGCTGGGCAAAATACCGCTCTTTGGCCGGGCTCTGCGGCAGGCTGGCTATGTCATGATCAAGCGGGGACAAAACCGGGATGCGCTCAACAGCCTTATTGACGCAACAGAAGTGCTGAAAAAAGGTCATTCCCTTCACATTTTTCCGGAAGGAACCAGATCCGCGACAGGGGAACTGCTTCCGTTCAAGCGCGGAGCATTCCGCGTCGCAATGAAAGGCGGAGCTCCGGTACTACCCGTCACGATCATCGGCAGTCATCTGATCACCCCGAAAAAAAGCCTTGTCATCAACAAGGGAACAATCAAGGTGATCATCGACAAGCCCATTCAACCATCGTCATTCAGTACCATCGAAGAGCTTATGACCGCCTGTTCCGATGTCATCACCGCCAACTTCAACCGTTACCGCAACAACTAAATCTGACGGTAGAGGTTCACCATTTCAATGGCTGTCATGGCAGCATCAAAACCCTTGTTACCAGCCTTGGTACCTGCCCGCTCAATCGCCTGTTCAATATTTTCAGTGGTAAGCACACCAAAGGCAATCGGCACCCCGGTGTCGAGAGAAACCTGTGCAATCCCCTTGGTCGCTTCGGCAGCAATAACATCAAAATGCGGCGTTGAGCCCCTGATAATGGCTCCAAGGGTTATAATGGCATCATACTTCCCGCTAAGAGCAACCTTTTTGGCGACCATCGGCAGCTCAAAGGCACCGGGACAACGATAGATGGTAATCTGCTCTTCCGAACCACCATGACGGCGGATACAGTCAACAGCACCCTCAACAAGTTTCTGCCCTATAAAATCGTTGAAGCGCGAAACAACCAGCGCAAATCTTGTCTCTGTGGCGCTCAGGGCGCCTTCAATCTGCCTTATCTGCATAACAGTATTGTTTTGAGTTATTTTTACGAACGGCAATAGCCAAGCATCCGCTCTACAAGATCAATAAGAACATGGCCAATGGTAATATGACACTCCTGTACCCGGTCGGCAGATCCCGAATGGGGTACAATAATTTCCAGATCAGCAATCCCCTTCATCAGACCACCATCACCACCAAGCAAGGCAAGCGTTTTCATACCCTGCTGGCGGGCAGAGTCCAGCGCATTGAGCACACTTTGGCTGTTGCCGCTTGTTGAAAGAGCAAGCAGAATATCTCCTTCCCGGCCATAAGCCTCAACAAGACGCGCAAAAACCGCATCATAACCAAGGTCATTTGCCCCGGCTGTCAGAGCTGAGGTATCGGTAGAGAGCGCTATCGCGGGAAGTGCCGGACGATTCACACTGCTGCGGTAGCGGATCGTCAGCTCGGTCGCCAGATGCTGGGCATCCGCCGCGCTGCCGCCATTTCCACAGAGCAACACCTTTCCGCCATCCTCAAACGTCCCGGCAATCATGCGCGCCATGGCGACAATAACCGTACTGTTCTGCCGCGCCACCGTCTCCTTGAGGCGGGCGCTGTAGAGCATGATATCGAGCACAACCTCCTCATAGCGTGTACGGTCAGTCAGTCCGTCGGAACACCTGCATTGCTTTGCCATAAGATCAAGTTAAATAAACATGGAAAGTTGGTCTGAATATAATGAAAAAACCGGAGGGTTGGCTTTTTGTAAAGATAACCTTGAGAATGGCAGGCAGAGCCATCGATCATACTCTTCAGAAAACCTGTACCTGTACTTTATTGAAAAAAGCCCTAACTTGCGAGAAATCAAATATAAATTGAAACTGGTATATTTAACGCAATCCAGAAACTTCATGCTTATGAACGATTCCGAGTACTTCGAGCAGCGACTTGAGAATCAGATCAAGTGGTACTCAAGCAACAGTTCTCTCTGCCAGCATCGGTACAAAACACTCCGGCTAATTGAGATTATAGCTGCGGCATTCATCCCGCTTCTTTCAGGGATGGATGTGCTCTACGGCAAGTGGATCATTGGGTTGCTTGGCATGTTGATTGCAATTGCGGCAGCAACCGGAAGCTTGTTCAAATACCATGAAAACTGGATTCAATACAGAGCAACCTCCGAGGCGCTCAAACATGAGAAGTACTTGTTTCTTGGCCGAACCTCACCTTATGATGGAGAGAATTGTTTTCAGGTTCTTGTACAACGGGTTGAAGGGCTCATTTCAAAGGAAAACTCAACCTGGACGCTGACCGTGAAAAGCGAGCCAAAAGATGTCAACAGGGAATAACCTTTCAATCCACGGAAGCTGCTTCCACTAAAAATCAGACCGCCCAAGGCGGTCATTTTCTGTTGTCGTCCGTTACCCGAAAATTGTGGCGTGCTGCAGCGCGTCCCTCGCTGCAGCTCACCACAATTTTGTAACTGCACTCTCACTCAAAAGCAAAGCCGGAAGGAGCTGCCAACTGACTACGGGACGAAGACCAGGCGGAACCCAACGATGCTGCTCCGGTTGTCGGGGGTGTCGCTGAGGCGAAACGCCGACCGACAGTCCTCGGCGCCGCCGCTCCAGCTCCCGCCACGAAGTACGCGGTCCGAACCAGCTTCTGGGCCTGGCGGGTTTTCAACAACACCTTTTGCCTTGCATTCATCATAGTACTTTCCTCCAAACCAGTCACTGCACCAATCCAATACATTCCCGTGCATATTGTACAATCCCCATGCATTAGGCGCAAAACTGTTCACTGGCACCGTATTCTGCCGGTACACCCCTTTAGGATTATTACTGTATGGATAGTTTCCGTCATAGTTTGCCTGATCAGTCGTCAAATTGAAGCCTGTATTGAACGGAGTTGTCGTACCTGCACGGCACGCATACTCACGCTCTGCT
This sequence comes from Chlorobiaceae bacterium, assembly GCA_037139755.1. Classification (GTDB taxonomy): domain Bacteria; phylum Bacteroidota; class Chlorobiia; order Chlorobiales; family Chlorobiaceae; genus Chlorobium. The sequence goes on from JBAXFV010000075.1 coordinate 3,486, forward strand.
TCTGTTGGAAGCCGACAGGTTTTTCCTGTTTGTTTTGTCATCCACTCACAATACGCAACAGCATCATTCCAGCTTACATGCACCACTGGATGATTATCCTCGGTCGCAGGGCGAACACTTCCCGACACTCCATAACGCCAGTTTACCCCTGCTTTCTCTTCCCAAGTATTCGTTTTATCATTCCACAAAAAGCTGCTCCCCGCTTTTTCCGCATCTGTACGATAAGTTGTGGCTTCCACAAATTTTCTGAACTCGGCTACCGTTACCGCATACTTGCTCATGTAAAAGTCTCTCAACCTCACCCTGTGCTGAGTCTCACTATAGTCACTGCCAAGCTTCTTATACAAGGCTCTGGCTTCATCCCTGCCAACTTCACCTTCTGGACTGCCCATCGTAAACTCTCCACCCCGAATCAGCACAAAGTTTGACAGAGGCGCCAAAGAGGCAGCAGGAACAACAGGAACTGCTGATTCAACCGGAAACTGCTTTTGTTTATTGCTCATCACAAGCATAACAACAAGAATCACCACCATGAGTGCAGCAACAGCTATCACCGCCTGTTGCTTTGGTATTTGAGAAAGGAAGCTTTTATATCCACTCACCTGGTGTTGGCGCTCTGGTTTCCGAGGTAGCAATACAGGCGCAGGGGCTGGCACTTCATTTCGATCTAAAACGAGGTCTGGTGCCGATGTCTTTGTTGATGTTATCGTTTGCGGAGTTGATGAAGATAGTTTTGTCTCAATAGCATCAACAAGTAATTGAAATGCTGGATGAGCACTATTGTTTTTCCAGTCAGAAAGATTTGGCGATTGTATAAGGCTAAACCCCAATGGAGGATCAATATCATCAATACGAACTGGAACAAGCACACCTCTTTTTTTCGCAATTACAGCCTCTTCAATAACTGATTCAGAAATAATTGAATGGCGAGACCAGACAACAAGCACACAACTCGAAGTATTAAGTGCTTCTCCAATATAATTGTGCCAAGTCTGAGCTGCCGGGATATGCATGTCCCAGAAAACACTCCTCCCGCGTTTTTCAAGCTCTTCAATAATTGGCCTGACACGGTACTCATCCTTATGGGAATAGCTTATAAAAATATCGGTCATGAATCCGTTTCAAGTTATTCTTCAGTGGTAACCCAGCGGCCCTCAAAAAGTAGTTATACAAACTTTTCCACCCCATGCACATTTGTTGTAAACATGAACCCACAATGTAAAAGCCTGACCAAATTATACTGCCTGTTCCGCCAACTCCAACATGTTATCCAATAGCTCTTTAAGCCTTGGACATTTACTATATGCAACCTCAGGATTAAGTTTACCAAAAAGCTCTCTGCCATGCACAACCTTTTTGTATGAACGGGGTGTGTAGTTCGAATAAAGACGCTCCAGTAATTTTGCCGGTGGTTCCGTAAAGTTTACCATTTCAGGTTTCTCAATCCTTTTTGGAAATGCACTTTTAACTTTTTGCGGAAAAATTTCCGGATCACTCAAAAGCCATGCCTCGACTTCATGAACTGCAAAAAATTGAAAAAACTTTCGATGATCAACCATCCCTTCCAAATATTGCTTTCCCCACTCATAACGCTCCTTACTGTCGCTTGCTTGAGCCGGATAAAACGTTGGCCCATAAAGATCAAGCAAAGAAATTACCGCAATGATGTCATCTTTCCATGGCCCATTCAAATGCATCTTTGCCTTTTTTGCAACATCTTTAACCAACTCAGGCCACCCTTCGAAACGGACAACTCTAATCCCGACAGGCTTCAATAACCTTGCATCAAGCCACCTTTTCAAGAATGCCGGCAACGCCTTGTCTTCAGTATAGCCCTCGACGAAAAGAATGAATCTCATCCCATCTCCTCCAGTTCTCCGGATTTAAAAAGAGAGCCAAGAGAGTACTCCTTGAGCCAGTAGTTCAGCTCATTACCCTGTATGGTTTTCAGTTGCGTTTCACCATTTTCCCATTTTGCGACCGTTGTTGTCGGGATAGTTCCTGCAAAAGCATTTAAAAAGTTGGGAGAATGGGTCGTCAAAATAACCTGTGACCTGGTCGCCGCATCAATTGCATATTCCGCAATCAGGGGAAGCATGGAAGGATGAAGCCCGGTCTCTGGCTCATCAATAGCAATAACTGGCGCTGGCGACGGGCTCGCAAGAACGGTCAGCAAAAAAAGGAATCGGAGCGTTCCGTCTGAAAGTTCAGCCGCCGATTGCTCCCGTTTCAGTGACTTCCAGCGAATACGCAGTTGTATTCTTTGATCAGATGCTGGAGGAAAAACCAGCTCTTCAAAATCATCGCCAAAGGCAGCCTGCATGGCGGAATTAATATCCCGCATAAAATCACGATCACTGGTATACAGCGTATGGAGCACACTTACAAGATTTTGTCCATCCGGGTCAACCCGATTTTCCATCCTCGCAATTGCTGGCTGACGAATGGGAGCACCTTTACCCGTCGTTACATCATGATACACCGCTATGGACGAAAGCCATTTCTGGAAGGGAGGAATCAGGTGATTATTGGTAAATGGACCGGACGCAACTGAAAGAAGAGTCTCTTCTTCTGAAAGAAACTCATCCGGAGCAGCAAATACACCTTCAGTTTCGCCAAAAATAACAGCCTGCTTTCCTGCCCTGTCCAACAATTTAACTGCTGGAGCTTCCAGACCATCCTGCAACTCTTGTGATTGCGTTAACTGCTCTTTTTCTACCCGATACGAACTGCCTTTTCCAAGCCTTGCCAATTCAAGCACATACTGTTTTGTACCTCCATCGCCATCATCACCTGTTGTGTCAAGAGAAAAGTTGATGGATGAAGCGATACCATCCCAAACGATTGGCTCCATCCCTCCAGAGGACTGAATATACCGGCCCAGCTTTCCCTGGGCTGAAACAGCGATCAGTTCCAAAAAACGCAAAAGATTTGATTTGCCAGTACCATTAGGGCCGATAAGCACGTTTAGATTGCCGGGAACCCAGCTCACATTCCGGAGAGAACGAAATCCCTCAATATTCAGTCGCTTAATCTTCACTCTCTATCTCCATGTATTGCAAATGGTTCTTTTTTAATCAATAACTTCCTTGTTGCTGTTGAAATTTGGCAAACAGTTTTCGTTTAAACAACGACTATTCCGCGTTTACTCACCCTCCTGCTCTTTGTCTTCCTGCCTCCATCAAGCTTTGCTTTCTCGTCGAGAATCCGCTTCAACAGCTCTTCTGCCGGTTCGTCGTTCGGGTCGGGCTCTGCCAGTTCTCCCCTGAATGCTTTGGCGAGCACTGATTGCTCTATTTTTTCTACCCGTTCAACTGCTTTTTTGTATTTGGCTTCGAGTGAGTCGGCAAGGGCGAAGAGTTTTTCAACTCGTCGGACGATCTCTTGTTGCTC
>JBAXFV010000076.1:0-6861 GCA_037139755.1 Chlorobiaceae bacterium
TTATTTTTTCCTCATCTGCCGCTGTTTACGGAAGTCCGCACTATCTGCCCATTGACGAAAATCATCCTTTAAACCCTGAAAATTTTTACGGTTTTACCAAGCTTGAAATCGAGCGTCTTTTGGAGTGGTATGACCGGCTTAAAGGGATGCGCTATGGGGCAATCCGATATTTCAATGCTGCAGGTTATGATGTGCAGGGGCGGATAAAGGGGCTGGAGTTAAACCCTGAAAATCTGCTCCCTCTTGTGATGGAGACTGCTGCGGGTATTCGATCGAAAATCTCCATTTATGGTGATGATTACCCGACACGGGATGGAAGCGGCATTCGCGACTATGTCCATGTCAGCGATCTTGCTGAAGCACATGTCACCGCTTTTGAATACATACTGAAGCATGACAAGAGTTTGACGGTGAATCTCGGGAGCCAGACCGGTGTCAGTGTGATTGAATTGATTGAAAGGGCACGGGCAATTACCGGTCGTGAAATTCCTGCTGAAGTTGCTGGCAGAAGGGCAGGCGACCCGGCAGAACTTGTGGCATCTTCCGCTAAAGCTCAGGAGTTGCTTGGGTGGGCGCCGAAATACAGTGACGTCGATACCCTTGTTGCTACAACATGGAAGATGTACGAAAAGTATGTTACCCGTTAATACATAATTTGCTCCTTCATGATTATTCCTGTTATTCTCAGTGGTGGTTCGGGAACCAGACTCTGGCCTCTTTCACGGGCATTGTATCCCAAGCAGTTGCTGTCACTTGTCGGCGAGAAGACCATGCTTCAGGATACGGTGTTTCGCCTTGCCTCAATCGAGGAACGAGGGCCGGTTTATTGTGTCTGCAATGAGAGTCACCGGTTTCTGGTAGCGGAGCAACTGCATGAAACAGGGGCTGATATCGGAGAGATTATTCTTGAACCATCAGGACGCAATACGGCGCCTGCTGCCGCCATTGCGGCACTGCTGATTACCCAAAAATATCCGGGTGCGGTCATGCTGGTTTTGCCTGCTGATCATGTTATTCCTGATACCGAAGCCTTTGGCGCAGCGGTTGCTGCGGGAAAATCGTCAGCCGAAGCGGGTGACCTGGTGACGTTCGGTATTGTAGCAGACTCTCCTGAAACTGGCTATGGTTATATCAGGGTATTCTCCTGCACAGAAAGTGAAAAGACGGTCTATCCCGTCCTTGAATTTGTTGAGAAACCTGACAGGGAAACAGCGGAACGCTATCTTGCTTCCGGAGACTATTTCTGGAACAGCGGGATTTTTCTCTTTAAGGCTGAGGCCTATCTTCTTGAGCTTGAAGCGCATAATCCAGCCATGCTTGCCGCTTGTCGTGAGGCTTTGGAGAAGTCCATTGAAGATCTTGATTTTTTGCGTCTTGATGCTGAGGCATTTTGTACATCACCTTCTGACTCTATTGACTATGCTGTGATGGAAAAAACCACCAGAGCTGCTCTTGTTCCTCTCAATGCCGGCTGGAATGATGTAGGTTCATGGTCTGCGCTCTGGGATGTTCAGGAACGTGATGATGCCGGCAATATAAAAAAGGGCGATGTCTTGCTGCATGATGTGAAAAACTGCTATATCCATGCAGCCAGCCGTCTTGTTACAGCCGTTGGTCTTGAAGGGCATATTATTATTGAAACATCCGATGCGGTGCTTGTGGCTTCACGGGAGTGTGTACAGGATGTCAAGGTGCTTGTCGAACAGCTTAAAAAGAGTGAGCGGGATGAAGTGATGACGCACAGACGGGTTTGCAGGCCTTGGGGCACTTATGAAACTGTTGATGCTTCAGATCGTTTCAAGGTAAAGCGCATTACAGTGAACCCTGGAGCAGCCCTCTCGTTGCAAAAACATCAACACCGCGCCGAACACTGGATTGTTGTGCGAGGAACGGCACTGGTTACTCTTGAGGACAAAAAAATTACACTCAAGGAGGATCAGTCAACCTACATTCCTGTTGGCGCATTTCATCGTCTTGAGAATACCGGAACAACTCCGCTTGAGCTGATTGAGGTACAGTCTGGCAGTTATCTTGGAGAAGACGATATCGTTCGGGTCGATGATCGATATGGACGACAGTAGAAAGAAAAGTTTCACACTCAGGAACAGCTTCTTCTGCTTTGCTTTGATAGCATGATTAAATATATTACATTTTGAAAGTATTGTAGCGGCAAACCTAAACAGCAGTGTAATATGGCTGAAGAAACGAAGACGTCCGGTCAAAATCAGCAGAAACAAGGTGATTTTGTTAAAGGGGATTTTTCTACTATCCTTGTTGGCGTAGGCACTCTTATTGACAGTACGATTGAGCCAGTAAGCAAGATTCTTGCCCAGACCCTTGATTCTCTTGCTGTGGTTGCAAAACAGATTCTTGAAGGTGTCAACTCTACGCTTGGAGGCAAGAAGTAAGCGTCGAAAGGTATATCGGCGTTCAGGCTTTGTTCATACATGTTTTCAGGCAAGCTTTTCGGTTATTGAAAGGCTTGCCTTTACTGTTTTATAATTGTTTTTTATCTCTTGACTTTTTTAATAATCACAGGCTTTGTTGCCTGTTTCTGATTGAATGATTTCGGAAGAATTATGGACAATAAATTTGTTGAGTATCCCTCAAGTGTGGCTTACAGCGCCGTAGAGGCAGAAGTTTTGGCCTACTGGAATGAACAGGGGATTTTTCACAAAAGCCTTGAAGCAAAACCCGCAGACAGGGTCTACTCTTTTTATGAAGGGCCTCCGACAGTCAACGGCAAGCCAGGTGTTCACCATGTCTTCAGCCGTACGATAAAAGATGTTGTCTGCCGCTACAAAACCATGCAGGGATACCGGGTTCCACGAAAGGCCGGTTGGGATACCCATGGATTGCCGGTCGAGATTTCTGTGGAAAAAAAGCTTGGTCTGAAGAACAAGGCCCAGGTTGTTGCATACGGGGATGGCGAGTTCAATGCCGAGGCACGGGCGCTTGTCTATCACCATATTGACGACAACCGCGAAGGGTGGGGAAAGCTGACCGAGCGGATGGGATACTGGGTCGATATGGACCATCCCTATATCACATGCACCAATGACTATATTGAGTCTGTCTGGTGGGCGCTGAAAACTATTTTTGACAAGGGGCTCATCTACAAGGACTATAAAATTGTTCCGCAGGACCCAAAATCTGAGACGGTGCTGAGTTCGCATGAGCTTGCCCTGGGGTACAAAGAGGTTCAAGATCCCAGCATTTATGTGAAGTTCAAAGTCAGGGGTTCTGAAGAGTCTTTGCTTGTATGGACGACCACACCGTGGACGCTCATTTCCAATGTGGCGCTTTGTGTCGGCTCAGATATTGACTACGTCAAGGTTTCTCATGTCGAGAGCGGAGAGGTAATGATCCTTGCCAGATCACGCATGCAGGTGCTGCTTGAGAAGAACGAGGCGGGGGAATCCCTCTGGAAAATTATTGCTGAACTGAAAGGGCGTGATCTTGAAGGGCTCGACTATGAGCCGCTTTTCAACTATATGCACCCTGAAAAAAAGTGCTGGTATGTTACCTCCGGGACATTTGTCTCTACTGAAGATGGTACCGGTATTGTTCATATCGCTCCAGCATTCGGCGCTGATGACTACGAGATTGCCAAAAAATATGATTTGCCGATGCTTCAGCCGGTTGCCCGGAACGGATGCTTTACGGCGGAAGTCAGCGACTATGATGGCATGTTTTTCAAGGATACCGATCCACTGATTATTCGTCAGCTCAAGGAAGCGGGAAAATTGTACCGCAAGGAGATCATTACCCACACCTATCCCTATTCGTGGCGTTATGATGTGCCGGTAATTTATTATGCACGGGAGTCCTGGTATATCAGGACAACGGCCATAGCCGCACGTATGGTGGAGCTCAATAAAACCATAAACTGGTGTCCACCGGAGATTGGCACAGGACGTTTCGGTAACTGGCTGGAAGAGAACAAGGACTGGGCGCTTTCACGCGAACGGTTCTGGGGTTCACCGCTGCCACTCTGGGTTTCGGAAGATTTTGTTATTGGTGATGATGCCTCTTCGGGTAAAATGTTTGCCGTCGGTTCAGTTGCCGAATTACGTGAGGGCTTTATTGATATTGATGGAGAAAGGCTCCTTCTTGGAGAGGCGCTCGACCGAGGCCTGGTGGAGCTTGATCTGCACAAGCCCTTTGTGGACAGCATCTATTTCATCAGAGATGGCCGGCGGTTCAACCGGACACCCGAACTTGTTGACGTCTGGTTCGACAGCGGTTCCATGCCTTTTGCCCAATTGCACTATCCATTTGAAAATCGTGAAGTGTTTGATGCTTCCTTTCCGGCTGATTTCATTGCTGAAGGGGTTGATCAGACCAGAGGCTGGTTCTATACCCTGCACGCCATTGCCACGCTTATTTTTGACAAGCCTGCCTATAAAAACCTTATTGTCAACGGTCATATTCTTGATAAAAACGGCCACAAAATGTCGAAGTCAAAAGGCAACGTGGTTGATCCTTTTGCAACGATGGAGCGTTATGGTGCCGATGCGCTTCGCTGGTACCTGATGGTGAGCAGCCCGCCCTGGAGACCAAAATCGTTCAATACCGATGAAATTGAGGAGGAGCAGCGCAAATTTTTCCGGGCATTCATCAACAGCTATAACTTTTTTGTGCTTTACGCCAATGTTGATGGTTTTACCTTTGCTGAGCCTGAAATTCCGGTGCAGGAGCGTTCTGAACTTGACCGTTGGGTGCTTTCATGCCTGAATACCCTGATTGATGGAGTTTACCTGCGTATGGAGCAGTATGACCTTACCGGCGCAGTCAGGCTGATCAATGATTTTACTATTGATGATCTTTCAAACTGGTATATCCGCCGGTCACGCAAACGATTCTGGAAAAGTGACATGGGGCCGGACAAGATTGCGGCCTATCAGACGCTCTATCGCTCACTTGAGACACTGGCAAAGCTGCTTGCTCCTTTTATTCCGTTTCTTGCAGAGCGGATTTACCTGAATCTGAACGGAATCAGCCAGCTTGAATCCTGCAAGTCCGTTCATCTTGCCGATTTTCCGATGCGTGAGCTGTCGACGATTGACCGCCCCCTGGAGCAACGAATGAAAAAGGCGCAGATTATCACTTCGCTTGTGCGTACCATGCGCGAAAAAGCCTCAATCAAGGTTCGGCAGCCCCTCAAACGTATTTTACTCGCAGTCTCTGATGCGGCGGCAGGGGAAGAATATCGGCTGGTCAGTGAGATTATTATGGAAGAGGTCAATGTCCACAAGATAGAGTACATCGAAGATGAGGGTTCGGTCATCAGCAAGAAGGTGAAACCAAATTTTAAAACCCTTGGCCCCCGTTTTGGCAAGGAGATGAAAGCACTCGCTGAAGCTATCAGGATCATGAGCCATAAACAGATTGCGGTTCTGGAAAAAGAGGGTCAACTTGCACTGGAGCTTGACGGCAGGGTGTTTGATCTTGTGCGAGAAGATGTCGAGATCATGCACGAAGATATTGAGGGGTGGCTTGTGGCATCCGATGAAGCGAATGGTATTATGGTCGCGCTTGATACGGAGATGACCGAAGAGCTTGAGATGCAAGGTCTTGCCCGTGAACTGGTGAGTCGAATCCAGGCGCTTCGCAAAGAGAGCGGCCTTGAGATTACAGACCGCATTTCACTTTCTCTTCAGGGATCGGAAAAACTGCTGGATGCTGTCAAATTCAATGAAGCTTCTATTAAATCAGAAACTCTTGCAACGACTCTTGCCATTGAAGCACTTGACTCTCTTTCTGCAACAAAGGGGAAGGAGGAGTTGGTCAATGGTGAAATTTGCTGGTTATTACTTGAAAAGTATGATCGTTAATTGTATTATTTAACGCTCTTTTTTTATCGAATTCTGTTAGCATAAAGAAAACAAGGTTTATTATGGCGAAAAAAAATGAGAGTGCATCCAAAAAAGAAAATGAGGTTATGGAAGAACCTGTCCTGACGAAAACCTATTTAACCGACGAAGAACTCGAACATTTCAGGCTGTTACTCCTGAAAAGACGTGAGGAGGTGCTTCGTGATCTGGAAATTTTGCGCTCTTCACTGTCAGACGAGAACGTGGAAGATTCTATTAATTCGAACTACTCCATGCACATGGCCGATCACGGCACTGATACAATGGATCGCGAACAGCGTTTCATGTTTATCGCTCGTGATGAAAAATATATCAACTATATTGATCAGGCGCTCGACAGAATCAGAAACAAGACTTACGGGATCTGTATAAAGTCAGGCAAGCCCATTCCAAAAAAGAGACTTGAGGCAGTCCCGCACACCTCGGTGCGTATTGAGTTCAAGCAGGGTAAAAAGTAGAAAAAGAGAGGCGTCAGTGGTGATTTATATGCATATCAGTCGTTTTCCTCTTTATCGGTCGTTGCATCGTTGACCTGAATGGGATAGTCACCACTGAAACAAGCGGTACAATAACTGCATTCCTCACCATCAAACGAAGGGACACTGTTCATCAGACCCTGCATGGAGAGGTATTTCAAGGAATCAACGCCGATATATTCCCTGATTTTTTCGATCTCTTCCCCTGCATTGTCAAGATTGTCGAACATGTGGGTGAGCAACTGCCGCTTGGTCGGAAAATCCATACCATAAAAGCAGGGATTTGTGATGGGCGGAGAACTGATATGCAGGTGAATTGATTTTGGATCAGCCTCGCGGATCAGTTTAATCAGCATTTTTGCGGTTGTCCCCCGGACAATGGAGTCGTCAACAAGAATGATCGGCCTGTCCAGAAGCACGCCGCGCACAATATTGTATTTGGAGCGAACCTTGATGTCGCGGCTGTGAATGCCCGGCTGGATGAATGTTCTTCCGACATAGTGATTACG
>JBAXFV010000077.1:0-6838 GCA_037139755.1 Chlorobiaceae bacterium
GCTACGCCTTTGGTATGGGCGTTGACCGCACGGTGCTGCTGAGGTACAAGATTGATGATATACGGTTGCTGTTTGAAAATGATTTGCGGATGTTGAGGCAGTTTGGGGCGTAGAGATTGCAGGAAAAGCTACTTCGCCCACCTTCTTTGCCATTCTGATTCAGTTGTTCCAACTCTTGAAACATTTTTCCCATAACTATGAGCTAACCTAAGTACAAGTTCACTTTTAAGCGTTGCAATCCATTCATATTTTTCAGATGTTGCATTGGTGAATACCCACTGGTTATGGTCCTTGATTGCGTGTATTGGTGTTTGAGCTTTTTGAGGGGTGAAATTCAATGTGCGAATCTCGAAAGCCTTGTCATTAATCTTTAGGGTTAAAGCATCAGACTGACCGTTAGCAATACATATATCAAATCTGTCTTTATTTAAAAGTAGAGGAAGGAAAAGAAAATGCCTGCCTGCTTTCGGTATTCGAACACAATCACATGCAGGCTGAATGCAAATCAAGTACTTTATTGTACCATCTTCAAAAGTCTGGCTAAGAATGGTTCCTGATTCTAACGTTGGGGTTGAAGACTCATAAGAAGTTTTACACGATAACATATAGGATAGGTCCCTGTCAAGACTCATTGCCTCCTCTGGTTTCTCGGCAAATATTGCAGTTATTTCACTCAATACAGATTTATTTTTTTCGTGCTTTAAATTGCTAATCTGTTTATAGAATAATTTATTTTTTTTATCTAACTTTGCTTCGCTTACTCCGTTTTTAAGGAGTTTCAATAATTGCTCTTTTGCATGTTCGTTGCTTTTATTGACATGTATTCTTGTTCGAAATTTAATGCCGTTTTTATTTTGTTCTTCAATCCAAGATTCTGCTGCCATATAATTAGCTTGTGAGGCGACATTATCCTCTTCAAGAATTCCTTGAATATGGGAAACAATTAACTGAACGAGTTGCCTTTCAGCCTCTTCAGGTGGTGCGCTCATAATCTTATGAGAAAGGTATGCGGCATCAAGTCTACTTGGAAATTGCGCAATAAGTTTATGTGAATTATTTCTAAGTGCAGTTAATGCAGCTAAGGCGGTATTCGGAAGGAGCCCATTTACTGATTGTGAAAAGAAAGAAATTAACTTTGCAGGAAGTTCTTTTTCATTAACAACAGATCCTATAAAGTGGTCTGGGATGCCATGCTTTTCTTTCGCATAAATAATAATTGTGATAGAATGATATCGCAAACAAAGTTCTTGATCATTCTTATCAAAATCCAATTTGTGCCGTTGTTCAATATGGTCATGTATTGCAGCAGATATTGAGCTTAAATCTGGTGATGCAGTATAAATAGATATTAACCGAAACCGTTGTGGTGATTTCAAATCATCACTCAACAGTCTTGAAATTAAGTTAAGAGCGTTTATGCCTGTTTTTTCTTTTTCCATTTCCCAGTCAATAATTACAATATCCGCTCTTTTTGCTGTTTTTATGAATGCAATCGAGTCGTTTTCATAATCTTTAAAGTCAAGAGCCCCACAGATAATTCCATGCTCAGCAAAGCTTTTAGTTAGGGCTTGAGCATCCAAGCCGCATTCTTTAATGGCTGTTTTTTTGGGGAACCAATCTTTTAATAGTGACGTCTGGCTTCTTCCTGGTGTTTCTGAAAGAATCTTTGGCTCAACAGGGTTTTTTAAAAGCAGTTTATCATCAATAATAACTGCTGTTTGTAGAAATTCGCTACAAACTTTCAACGATCTCTCAGAAAATCTATTAGTCATTATTTATCCTCCTCTTGGTAGAGAGCGATCCTAAAGGTAGCTCCTTTTTCGGCTTTTTGTTGATCAAGGATAAGTGTATAGCCTACTCTCTGGAGCACATTGCGTGATATGTACAAACCCATTCCGCGGCCACCTGGTTTTCTTGTAAAACCTAGTTCAAAAATTGATTCTCTATCTCGTCCTGAAATTCCCGGCCCAGTATCACTTATGATCATATCATCGCCATCAATATCTAGTTGAATAATTTTTTCTGCAGTTCTATTTTTCAACCAAAAAATTGCATTATCCACAAGATTAACAAAAACGGGATAAAAGGAAGAAGGATATCCTGTAACTGACTTATTAAGAAATGCTTTACTTGACTTTATTTCTATTGAATGCCGTTTTAATCGTTCGCCAAAAAGATCGTTTAAGTATTTGCTAATATCTGCCCCTTCAAATGTAGTCTCTGTCCTATAAAGCCGGCGATGGAGGGGAGTAAAAAGTGTAAGGTAACTATCCAAATGGTCGAAGCTATCTCGTATGCCTGAGTATACTTCCTCTAAGCCTTCGTTGAGGTCTGCCCATGCTTTTAGTTCACGAAGTCGATTCCTGACTCCTGTGATGCTACTGTTAAATTCATGATTGATCACTTCGATCGCCATACCCATTTGGGTAAGCTGTAGGTCAGCATCAGCAGCCTCTTCCAGTGTAATAACTTTTTGCTCTAAGGCCTCTAGTTGATCAAGTTGTGTGATATCTCCATCAAGTCGGATCGCATCAAGTTGGTTTCTTATCCCAATTAGAAAATTACCTTCTCGAGTAGAAACATCCTCAATTTGTAATTCCAATTGGGTTCGTTTTTCGACAATCTTATCATCTGGGAATTCTGTAATGTTCAAGCTGTTAAATTCACTGAAAACCTTTGCGATTTCGTCTTTTACATTTGAAAAACTCATAGAAATCGCTTTCTTGGTTTCAGCTGCAACAGTGAGTAGTGACTCCCGTGTTTTCTTTGTTTCTATATTTGTCAATGTTGTCGCTTCTTTTTCACAAGCCTTAAGAGCATTTTCAATTCTTAACCTGCGATCGAGCTCAAGTCTGGCTTCTTTTGCTGCTGCAGTAATTTCCTGTTCTATTAGTTCCTGTGTTGGTTGAAATACTTTTTCTAGAATACCGATCATTGCATTTTCATAATCAACCCAGTCTTTGAGTGTTTTATTTGATAACCCTATTTTAGGTTTCGTAATCTTATATTTTGAAATGAGTTCTCTGAGCTTCTGAACTGATTGTTCTTCTATGATCATCAGCTCTTTTGCCGCTTGATGAGGATTCTTTATTTCTCTAACTCTGTTCAAATTTTGTGTTAATTGTTCCGTGATTTTAATTGCATCCTTTTCTGGTGCAGACTCGTCATATAATCTAAAGAATCTCTCCAGTTCTGATTCAAATTGTCCTTTTCGCACAGAAATAAGCCTTGCTCTCTTTTCTTCTGCTTTGTGTAACTTCCTAAAATGATCTTTTTTATCAATAAATTGGCCTGCCTTAGCTCCACCCTCCCTAAAGAAGTCTGCAGCCAATTGAAGGAAGAAATTTTCTAAAATACTTTTTAGTTGTCGGTATGCGATATTTTCAGAAAATCCTTCTCGTCCAGCCTTCTCCTTTAAATCAGGGTTATTTTCATTTGAGATTTCTATAGCTCCAAAAATACGCCTATGTGAAAAGTGATAAAAACTTGCGGATTTTGTTCTTCTATACTCCATGCCGACCCAGTCGTAGTCTGTATCCCCATAAGGAAGAATGCGGATTCCGTTTTTGAAAACATAGAGGCCCCCTTGTCGATCCATCTTTGTCGTCAGAGCATTCCACTCTTCCATTGGTATTGTGCTTTCTCGCAAGTTTCCTTGTACATCAGCAAAAGCAATTTTAAACGGACCGCATTTAGTTACCATCCCTTGGCTTTTCCATGGTACTACATGATTTTTATATTCCTCACCATATATTGATATGGTTCCTTTAAACTGACCATATTGATCGAATTCACCGGTGATATGATGGTCAGCGTTAATAAATTCAGTAGGTGTAAAAAATCTATTTTTATCAATCAGATCAACAAATATTGTATCTGTTGAATAGTCCCGAAACGCACAATCTATTACAGGTTGTTCATGACCTGGTGTCATTGTATTTGTAAAACCAAGCAGTGCCTTTTCCAATGGTGATGCTTTTTCTTTAGAACTTCCTACAATATCGGCAATCAATAATTCTGTTGCAGGTTTAATAATAAATTGAGTTCCTGTCCCACCATATCTCAAGGATAGGCAGTCAGTGTTTTTCAGGTAGGCATCGATGTCGAAAGGGTTAACAGTAAATGATAACAACTCTAATTCAATTCTTTTTTTTATCTTCTCATCTTCTTTTTTTATTTGTTTTAAATTAGTTTTGAATTCATCAACCATTTCAAGAATATCTTCTCCAGTTGGTAATGTATCTCCAGTAAATTCTCTTATAGGTATATCAATGTCCTCCAGGTTTATTCCAGGAACCTCGAAGATGCCCCAGTTTAAAAACGCAGCGATTAAATTATGCGATTTTCCATCACGTTTTGCTCTGGTCATAACGAGCACTTGTGGACCAATGATGGCAATAGAAAGACGCCCTATTCCTTTTTCTCCAAGCATTGGGCGCCTTTTCTTTGTGGGGAAGGGTTGAAGAATAGGCATTGCATTGGAGTTTAACTTACTTTCTGTTCCAATTGTCAGCCATCTGCTCTCAAATTCTTCTCGTGTCATCCCGATTCCATTATCTCGTAAAACGAAGAGTAGATCTGATCTGTAAAAGTCGATTTCTACGTTGTCCGCGTAAGCATCATGGGCATTCTTAAAGAGTTCACTAATAGCTGTAGGGATGCCAGCGATTTGCTGACGTCCCAGCATATCAACAGTGCGTGCTCTTGTCTTAAATTTTGCCATTAATTTCTTCAATATGTTTGACGAAATGGTTGCCCATCGCAAAGGATAGATCAACAGGGACAGCGTTTCCTATTTGTTTTGCCATAGAGTTAAGGTTCCCTGTAAATTGAAACTGGTCATCAAATCCCTGTAAGCGAGCAGCTTCTCTAATGCTTATAGCTCGATCTTGTTCAGGGTGTCCAAACCTGCCGTTAGAATAACTTATACAGCGGGTTGTTAGGCCAGTTGCTGGTTTGCTCCACCAGAGCCGCCCATAACAATCTGTATGACCAGAATGTTTTTTTCCTGACAAATTAGTTCGAGAATAGCAATCTGGCCAGAGTGACTTTGGCCAGTTATTTCTACCCCCTCCATCAGGGGAAGATGCTTTAATTCTCATCATATTAAGTTCAGACAAATTGGCAGCTCGGTGATTTTGTATAAACGAATCTATATATTCTTCTCCTGCAGTTATAGGCGGTAGGTCTTCAATAGCATCACGAACAGTTTTGTAGGGCTTCTCACGACTTTGACCGTGGGTTGGGGTTGGTAAGTTTATAGGCCAGTGTTTACTTGCCAACAATACAAAACGTCGACGAAGTTGTGGTGTACCATAATCCTGGGCAGCAACCACACCGCAGTCCATTTTGTATTCTAATCTTTCAAGTAGTCTTTTAAATTCTGGGTATGGGCCTTGCTCGTGTGTAGGGACTTTCTGTAAACCAGGAACATTTTCTATAAACACAAAATCTGGCTTGTATTCTTCGATTATCTGTCCGAACCTCGTTAATAAGTTTTTGCGTTTATCGAGTAAAGGGCTTTCTGTTTTTTGCTTAGTAAATGGCTGGCAGGGAGCACATCCACAGAAAAGCTTATAACTGTCGTTATATTTGTCAATAACGGGTTGCAAATCAAAAGATGTGAGATTTGTAATACTCTTGTGACAAAATACTGAATCTGGAAAGTTTAGGCTAAAAGTGTTCTTGACATCTTGGTCTATATCCAATGCAAAAACAATATCTATTCCAGCTTTTTGAAACCCTCTACTTGTCCCGCCACAACCACAAAAGAAGTCAAATGCGGCTATTTTTTTATTTTTTCTTATTTTAGCCATTTCCGCAACCTGTAAATAGCATCCCTGTTATAATGTTTTCCTTTAAAAAAATAGTTTAGCTTGTAAATTGCCTGCGCTCCGCTGTTTTATTTCCTTCTCGAAGTACATTTAATATAAACTTTGTCGCCCCACTAAAACACCTATTTATCACATCTTTATTAAGTATGAGCCGTTCATCTTATGGTCGGCTTCGCTAATTTTAGTCTGAGTATAGTAACCGGTATTTTAAATGTAAAAAATTCTAATACGATACAGCTGGTTTTAAATTTATCTCTTCTAGTACAATAGTTTCATATATCCCTGTTAAAATTACAGTTTCTTCTGTCAGGGGAAGCTTCTATATATAAATATCCTTCAACCAATTATATTATAAGCAATTATGGCAACCTTTGGCATACCGCTGTTCATCCTTTTCTGTTTCCCTGATAGGGCTGCCCAAGATGTTTCGTTATGTTACGCGTATCAGTACACTACCTATAATCCCAGATATATATAATAGCTTGCCCGTGAAATCTTCAGCGTTGTACAGATTTCACCGACACTGATGCTCATGTTTTTGCTCATTTTTCTTCCCATCTGCACTTTCGGATCATCTTTCGAGATTTTCGGCCTTCCACCTTTTATTCTCCTCGCCCTTGCTGCCGTCAGGCCTGCCTGAGTGCGTTCATGGATCAGACGGCACTCAAATTGATCCAGAGAGGTACCAAACCTTATGAAATTCAAATAAACCGGCAGGATGTGATCGCAGCAATAACTTCGTTTTCAACTTTAAACATGATAATATATTTTATCAGAACTAAATAGCTTCATTATATCCTATAATCCAAAATCACGGAAATAGGATAAATATGAGACTATTTCTGAGATCATCACATTGTTCAGTCCATCCCCTTTTCAATCCTGAACAAGCTCACCCATCTCCAAAAACTTCCCCCTGCACCTGTACTCATAGCTGCAGTCAATCCCAACCAGCCCGCTTTTGATCAGATGCGCATTGACAAAGGTCTTGTTCTCCAGATAGA
>JBAXFV010000078.1:0-6646 GCA_037139755.1 Chlorobiaceae bacterium
GGCTAACAGATTATTTTAACTATGGATTTATTGCAGATCGGCTCGTATACCTTCTCCTCACGCCTGATTCTTGGAACAGGAAAATTCAGCAACTCGACGGTGATGCTTGATGCCGTGCGTGCTTCAGGCGCACAACTCGTGACCGTCGCATTACGGCGGTTCAACCGTGAACAGGCCGAAGATGACCTCTTCGGCCCCCTCTCGGCCATTGAGGGAATTACTCTTATGCCAAATACGTCGGGCGCATCAACCGCTGCGGAGGCTGTCCGTGCAGCTCATATTGCCCGAGAGCTTTCAGGAAGCCCCTTCATCAAGGTGGAAATTCATCCGAACCCGCAACATCTGATGCCCGACCCGATTGAAACATTCGAGGCCTCCCGGATTCTGGCAAAAGAGGGGTTTCTGGTGATGCCCTATATTGCAGCAGACCCGGTACTGGCCAAGCGGCTTGAGGAAGTTGGCTGCGCTTCGGTCATGCCGCTCGGCTCTGCTATCGGCAGCGGGCAGGGGCTCGCCACCTCCGAAATGCTCAACATTATCATCCGCGAAAGCGGTATTCCGGTCATTGTTGATGCCGGACTGCGCTCCCCTTCCGAGGCGGCCCACGCCATGGAGATGGGATGTGAAGCGGTACTGGTGAACAGCGCGGTGGCCGCCGCAGGCAACCCGTCAGAAATGGCAGAGGCTTTTGCAGAAGCTGTTGCTGCGGGAAGAAAAGCCTTCAGGGCCGGGCTTATGCAGAAAAGTGGTTCCGCCGTGGCAACAAGTCCTCTCACCTCTTTTCTGGGAACATTCTGATGACTGCCCTACCGGAATGGCTTTCCGACAATCGTGAAACGGCGTCCCTTGCCGCCATGCTGTCGCCTGCCTCATCACAATCCCTTGAAACACTTGCCGCCGAATCGAGAGCAATTACCTTGCGCCGTTTCGGACGAACCATAACCCTCTACGCTCCTCTCTACCTCTCAAACTACTGCTCAAGCGGCTGTGCCTACTGCGGCTTTGCCTCCGACAGGAAGACGCCGCGCCACCGTCTTGAACCGGATGAGATCCGTCGCGAACTGGCCGCCATGAAAAAACTTGGCATCAGCGATATTCTCCTGCTTACCGGCGAACGCACTGCCGCGGCAGATTTCGACTATCTTCAGCGAAGTGTCGCCATCGCCGCAGAAGAGATGCAGCGCGTCTCGGTTGAAGCATTCCCGATGAGCGTCAGCGAATATCGGGCACTTGCCGACTGCGGCTGCACCGGTATCACGATCTACCAGGAGACCTACAACCGCGAACGCTATGAAGCGCTGCACCGCTGGGGCCCGAAAAAAGATTTCATCGCACGCCTTGAAACTCCGGCCCGCGCACTTGAAGGAGGAATAAAATCGGTCGGGCTCGGTGTACTGCTCGGCCTTTCCGATCCAGTTGAAGATGCACTGAGCCTCTATCGCCATGTTCGACACCTCGGACGGACGTACTGGCGTGCGGGCATGTCCGTATCGTTTCCACGCATGAGACCACAGACCGGCGGGTATGAGCCCCCCTTCCCGGTTGACGATCACCTTCTCGCCCGAATCATCTTTGCCTTCCGCATCGCTCTTCCCGATACAGAACTGGTGCTCTCAACGAGGGAGAGCGCAACCTTCCGTGATGGCATGGCAGGACTTGGAATTACCAGAATGAGCATTGAGAGCAGGACTACTGTGGGAGGATATTATGAGAGTGAGAATGAAGAAAGGAGAGAGAAGGGGCAATTTGAAATATCTGACGACCGCACCGCAAGAGAGTTCTGTGCTGCCCTGCGTCGTCAGAACATTGAGCCGGTCTTTAAAAACTGGGAACCATCCTATAACGGCCCTTCATCCAGCATAACACTGGCAATGCAATCCGAAAAAGAACAACCATGCCACTGAACGACACACTGAATGAACGCCAGCGCGAACGATACGCCCGCCACATCTCCCTGCAGGAGATTGGTGAAAAGGGACAGGTGAAGCTGCTCAAGGCAAAAGTACTGGTCATCGGCGCTGGCGGGCTCGGTTCCCCGGTCGCCTTTTATCTCGCTGCAGCAGGGATAGGTACCATCGGGCTCATGGATGGTGACAAGGTTGATCTCAGCAACCTCCAGCGCCAGATTCTGCACACCACCGACTCCATCGGAGTTGACAAGGTCACCTCTGCGGAACAACGGCTTCTTGACCTTGATCCAGACCTCAAACTCACCCTCTACCCGTTCCGGCTCACCGCTGACAACGCCCCGAAGATCCTTGCTCCGTACGACTTCGTCATCGACGCCACCGATAATTTCGATTCAAAATTCCTGATCTCCAGAGCCTGCCACAACGCAGCAAAAGCTTACTCCCACGCAGGGATAAGAGAGTTCTATGGTCAAACCATGACCGTCCACCCCGGCACTACCGCCTGCTACCACTGCCTCTTCCACGAAGAGGGAGTTCCGGCTGCCACTATACCAAAAGGGCCACTCGGTGCAGTACCCGGCATCATCGGCTCCATCCAGGCCACCGAAGCGATCAAGCACATCCTTTCCATCGGCACACCCCTTACCAACACACTCCTCACCTGCGACACCCTCACCATGACCATCCGCAAAATCCCCCTGCTCCGCAACCCAACCTGCCCTCTCTGCTCTTTGCTCTCAGGGAACGCCTCTGATTATTTATTCACCTGATTTTCGTTAAATCCTTCGTAATAACCGTTGTTATTTATTATACTTCATGTTGCTTAACAGTTGTTAAGATCCAGTACCTGCAAACAAGTGGTTCAATAGATGACTAACACCCTTTCTTTTATATACATCGTTACTTTGTATCTATAAACCGGTTAAAAGACAAGCACGTCACACCATGATGCATCAGTATAGCAGCAGTTCCTATCTCTCCGGGGGAAATGCCCCTTACATCGAAGATCTTTATGAAGCTTATCTCGACAATCCTGGCTCTGTTTCTGAAACATGGCGTGCTTACTTTGATGCCATGCAGAATATGCCGGGAACGAACGGCACGGATGCCCGCGATATTGCGCACTCACCGGTCCAGGCATCGTTTGCTGAGAGAGCACGCCTTGGCCCTATTCACCGTGTCGTAGCAAATCCTGATGCCGAATTGGGGCGTAAACGGGTGTCGGTACAGAAGCTGATTGCCGCCTACCGCAACATTGGTTCACGCTGGGCAGATCTTGATCCCCTCAAACGTCAGGAACGACCTGAACTTCCCGATCTTGAGCCCTCCTTTTACGGGTTCACGGATACCGACATGGATATTGTCTTTAACACAAGCAATACCTATTTCGGCAAGGAAAGTATGCCGCTGCGCGAAGTACTGCAGAATCTGCGCGAGACCTACTGCGGTACACTCGGCATTGAGTTCATGTACATTACCGATCAAACGGAAAAACGGTGGTGGCAGGCCAAGTTTGAAACAATACGATCGAAACCTGATTTCACTAAGGAGAAGAAAAAACATATTCTTGAACGGCTGACTGCTGCTGAAGGATTTGAGCGTTATCTGCATACTCGTTTTATCGGCCAGAAACGCTTCTCTCTTGAAGGAGGTGAAAGCTTTATTGCCTCCATGGATGAACTGATCCAGCGGGCTGGCAAAGCCGGAGTGCAGGAGATTGTCATCGGAATGGCCCACAGAGGACGACTGAATGTGCTTGTCAATATCATGGGAAAAAATCCGCTGGACCTTTTCGCGGAATTTGAGGGCAAACATGCTGCGGACCTTCCCTCCGGCGACGTAAAATATCATCAGGGCTTTACCAGCGACATTGCCACTCCCGGCGGACCAATCAATCTCTCTCTTGCGTTCAACCCGTCTCACCTTGAAATTGTCAATCCGGTTGTTGAGGGTGCTGTAAAAGCCCGCCAGGTACGCCGGAGCGACCGGGATGGCTCACAGGTGCTGCCGATTCTGGTTCACGGTGATGCGGCCTTTGCGGGACAGGGCGTAATCATGGAGACGCTCAATCTTGCGCTGACAAGGGGATACGGCACAGGAGGCACGGTTCATATTGTTATCAACAACCAGATCGGCTTCACCACCTCCGATCCTCGCGACAGCCGTTCAACAACCTATTGTACCGATGTTGTCAAGATGATTGAGGCTCCGGTGCTGCACGTCAATGGCGACGATCCTGAATCGGTTGTACTGGCAACACAGATGGCTCTTGATTACCGGCAGGCGTTCAAACGCGATGTGGTTATTGATATTATCTGTTTCCGCAAGCTTGGCCATAACGAACAGGATACACCGGCCATGACCCAGCCGCTGATGTACAAGAAGATAGACAAGCACCCCGGCACCCGGAAACTCTTTGCAGAAAGACTTGAATCGCAGGGTGTCATTAACGAAGAGTATGCCACAAAGCTGAGTCAGCAGTTCCGCAAAGATCTTGATGAAGGAAAGTACACTGCAAATCCGGTACTGGTCAATAAAACCATCTTTACAGCAGAACCGGCAACAGGGCGTGAGGAAGTCTCCGAAACCGGCGTTCCCCTTGCCGAACTCAAACGACTCTCGGAGATGATCACCAAAATCCCTGAAGGGTTCAAGCTTCACCCACTGGTTGAAAAGGTGGTCAATGACCGTGCCCGCATGGGTCGAGGAGAACAGCTTCTCGACTGGGGTATGGGCGAACATCTTGCATTCGCATCACTTGTTGCAGGCGGGTACCCGATACGTATTACCGGTCAGGACAGCGGCAGGGCAACATTTTCGCACCGTCATTCCGTCCTGCATGATCAGAAGCGTGAAAAATGGGATTCGGGCATCTACATACCGCTTCAGAATGTTGCCAGCAACCAGGCGGCCTTTACGGTTATCGACTCCGTTCTTTCTGAAGAGGCGGTTCTTGGTTTTGAATACGGCTACTCCATCTCTGCTCCCGATACTCTGGTGATATGGGAAGCCCAGTTTGGCGACTTTGCCAATGGCGCACAGGTCTTGATTGATCAGTTCATCACCTCCGGAGAGGTGAAGTGGGGGCTTGCATCCGGCCTTACCCTCATGCTGCCTCACGGCTATGAAGGACAGGGACCGGAACACTCTTCAGCCCGACCGGAACGCTTCCTGCAGCTCTGCGCAGAGAACAACATCCAGGTTTGTCAACCGACGAACCCTGCCCAGATTTTCCACCTGCTTCGACGGCAGATGACCTCCATGATCCGCAAACCGCTGGTGATTCTCACTCCTAAATCATTGCTCCGCAACAAGGAGGCGGTCTCTGGGCTTGGCGAACTCTCCACCGGAAATTTTCTGAACATTATCAGTGATACGACCGCAAATCCTGAAAAAGTACGGAGACTGATTGCCTGTTCCGGGAAGGTTTATTATGATCTTGTTAACCGCAGACGGGAGAACACCGTTGAAGATGTCGCCATTATCCGTATCGAACAGCTCTATCCATTCCCACTTGAGGAGTTTGGCGCTGAGCTTGCGCTTTATCCTCAACTGAAGGATATTGTCTGGTGTCAGGATGAACCAAAAAATCAGGGGTATTGGCGTTTTCTCCAGCACTATATCATGAAAGCAATGACGCCGGGCCAGCAGTTCGGCTATGCAGGAAGACTCGCATCAGCCTCTACTGCATGCGGCTACGCCGCAACACATGCCCTTCAGCAAAAAGCGTTGCTTGATCAGGCATTCGGTGAGTTCAGTGTTTTTTTCAACAAATAATATCCACGAATGGCAATCATTGATGTCACCATATCCCAGTTGTCGGAATCCGTTGCTGAAGCAACACTACTGAACTGGAAAAAAGCTCCAGGAGATGCTGTTGCTGTAGACGAAATTCTCTTTGAAATCGAAACCGACAAAGTTGTTTTTGATGTACCATCTCCCTCCGCAGGCATTCTCTTTGAAATTCTTGTCGGTGACGGTGGTACGGTAGTTCCCAATCAGGTTCTGGCACGCATCGACAGCGAAGGCAAAACGGCAGCAACAACGTCAGTAGCCTCTGTTCCTGATCAGCAAAAGGTTGAAACTGCTCAGCAAACGGCTGTTCCAAAATCTGACGGAGGAGTTGCCATGCCTGCCGCAGCAAAACTGATGGCTGAAACCGGCCTGAATCTGTCACAAGTTGAGGGCACCGGCCGGCATGGAAGAGTTACCAAAGGCGATGTCCTGCAAGCCATTGCCGCAGGAGCGGAACCGGCGGCCACGCCCGCACCGTCAGTTCCCTCAGTACAAAAGCTGAAACCTGCAGAAGTAGTCACTGACCCTTCTCTGCTGACCGACCGGCCGGAACAACGCGTACCCATGACCCGTCTCAGGGCGCGCATCGCTGAAAGGCTTCTTCAGTCCCAGGCAACCAATGCCATTCTGACGACTTTCAATGAGGTCGACATGCATGCGGTCATTGAGCTGCGCAACCGCTACAAGGTTGCCTTTGAAAAAGAACACGGGGTCAAACTCGGCTTCATGTCTTTCTTTGTCAAGGCTGCAGTACACGCCCTGCGCAAATATCCAGTTCTGAACGCTTCAGTTGACGGCAAGGATATCATCTATCATGGTTATTTCGATATCGGTATTGCCGTCAGCTCACCGAGAGGACTGGTTGTTCCTGTCCTGCGTAATGTCGACCAGATGACTATTGCCGACATTGAAAGCAAAATTGCCGACTATTCCACTAAAGC
>JBAXFV010000079.1:0-6323 GCA_037139755.1 Chlorobiaceae bacterium
TGCCGGAGTACCGTGCCGTGAGAGAAAAAACCGATTTTTTAACCCTCTGTAAAACTCCGGAACTGGCAACCGAGGTAACCATTCAGCCCGTTGAACTGATGGGCGTGGATGCGGCAATTATTTTTTCCGATATCCTCGTGGTCAATGAAGCCATGGGCATGAATGTCGAGATCATCGAGTCCAAAGGGATCAAGCTCACGCCGCCGATTCGCTCCCAGGCCGATATCGACAAGCTGATTGTGCCCGACATCGATGAAAAGCTCGGCTATGTGATGGATGCGCTCCGCATGACCAAAAAAGAGCTCGACAACCGTGTTCCCCTTATCGGATTTACCGGTGCAGCCTGGACACTCTTCACCTACGCTGTTGAAGGCGGCGGATCTAAAAACTACGCTTATGCCAAAAAGATGATGTACCGTGAGCCAAAGATGGCCCACGAGCTGCTTGGCAAGATTTCCAGCGTTATCACCGCTTACGTTTTGAAGCAGATCGAAGCTGGCGCCGATGCTATCCAGATTTTCGACTCATGGGCAAGCGCACTCTCCGAGGATGATTACCGCGAATATGCACTTCCCTACATCAAGGATACCGTACAGGCGATCAAGGCAAAATATCCTGACACTCCGGTGATTGTATTCTCAAAGGATTGCAACACCATTCTCAACGATATCGCTGATACCGGCTGTGATGCCATGGGCCTCGGCTGGGGCATGGATATTGGCAAGGCACGTGCAGAACTTAATGACCGCGTTGCTCTTCAGGGCAATCTTGATCCGACAGTGCTGTATGGCACACCTGCATTAATCAAGGCAGAAGCCGCCAAGATTCTTCGCTCTTTTGGCCAGCACACCGAACATTCAGGCCACGTTTTCAACCTTGGTCACGGTATCCTGCCCGATATGGATCCCGAAAACCTGAAACTGCTCGTCGAATTCGTCAAAGAAGAGAGCGCCCAGTACCACTAAGGGTTACTTCTCTTTTTCCCGCGTTCTAACTCCGCCTGATGTTCTGCATGAGGCGGAGTTTTTTATATTGCTTGTTAGCAGGAGAATCGGCGCTTCGATATAAGCCTAATTGACATCATGCCAGTGAAGATGCAGGAAAGCGAATGGCAGACCCGGAAGACAAGGATTGACAGGCAGCTTACGGCACTAAATCCGGCGTGGGAAATTATTGCCTATAGTACAGGGCTGAGCACTTCCGCATTGTCATGTCACGCTGTTGAGGAGTATCCAACGGCCAATGGCCCGGCAGATTACGCTCTCTTCGTCAACGGTAAGCTGCTTGGCATTCTTGAAGCGAAAAGAGTGGGCGTTGATCCCCGGAATGTTCTTGAGCAGGCAAAGCGCTATGCGGCAGGGTGCGAACAGGCCATCGGTCAATGGGGCGCAATGAAGGTTCCGTTTCTTTTCGCCTCGAACGGCACACAGATCTGGTTTGCTGATATAAGGGAACGGGGCTACTACTCAAGGGAGCTGCTCGATTTTCATACCAGTGATGCGTTGCAGGAGAAGTTTGAGCAGGACATTCCCCATTGGAAGAACTGGTTCAGGAGTACTCCCAATGCGACAGAGCTCCTTCGTCCCTACCAGAAAGAGGCTATTGCTGCCGTTGAGCAAAGTCTGACAGCGAAAAAACGGCTGATGATGCTTGCCATGGCCACAGGAACTGGTAAAACCTTTACCGCTGTTGCAATGGTCTATCGGATGATCAAATCAGGCTTTGCCCGCCGGATTCTCTTTCTTGTGGACCGTCGTGCCCTGGCAGCCCAGGCGTCACAGGCATTTTCATCATTTGTTACCCCCGGCAATCTCAAATTCAACCAGGAGTACGAACTCTTCAGCCAGAGGTTCCGGCAGGGAGATCTGGAAGATGGCGAGCAGTACGATATTGGCGTCATGCCCGGCGACTACCTCACTGTCCCGAATGCCGCCCATACGTTTGTCTATGTTGCGACTATCCAGCGCATGGCGATCAATCTCTTTGGCCGCCAAAACTCTTTTGCAGAGAGCGCCAGTGACCCCGAAAGTGACGATGAAGCCGACAAAATTCGTATTCCGATTCACGCTTTTGATGTCATCATCGCTGACGAATGCCATCGCGGTTACACTTCAACCGACACGACACTCTGGCGTAAAGTGCTCAACCATTTTGACGCAGTAAAAATAGGGCTGACGGCAACACCCGCATCTCATACCGTAGCCTATTTCGGAGCTCCGATCTATCGCTATATGGTAGAACAGGCTGTGCTGGAAGGATATCTTGTTGATTATCAGGCTGTAAAAATCAAGTCCGATGTCCGTATCAACGGAATCTTTCTGAAGGAAGGTGAAATAGTTGATGTAATAAATCCTCAGACTGGAGATAAACAGACAGATTCTCTTGATGATGAACGCGAGTTCAGCTCTCTGGATATTGAGCGAAAAATAACCTCGCCCGACAGCAATCGCAAAATCATGGAAGAGATTGCCCGTTATGCTCTTGAACATGAGAAGAAAACCGGGCAATTTCCCAAAATGCTGATCTTTGCCGTCAATGATCTTCCCCACACCTCCCATGCCGACCAGCTTGTTAACATTGCACGCGATGTCTTTGGCCGTGGTGATGAGTTTGTCCAGAAAATCACCGGAAGCCCTTCCGTAGATCGACCCCTTGAAAAAATAAGGCGGTTCAGGAACCGTCCACTTCCTGGAATTGTGGTGACCGTCGATATGCTCTCCACCGGTGTCGATATTCCGGCACTTGAGTTTATCGTCTTTTTCCGGCCCGTCAAGTCGCGTATCCTCTGGACTCAGATGCTTGGGCGCGGCACCCGGAAATGCCCTGAGATCAACAAAGAGTTTTTTACCATTTTTGACTGTTTTGACGGTACCCTGATCCAGTATTTCAAAGATGCAACCGACTTTGTCATTGAGGTCGAGGAGTGCGGCGAGAGCGTTTCCATTGCTGACATTATAGAGAACATCTGGAACAATGTGGAACAAGACTATAACGCCAAACGGCTGGTAAAGAGGCTGCGACGTATCGTCTCAACCATGAGCGCCAAAGCTCGCAAAGATTTTGCAGCATTTATTCCCCAGGGCGAAATTGACAAGTTTGCCGACGGGTTGCGAAACAGTCTGAAGAGCAGTTTCACCGAAACCATGCGGCTTCTCCGCAACAGGGAGTTTCAGGATCTCCTGCTCAATTACGACCGCGCCAGAACCCCTTTCTATGTGGCCTATGGCACGCAGGACTATGTTACCTCTGAATTTATCTTTGGCGCCCATGAGGGCCCGCTTAAACCACAGGAGTACCTGAGCGCCTTTTCTCTCTTTATCCAGACAAACAAAGAGAAGATCGATGCACTATCCATACTCTTCCGTAATCCCGGCAAGTGGAACACCCAGGCGCTGAAAGAGATCCGCCAGCTCCTCAAAACAAACAAATTTGACGAGGCAGAGGTGCGCAAGGCACATACGCTCTCCGGTCATAAAGCACTGGCCGACATCATCTCGATGATAAAAAATGCCGATAGTGAACAAAACCCGCTCTTCACTGCTGAAGAACGGGTCAACAAGGCTATGGCCGATATAGGGGCAACCCATGCATTTAATCCTGAACAACTTGAATGGCTGGAGTATATTCGACAGCATCTGATCATCAACCTGGCCATTGAGCAGGAAAACTTTGATCTTGTGCCTGTTCTCGCACGTCCCGGCGGGCTGGCAAAGGCCAAAAAGATTTTTGGTGTTCAGCTTCAGCAGCTTCTTCAGGAGATTAATCATAACCTGGCCGCATAAGCGGTAGTAATGTCTGATATTGTCAACAAACTTTGGGGGATGTGCCACACGCTTCGGCATGATGGCATTGATTACGGCGACTACATCGAGCAGCTTACCTATCTGCTTTTTCTAAAAATGGCGGATGAAAAAGGTATTGCCTTGCCCATTGCAACGATCTATGATGAGCAGGGGAATAAATGTTATGTCGAGTGCGACTGGGAAACCCTGAAAAGCAAATCGGGCACCGGGCTTACCGACCATTACCTTTTGGTGTTACAGAAGCTGCGCGAAGAGAGCGGCCTGTTGGGTGACATCTTTGCTCAATCCATGCCCAAGTTCAACAATCCGGTCAGTCTCAAGAAGATCATCACCATGATTGACGCCGAAGAGTGGGCAAGTATGGGTGTTGATGTAAAAGCCGAAGCCTTTGAAGGGCTTCTGGACAAAGCGGCCAGTGAAGGCAAAAAGGGTGCAGGCCAATATTTTACCCCTCGCGTGCTCATTCAGTCCATTGTTTGGCTGATGCAGCCCGATCCGCTGAAACAGCAGGAGTTTACAGTTTGTGATCCCGCCTGTGGTACCGGAGGTTTTCTGGTAGCAGCTTACGAATGGCTGATCGACAAGACAAAAGGCGCTCTGCCGCTTGACGAGGTACAGCGGATAAAGGAGAGCACCTACTACGGGCAGGATCTGGTTGCCCGCCCCCGTCGCCTGGCGCTCATGAACCTCTTTCTGCACGGTCTGAAACCAACCATCTACCTCGGCGACACCATCGACGAGCCCGACAGGGGAGAGCGCTACAACGTTATTCTCACCAATCCGCCCTTTGGCACCAAAGGGGCAGGGCAGGCCCCATTCCGTGACGACTTCACCATTCAGACCTCCAACAAACAGCTTAACTTTGCCCAGCATATTCTCACCGTCCTGAAACCCGGCGGACGGGCGGCAATTATTCTCCCCGACAACTGCCTTTTTGAGGACAAAGCGGGAGAGGTCTTTGAAATCCTGATGGCCGACTGCAACGTCCATACCATCCTGCGCCTGCCTCGTGGTACCTTTATTCCCTACGCCAACGCCCAGGCGAATGTGGTCTTTCTGCAAAAAGGGCGACCAACCGAAACGGTGTGGATATACGACTGCCGCTCCAACATCCCGAGCTGCACCAAAAAAGATCGCCCGCTCACTGCGGAGATGTTTACTGACTTTGAACACTGCTACGGCGCCGACCCCAACGGGAACAGCAAACGCGATGACCAGGGGATGATGGGGCGGTTCCGCTCTTTCCCTGTTGATGAAATCAAGGCGCGCGGCTACAAGCTCGATATCAAGTGGCTGAAGGACGACTCCCTCGACGACCCGAATGACCTGCCTGAACCGGCAGACCTGATTGCCATAGCGGTGAGCGAACTGGAAGCGGTGGTGAATGAGCTGAATGAGATCACCCTTTTGCTGGGGAGTGAGTGATGGGGAGAGATCATTGGGTTGAGACGACGCTCAATAAAGTCGTTTTACATAAAAAAGGTAAAAAGCCAAAAAAGCTTGAGAGGAATGAGTTTGATAACTCATTGCCTTATATTGATATCGAGGCATTTGAAACAGGGAAAATAAGGCAATATGCAGATATTGAATCTTCAAACTGCTGCAATAACAATGACTTCTTGGTTGTTTGGGATGGTGCTCGTTTTGGCTTGACAGGATATAATCAAAAGGGATCTGTTGGTTCTACTTTGGCTTGTCTCACTCCCGTGATTATCGAAACTACCTACCTGTTACATTTCATTCAGCGGCAATATAAAACCATACAATCCAACCCAAAAGGGACTGGTATTCCTCATGTCAACCCTGATATTTTTTGGGGTTTGCAAATACCTCTCCCGCCCCTGAACGAACAAAAGCGCATTGTCGAAAAGCTTGATGCCATTCTGCCAAAGGTGAAAAGCGCAAAAGCACGGCTCGAAAAGATTTCTGCAATACTCAAGAAATTCCGGCAAAGCGTTCTTTCGGCAGCATGTTCAGGGCGATTGACGGAGGATTGGAGGGAGGGAAAGGATTTGGCGGAGTGGGAAAATTTAAAGATTCAAGATGTAGGGACAATTGGGAGAGGAAAATCAAAAAACAGGCCAAGAAATGATCAGAAATTGTTTGGTGGGATTTACCCATTTATACAAACAGGAGATATTTCGCAATCGGATGGATTTATAACATCTCATTCACAGACCTACAACGAGTTTGGTCTTGCGCAGAGTAAATTATGGCCAGCAAAAACACTCTGCATTACAATTGCTGCTAACATAGCAAACACAGCTATTCTTACGTATCCCGCTTGTTTTCCTGATAGTGTTGTTGGATTTATTCCAAATCCAGAGAAGAGTGAGTTAATGTTTATAAAATGGATTATTGACATCATAAAAAACGATCTTGAGAATTACGCGCCTGCAACAGCTCAGAAAAATATAAATCTTGGTATTCTGAATGATGTCGTATTTAAGTGTCCTCCACTACCCGAGCAACAAGAGATCGTCCGACGAGTTGAAAAACTCTTCGCCCTTGCCGACTCAC
>JBAXFV010000080.1:0-6243 GCA_037139755.1 Chlorobiaceae bacterium
CTGTGGTTGTCAAACACACCCGTCCTCCAAGAATCAATCACGATCATCTCGCAACCATCTGTGAATTACCGAAAGCGGTTGCCCGCTGTCCTGTTGCAGCCATAAGGCCAACCGTGATAAACGGGAAGAAATCGCTGATGGTTGATGAGGAAAAGTGTATCTGCTGCGGCGCCTGTTTCGGTGCCTGCCCTGCCATGGAGATCAACCATCCCGAGCATTCAAAATTCGCAATATGGGTTGGCGGCAAGAACAGCAACGCCCGTTCTAAACCATCAACCATGAGTATTGTTGCACACAATCTGCCAAACAATCCACCCAGATGGCCTGAAGTCACCGATGTTATCGGCAAAATCCTGACCGCATACAAAGAGGGCGGACGTCCCTGGGAACGAGTCGGCGAGTGGATTAACCGTATTGGATGGAAACGCTTTTTTGAAGAAACAGGACTTACTTTTGATGATGACATGATTGACAGCTACCGTCATGCAAGAACCACATTCAATCAGTCTGCTCATGTCCGCTTTTAGACTTACAGGAGATAATTCATGAAGGTAGAATCAAATCCAGTCCTTGATTTTGCGACATCTTACGTGTTCCCCCCATACAGTGAACTGACGGGAACTGATAAAATTGTCGCCTTTGGAGATCATAGTCACAAGTGCCCGGTCTATGTCAGCCAGCTTCCGCCATGTTCGGCGGAATGTCCGGCAGGGGAGAATATCCGGGGCTATCAGCGGCTGTTGAACGGTATCGACAAGTCCGACAATGCGTGGAAAGCAGCATGGGAGACGATTGTCGACGCCAATCCATTTCCTGCCGTTATGGGCCGGATCTGTCCCCATCCCTGCCAGAGCGCATGCAATCGCCAGTACCACGACGAAAGTGTGGCAATTAATGCCGTTGAGCAGGCGGTTGGCAATTACGGTATTGAGGCAGGATTGCAACTACCCGGAGCGGGGGTTGACAGCGGCAAAAGAGTAGCTGTTATCGGAGGCGGCCCGGCAGGCCTGTCCGCTGCATACCAGCTTCGTCGAAAAGGTCATGCCGTGACAATTTACGACGCCAATGAAAAATTGGGTGGCATGGTGCTGTACGGTATCATGGGCTACCGCGTTGACCGAAAGGTTCTTGAGACTGAAATTCAGCGTATCATCACTCTTGGTGTTGAGACGAAAATGGGAGTCCGTGTCGGAACGGATATCTCTCTTGAACAACTGGAGCAAGAGTATGACGCGGTTTTTATTGCTCCCGGGGCACAGGTCGGCCGTTCGCTTCCGGTGCCGGGTTCCGCAGGTATACCTGGTGTGACCAACGCCATTGATTTTCTGAGAAACTACGAAGTTCAGGGTGACGATATTGCCATAGGGAAAAAAGTGCTGGTTATCGGCGATGGAAACGTCGCGATGGATGTGGCGCGTCTTGCGCTTCGTCTTGGTTCCCGGGCATCAGTGGTAGCAGGAGTTCCAAAAGAGGAGATGGCTTGCTTCCAGATCGAATTTGATGATGCGGCCAGGGAAGGAACAACCATGCATTATATGGCCGGGGCGCTGGAAGTCATCACTGGAGAAAATGGCGTTCAGGCACTCCGCTGTGCACGCATGGTGAAAAAAGTGAAAGGAGAAGAGGGGTGGAATTCGCCAATTCCCTTTTTCAGATATAAAAACACCGGGGAAACGTTTGACATCGAGGCCGACATGATCGTTGCCGCCATCGGGCAGAGCGCCGATATGAGTGGTTTTGAAAGCGTTACTGGCGGAAGCCCCTGGCTCAAGGTTGACCGGTATTTTCGCCTGCAGGGAAAAGAAAAACTGTTCGGCGGCGGAGATGCCATAAAAGTAGATCTTATCACCACGGCAGTTGGACACGGGCGCAAGGCTGCAAATTCCATCGATGCTTTCCTTAAGGGTGAGCCACTTCCCGAGCAGGGTTATCGGGAGATAACAAAAGTTCATAAGCAGGATGTGCTCTACTTTGCCCACTCTGAACAGGCCAAACGAGAGACCATTGAGCTGGAAGAGGTGGTTGGTAACCATGATGAACTCCTTGTAGCGCTGACAGAGAGTGAAGCAAAGGCGGAGTCAGAGCGTTGCATGAGCTGCGGGCTCTGTTTCGACTGCAAACAGTGCGTCTCTTTCTGTCCCCAGGAAGCAGTTACCCGGTTCAGGGACAATCCTCCCGGTGAAGTGGTCTATACCAATTATTCCAAATGTGTCGGATGCCATCTTTGTTCACTGGTCTGCCCTTCAGGGTATATCCAGATGGGGATGGGAGAAGGCCTGTAGACCCCGGGAAAAGAAACCATGAAAACAAGGAGATAACGGATCCATGTCAGAAGATGTCATCAATCAGGTTCAGGAGGCCATTGCATGCTCCAGAAAGTGGGCTGAAACAGGCTGGCCGGTTACTTTTGGTCCCCGAAACGTAGAGGTGTCGTCGCTCAAGCAGGCCCAGTCACTGCCGAAAAATTTTGTTTTTCGGCAGGAGGCGCTGAACTACTGGAGCCAGGCGAAGCTTACCGGAAATGATGCTGCCGATTCAGGTCAGAAGGCTCTTGATGCACTGAACAGCAGCAACGTTTATGCCGCTGATAACGCCCTCTATTTTTGCCAGTTTATCGAAAAACCATTTGCCGATTATGCAAAAACATGGTTGCCCCTGTACGAAGCATTTAAAGAGCAGCAAGCCGGGCATTGAACGTTCGGCTTGGCCGCGATAGTCATAACATTTAAAAAAACGGATTGTCAGTGAAGATAGGAATTTTGCTCAAGGAGGGACCGTATAACCATCAGGCATCCGATACGGCCTTCAAGTTTGCTGAAGCCGCCATCAAAAAAGGGCATACGGTTGACGCAGTCTTTCTTTATAATGATGGTGTCACCAATGTGACAAAGCTGATGGATCCACCCCAGGACGACCGCAATATCGCCGCTCGCTGGAGTGAATTGAGTCAGAAACACGGTGTTGAAATCCTTGCCTGTATTGCAGCCTCCAAGCGTCGGGGAATCAATGATGATGTTCTCGTTGAAGGAAGCGCTATCACCGGTCTTGGAACTCTTACCGACATTGCCATCCGTAACGACAGACTCGTAACCTTTGGAGATTGATGTAACTATGGAAAACGAAAATGTAAAGAAGATCATGCATGTGCTGCGCCATGCGCCGCATGGAACGATCTATACCTATGAGGGGCTGGAGATGATTCTGATCATGGCCGCCTACGAGCAGGATCTTTCGGTGGTCTTTATCGGTGACGGTGTCTATGCCCTTAAAAAAGATCAGGATACCACCGGTATCGGTATCAAGGGCTTTTCAAAGACCTTCATGGCGCTTGATGGCTATGATGTCGAAAAACTGTATGTCGACAGAGTTTCACTTGAAGAACGGGGTTTGACCGAAAAGGATCTTGTCGTGGCTGTCGAAGTGCTTGATGCCGAAGAGACAGGCCGACTGATGAAGGAACAGGATGTCATTATTCACCATTGACCGCAAGAACCATGTTACATACTATCAATAAGTCTCCTTTTGAAACGAATACCTTCGAGACCTGCGTCAGGTTTCTGTTGCCGGGAGATCCCGTTCTTTTCATTGAAGACGGCGTTTATGCGGTTCAGGCCGGTAATAAATTTTCATCCACCATTGAGCGTGTTCTTGAAACCAATCCTGTGTTCGCGCTGAAGCCCGATCTGGATGCTCGGGGGATTGGCGTTATGGCTGAAGGTGTAGAAAGCATTGATTACGAAGGATTTGTAGGCCTTGTTGAAGAACATCAGGTGAACAGTTGGTTTTGAGTGTGCTGACTGATGGCTCCATTCTGAAATTGTTACGCAGTACTCTATGAAGACAAGATGGACAGATTTGCTGGAGGCCAACAAGAAAGCTCTTCTTGAGCAGTGGCTGGATTGTGCCCTGGCCTTGTTTCCCGAAAAAATGGGATACAGTACACCGATTGCCATGGTGCTTTCCGGAGCGCTCGAAAAGATTGTTTCCGGTCTGGGAACGAGCGAAAACGATTATAAAGACTCCCTTGACGATGTTACACGGATTCTGGCTGTCCAGAACATTCCGCCATCAAAAGCTTTGTCAATTTTTTTGGAACCGAAACTCATTCTGCGCGACATCATGAAGAGAGTCACCGTTGCAGGCACTTTGACGCAGGAGGTGCAGGAGGCATTCAATTCGCGTCTTGACGCACTCACTCTTGAAGCATTCGACAGTTACATGCGACATCGTGAAAAAATATATCAGCTTAAAGTTGAAGAGGGCAGTCGCCGGATGCACATGGCGTTGAGGAGGGTTGAGGCATGAAGAAAGTGCTTATGCCGCTTGTTATGGTGGCGATTCTTGCCCTTATTCCCTTTATCGGCGTGCAGTATGCCGGGTTATCCTATCTTTTCGGTGTCATTATTCCCTATACAGCAATTGTTGTCTTGCTGGCTGGTTTTCTTTTTCGTCTGATCGACTGGATCAGGAGACCAGTTCCCTTTCGCATTCCAACAACTTGCGGACAGGAAAAAACTCTGGATTGGATCAAGTATGACCGGCTGGAAAGTCCCGCTCATTTCTGGGAAGCTGCACTCAGGGTTTTGTCTGAAGTGTTGTTCTTCCGCTCTCTTTTCCGCAATACCAAAGCGGAACTCCATAAAGAGGCTAATCTTGCCTACGGATCGCACAAGTGGCTCTGGCTTGGAGGGCTGGCGTTTCATTGGTCTCTGCTCATTATTGTGCTTCGCCACTCCCGTTTCTTTTTTGTCATGGTTCCGGGATTCACCGATTTTCTTGATCATGCGGATGGTTTTCTTGACGTCACCCTCCCAACCTTTTATATTACCGATGCGGTTGCTCTTGCGGCCGTCACCTTTCTTGTTTTTCGCCGTTTGAAGGATGCAAAAATGCGTCTTCTTTCATTGCAGACGGATTACTTTCCGCTTTTTCTCATTGCGGCGATTGTTGTGGTTGGAGTTCTCATGCGCTACATCGTAAGGCTGGATATTATGCCTGTCAAAGACCAGATGTTGAGGTTGGTTAATTTCAGTTTTGATGCGCCAGGAGATATAGGTACTCTCTTTTATGTTCATCTCTTTCTGGTGTCAGTTCTTGCGATCTACTTCCCCTTCAGCAAGCTCATGCATGCCGGAGCGATTTTTTTAAGTCCGACACGCAACCTGCCGAATAACAGTCGTCAGAAACGGCATGTCAATCCATGGAATTCCGATATCAAATTCAGGACATACTCCGAGTATGAGGATGATTACCGCGAGAAGATGACAAAGGCCAATCTGCCGATTGAAAAGCAATAATTATGTCGAAATACGCTCCTAAACTATCCGAGCTTAAAAAAGAGTTCGACGAAAAGCCCAGTGTTCTGAAAGGAGACTACTCTCCCCAGGAGTGGTGGGACAGGCCTGTCGAATTCCGTGACGGGAACTGGTGTTTTCCCGGTAAACCCGAGGTGCTTCAAGACCTTGGTTTTGCCAATCCAAGGAAATGGGCCGCAACCGACGAAGATTGGCAGCTCCCGGCGGGCTGGCAGAAAACAATCAGCGATGGGTTGCAAAGCCGTTTGAAGAAGTACCGTTCACTGAAGCTTTTTCTTGATGCCTGTGTTCGTTGCGGAGCATGTGCCGACAAATGTCATTTTTTCCTTGGCACCGGTGATCCTAAAAATATGCCGGTTGTTCGCGCGGAGCTGCTTCGGTCGGTCTATCGCAATGATTTTCCACTTGTCGAGAAGATTCTGAAAGGGTTTTCCGGCTCACGGAAGCTGACGGAATCGGTGATCAAAGAGTGGCACATGTATTTTCACCAGTGTACCGAATGTCGCCGCTGCTCGGTTTTCTGCCCCTTCGGGATCGATACGGCGGAGATAACCATGATGGTGAGGGAGCTGCTGAACCTTATCGGCGTGAATAATAACTGGATTCTTGCTCCGGTTTCGAATTGCAATCGCACCGGTAACCACCTTGGAATTGAGCCGCACACCTTTGTGCAGAATATCATGTCACTTGCCGAGGATGTTGAAGATCTTACCGGTGTGAACGTAGAGCCTACCTTCAACCGCAAAGGTGCGGAAGTGCTTTTCATTACGCCATCAGGTGATGTGTTCGGTGATCCCGGCGTCTATACGATGATGGGTTACCTGTTACTCTTCAAGCATATTGGTCTGGATTACACTATAAGCACCTACGCTTCTGAAGGCGGTAATTTCGGCATGTTCACCTCGAACGATATGATGAAGAAGCTGAA
>JBAXFV010000081.1:0-6205 GCA_037139755.1 Chlorobiaceae bacterium
TCGTTATTGACCATGATGTCGTTGGCGTTGAGGACCATGATGATCTTTTCGGCTGCTGGCGGATGATGTCGAGCATCATTCAGGGTGGCAAAGCCGAGCCGAAGAATTTCTACCAGAGCGTGACGGGAATAAAGGGAATAGGAGTGAGCTGGTGGAGCCTTTTCCTTCAGGAGAGGATCCCACCATTCGAGGGCGTCGGGTAACAGACTATAGAAATTCATGGCGGCGACGGTAAGAGGCGCAGGTATCTTTTTGAATCCGAAGGCTGGAGAAATGATAACCGCAAGATCGATATCGTTCCGGTTTTGTGCCGCCCATGCAGTGGTTACACCCCCGGCGGAAAGACCCATCATGAACACCCGCCTGCCAAGCCCCCGGGCAATATCGACAGTCTGGTCGGCATAAGCTGCCAGCTCCTCGGCCGTTAGCCGGGAATGTGCGTTTGTCATCCGGTCAGCCAGTCCGTGATGCGGGAGGGGTGCCATAAGCACGTTATATCCTGCATCATAAAAACGTTGTCCCAACTTGTGAAATTGTTGTGGGCAGCTCGAATAGCCATGAACCAGAATGATGGCCCGTTCTGTTTTTTTGTTATGGGTCATCAATTGCAATCTGCAGAGAGGATTCATCTTCTGACGTTCCTTTTCCTGAAAGATTTCGATGAGGTGTAACGCCTCACGGTAACTTTGTGCTGGCCTGGGGTGAGACGATATATGCGATATGTTCCATGGTGTCAGAGCGAAAAAAACGAGGGCGATCAACAATCCGGAGATCAGTAGCAAGAGCCACCATGGTCGAGAGCCATTCCGCAACCGTTGTGTCATGGATTATACCTGTTCCATGGAGCTAACTTTCACTGAAACACTGAGTTTCTCTTTGGCATTGCCTTTGTAGGTACCCCGTACAGGCGGTATGTCGTCATAGTCTCTTCCTGAACCGATTTTGATGTAGCGTTCATCAACAAAAAGGGTTTTGTGGGTTGGGTCCATCCCGATCCACCCTTTTTCTTTGCCGCAGTAGACTTCGCACCAGGCGTGGCTGGCTTCATCGCGTCCATCCGGTGTGCTTCCTCCGAAGAGGTAACCGCTGATGTAGCGGGCGGGGACGCCGAGGCTTCGGCAGGCCGCAAGCATGATATGGGCAAAATCCTGGCACACGCCGCGTCCGAGTGCCATGACAACGGCACTGGTGCTGTGAACATCGGTCACACCCGGCTCATAGATGAAGGTATCGTTGATGTGGCGGCAGATCGATTCGGCAAGCTGAAAGCTGTCGGTATCGGCCGCAAAGCGGGATGCAAAGTCGCGGATTGCCTGGTCGAAATGGACGTAGCGGCTTTGGCAG
Source organism: Chlorobiaceae bacterium (assembly GCA_037139755.1). Lineage (GTDB taxonomy): Bacteria > Bacteroidota > Chlorobiia > Chlorobiales > Chlorobiaceae > Chlorobium. The sequence continues at coordinate 1,345 of JBAXFV010000081.1, forward strand.
GAAAAGTCCATCAGATAGATCTCTTCATCCTCACCGGCAGCAGAGATGCCCATACCGGTTTCTACGACGGAGGTTGCAACGATTTTCACCCGTTTATGGCTCTGGAGCAGGTTGAAGTGGTTGACCTGGTTCCCGTAAAAATCGGTGTACTGAAAAAGTGTTGCCGGGGGATCGACCTCAAGCTTGAAGCTTGCGCAATGTTGCGGAGCTGCAGGGTTGTTGTCGGGGTGGAGCCTTACTTCAGTCGCTGTTTCATAGATTGGATTGTCATATTCAAACAGTGTTGCGTGCTCAACTTTCAGAATCATGCTCTTTTGTGTTTACATCCGTTTATTGCTGTTGCTGATGCTGTTGTGCCTGACTCCAGTAGGCCCGTCCTCCGGCTACTCCGGTAAAGGGCAATGCCTCTTCAATATCCATGGGTTCGATTTCCGGAGTGTGATAGGCAAAATAGGTCAAATGAACCTGCTCACCAACTTTCACCAGCCGTTGTTCCAAATCTTCAAGGTAGTGATGCAACCCTTTGGCATAGATGTCTTCAATGGCAGTATAGCTCAGCTCGGCCTCTATTTTTCCGATAAGCCGATCGGCGTTGTTGACATAGCGATGGCGGGAGCTGCCTGAGATGCGCCACAGGGCATCTTCAGCCGCACAGACGGAGAAGTTGATGCTGCGCGGGAATGTCCGGTCGAGAATAAGAAAACGCAGAATGTTATCGGGATCGATTTTTGAGAGATAAACCTTGCGAAACGCCTCAAGTGCGCTGCAGCTTTTAAGCACTGCCATCCATTGAATGATATCCTCTGAGCCTTCAACAATCTCATCCTGGTTTTGTGCTTCGGAGAGCAGCATGTGGTATTTTACGTCGATCAGGCGGGCAATATTGTCGGTACGCTCAAGATATTTTGCAATCTGTATAAAGTCCCACCCTTCGTTATGGGAGAAGGTGTTGTCGGTAATACCCTGAAAGAGGTGAGACGCGTTCTTGATCTCCTTGTAGAAACCGTAGGGGTCGGTATGCACGAACTGAGGTGTCACGCTCTGCAGGTAGTGGTAGAGGTTGTTGACCTGCTCCCACATTTCGCTTGAGATGCTCTCGATAATGCTGCGTGCATTTTCCCTCGCCAGGCTGACACAGGAGATGATGGAGTTCGGATTGTTTTTGTTGAACACCAGGTAGTCGGTGACGGTACGTGCCGAGTACTCCTCATAGAGGCTGTTGAAACGTTCCTTGTCGCTGGTGACAAGAATCAGGGCAATCCAGTAGTTCGGATTCTCGACATGAGTAATTTTGTTAAGATCGAGCAGCAGGTTAAAATTGACGTCGAGAAACCTCGCAGTATTTTCTGCCCGCTCAAAATATCGGCTCATCCAGAACAGTGATTCGGCAACACGGCTTAACATGATAGTAAATATTAGTGTTTATTCATCGACAACCCACGTATCCTTGCTGCCCCCGCCCTGAGAGGAGTTGACCACCAGCGAACCGCGCTTGAGGGCCACTCTTGTGAGGCCACCGGGGACTATAGTAATTGTTTTGCCATACAAGACATAGGGACGTAGGTCAATATGGCATCCCCACAGTTCGGTGTCATTGAAAAAGCTTGGGTGACGCGACAGCGAAATCGTTGGCTGGGCGATGTAGTTGCGGGGATTGGCTACAATCATCTCGGCAAACTTCTCCTGCTCTTCAATGGTTGACTCCGGCCCGATCAACATCCCATAACCTCCCGACTCGTTGGCGGCTTTTACAACCAGAGAATCGAGGTTTGCAAGAATGTATTTCAGGTCGGCAGGATTGCTTGCCAGCCAGGTTGGAACATTCTCCAGAATCGGATCCTCTCCGAGATAGTATTTGATAATCTTCGGGACAAAACTGTAGATAACTTTATCGTCGGCCACGCCGCAGCCAATGGCGTTGGCAAGCGTGACATTTCCTTTGCGGTAGGCGTTGACGAGGCCTGCTACACCAAGTTTTGAGTCCGGGCGAAAGACGAGCGGATCAAGATAGGCATCGTCAACCCTGCGGTAGATCACATCAACCTGTTCGAGCCCTCTTGTGGTTCTTGTGTAGACTTTGTTGTTGTTAACCACAAGATCTTTGCCTTCCGTCAGTTCGACGCCCATCTGGCGGGCAAGAAAGCTGTGCTCGAAGTAGGCTGAGTTGTAAATACCCGGGGTAAGGACAACGACGTTCGGTTGCCGGCGAGAAACCGGCCCGATCTCCTGCAGGGTGCGAAGCAGCTCTTGCGGATAATTCTCGATCGGTCGGATCTTGTATTTGTCGAAGAGTACCGGAAACGCGCGCTTCATGGCCTGCCGGTTCTGCAGCATGTAGGAGACGCCACTCGGGGTGCGCAGGTTGTCTTCAAGTACCAGATAGTTGCCCTGACGATCGCGGATGATATCGCTCCCTGTGACGTGAATGTAGATGCCGAGCGGGGGTTTAACCCCCACAAATTCGCGTCTGAAATGCTGGCTTCCAAGAATCAGTTCGGCGGGAATAATCTTGTCCTTGAGGATTTTCTGACCATGATAGATATCGTTCAGAAACTCATTGAGCGCTGTAATCCGCTGGGTAAGCCCTTTTTCGATGGTCTGCCATTCGTGCGCTGGCACCACTCTTGGAATAAGATCAAAAGGAAAAAGTCGTTCGACACCCTCCTCCTCGCCATAGACGGTAAACGTGATACCCTGGTTCCGGAAAAAAATGTTGACAATCTCTCTGCGGGCCTTGATATCGTCAATCGAAAACTGGGCAAAACGCTGAAGCATCTTGTCGTAATGAGGTCTGGGGGCACCCTCTGTTGCAATAACCTCATCAAAAAATTGACTGGTTTCAGGCTCGTACCGCTCAAAGAAACGACTCATTGGAGAATGAATTCTTGAGGTTGATAGGGAATCATTATCTTTTTGTGTTCTAAATCTTTAATAATTTCGGACATCGTCTGAGTATACCTAAAAAAATTAAAAATAAACAGGTTTTTTTACCTTTTTGTTGTTTTTCGCTCTGAAAGTCGCTTGTTTTATTGCTTTGTAGGAAGGGCGTGATAAGTCGGGCGATGAAAAGTGAGCCTATGGGCAATTTATGAAGAGCTTCCATCAACTCCGTCATCCCTTTTTTCCCCAATATCTTCAACCTTTGCTTATGGTTTGTTACTTTGTATGCATAAAAATAAAGCTTTGTATAACGAACAGGTCAAGATACTGTGAAACCAGCGACTATTGCTCCGCGTGAGATCCCTTTTAACTATACCTCTGCTGGCGACAGGCAGGCAATATCTTTCCTGCTTGGAGCGGATATTGTGCAGATGCTCGAAGAGCTTCGCGAGTTGCGGGTTACAGGGCGGTCGTCGCGGCTGCTTATGGGCATTATCGGTGAAATTCTTATTCATCGCCGCAACCCCTATCTGTTTCAGGAGCTGGTGAACTCTTCTGCCCGCCGTCGTCGCTTGTTTGAAAGGGCATTTAAAGAGCTCGACACTATTTCCGATATGGGAAATGGTGAAAGCAGGATTTCGGCGATCGTGGCGGCTGTGCGTGAACAGCTTGAGCGGTTTCGTTCGGTGGTTGAAAAGACGCCAGACCTTCGCCGCCGCCTGAAGCGTGAACTTGGAGCGGTGGTCGGCGCCAAAAATGTGCTGTTTGATCCCTTTTCTCTTGCGGCTCATGCCACTGATGCCACTGACTGGCGTCTTCATCTTCCTTCGGCGGTCGTAACGCCTGACAAGGAGTCGCAGGTGGCTCCGCTGATTACTGCTATTGCTGCACTCGGTCTGCATGTCATTCCCCGTGGCGCTGGTACGGGGTTGACTGGCGGGGCGGTTCCTCTAAGGTCGAAGTGTGTGATTATCAATATGGAGAAGCTGAACCGCAGTCGTGGCATTTCGGAGCGTGAATTTCAGCTTGACAATGGTCAGATAGCGCAGGCCTCAGTAATTGATGTTGAGGCGGGTGTGGTGACGGAGAGTGCGATGGAGGAGGCGGATGAACACGGTCTTGTGTTTGCCACAGATCCGACCAGTGAGTGGTCCTGTACTGTAGGGGGCAATATCGCTGAAAATGCCGGTGGAAAGATGGCAGTACGCTGGGGAACCTGTATCGATAATCTGGTTGAATGGAGGATGGCCATGCCCTCCGGGGAGAACTGGATTGTGAAGCGGGTTGATCATCGGTTGCGGAAAATTCTTCATGAGGATACGGTCACCTTTGAGGTCTGGAATGAGTCGGGCAAGAGGATTGATCGCATTGAGCTGCTTGGCACTGATATTCGGAAAAAGGGGCTCTGGAAGGATATTACCAATAAGGCGCTCGGGGGAGTGCCCGGTCTCCAGAAAGAGGGAACTGACGGGGTGATTACCTCGGCCCTTTTTGTGCTTTATCCGAAGTATCCAGAAAAGAGAACACTCTGTCTTGAGTTTTTCGGGCCAGACATGGACGAGGCGAGCCGGGTGATTCTTGAACTGTCGAAAATATTCCCCCTCCATTCTGAAAATCGCGAAGCACTGCTTGCGCTGGAGCATTTTGATGATGAGTATATCAGAGCTATTGATTACAAGGTGAAGGCGCCGCGTGCCCAGACACCGAAAGCAGTGCTGCTGATTGATATTGCCGGTAACAGCGCGGCGGAGGTTCAGAGTGGCGTTGAGCGGGTGGAGCGTCTGCTTGAGCCGCATCCGAATACGCTGATGTTTCTGGCCAGGGATAATGCCGAAGCCATTCGTTTCTGGGCTGATCGTAAAAAGCTTGGTGCGATTGCCCGGAGAACAAACGCTTTCAAGTTGAACGAGGATATTGTTATTCCGCTGGAGGCGCTTGCCGAGTTCTCCCGTTTTATCGACAAGCTGAATATTGACGAGGA
>JBAXFV010000082.1:0-6056 GCA_037139755.1 Chlorobiaceae bacterium
TAATCGTAATGAACAAGGGGCTTCTGATCTTTCTGCCCCATGAGCGCAACTGTCTTTTCTGAGCCATACTGAGCCATGCCGTAACCAATAATGGTGCCATCGGTGGCGCACACCTTGATAATGTCGCCCTTCAGAAAGCGCCCTTCAACCGAGACAATTCCGACCGGCAGCAGGCTGTTGGCGCGTTCTCCCGCCACCAGCGCCATTTCAGCGCCCATGTTGACGGTGACTGCCCCTTTTTCCATCCCTTCGCTATTGGCAATCCACCGTTTTGGACCGTGCGTCGGCTTTTGTGGCAGAAATGTTGTGCCAGTCTTTTCTCCCTCAAGAATCGAGAGGAGAATATCCGGCTTGCGTCCGTTGGCAATATGAACCGTAATGCCAAGCCGCGAAAGCTTTTGCGCAATGTGGCATTTGGTCAGCATCCCACCCCTGCCAAACTCGGATTTTCCCGGATTGATATACTGGTGGAAATGTTTGGTCGAGGGGTCGATGACCGGAATGATGGCGCCGTTACCTGTTTTCATGTCGAACAGTCCATCCACATGCGACAAAATAATGTAGCCCTCAACATCCATCATTGAGGCGATAAGGCCGGAGAGCTCATCATTATCGGTAAACATCAGCTCCGTGACCGAAACGGCATCGTTCTCATTGACGACGGGGATGATGTTTTGCTGGAGCAGGGAGGAGAAGCAGGTCTGCATGTTGAGATAGTGCAGGCGATCGCTGAAATCACTCTTGGTGACCAGAATCTGTGCGGTGATGAGTCCGTGCTGCAGAAAGAGGTCGTTATAGGTGCTGATCAGCTTGATCTGTCCGGTTGAGGAGAGCACCTGCCGGGCGGCTACGGGCGCAATGGTACCCGAGAGCTTGACAATCGAACGTCCGGCACCAACTGCGCCTGATGAGACAAGAATAACCTGGATTCCCTGTTTTTGCAGTGTTGCAATCTGGGTAGTGAGGCTGCTGAGGATCTCAAGGTCGAGTTCCCCGTTTTTTCCGGTAATGACGTTGGTGCCGACCTTGACGACAATTTTTTTATAAAGGAGTTGCTGTTTCATCATTTAGTGAAGCTGTTCCTGACCATAGTGTAACCCTGCAACGCCGATAATAATCAGCAGCAGGGAGATAAATTTAATGGCATTGATACCCTCTCCGAACCAGAGAACGCCGATAACGGTAATTGCCGCCGTTCCGACCCCCGACCAGATGGCATAGGTCAATGCGATGGGCAGTACCTTGAGTGCCAGCGAGAGAAAGGTAAAGCTCAGCCCGTAGAAAATAAAGATAAAAAGCGATGGCACAAGTTTACTGAAGCCGTCAGAAAATTTCATGCAGGTAGTGCCTGAGACCTCAAGCAGGATAGCGATAATGAGATAGAGCCAGTGCATGGAAGGTAAGAAAAATGGTTTTGGGAGATTGTGAGGCACAAAGAGCATGAGTTGTCACTGTTTGTGTTCGGCTTAAAAGATATGCATATTTCAGCGGGAACCGTTATGCGTTTTGGCTTGACGGGTTTTATCCTTGAAGTTTTTTTCTTTAAGGTATCTGGCGACATAAAATTTAATATACGCCATGCTGTTGATGACCCTGCTCGATTTATCGCTGCCTTTGAAAAATCCCGTATTACAGTTTTCGCTGATACTGTTTATCATTCTGTTTGCACCGCTTCTGCTGAGTCGCCTGAAAATTCCGAGTTTGATCAGCCTGATAATTGCCGGAGCGCTGATTGGTCCCCATGGATTGAACCTGATGCTGCGCGACAGCAGTATTATTCTGTTCGGCACTGTAGGTCTGCTCTATATTATGTTTCTTGCGGGGTTGGAGATTGATGTTGCCGATTTTCGTAAAAACAGCACGAAAAGCATCCTGTTCGGTCTGTATACCTTTCTTATTTCCATTGGGCTGGGTATTGTCGTGGCGCTCTATATTCTGCAATTCACTCTGCTTCCCTCAATACTTATCGGCAGTATCTTTGCCTCCCACACGCTTATTCTCTACCCGGTCATAAGCAAGCTTGGTATCGCCAAGAACAAGGCTGTTAATGTTGCCATCGGCGGCACCATTATCACCGATACCCTTGCGCTGCTGGTGTTGGCTGTTGTCGTTGGAATCTCCTCAGGGGAGCTGATGAGCGGATTCTGGATAAGGCTTGTTCTTGGAGTAACGCTTTTCGGTCTGATTGTTCTGTTGCTTTTTCCGGTGATTGCACGATGGTTTTTCAAGCGCTTTGATGACAGTGTCTTGCAGTACCTTTTTGTGCTGGCAATGGTCTTTTTCAGTGGGTTTCTTGCCGAAGCTGCTGGCGTTGAAGCTATTATCGGTGCATTTCTCGGAGGGTTGTCCCTGAACCGCCTGATTCCGAGGACATCACCGCTCATGAACAGAATCAAGTTTGTCGGCAATGCCATATTTATTCCTTTCTTTCTGATCGGTGTCGGTATGCTGATCAATATTCAGGCATTCTTCAAAGGTTATGAAACCATTAAGGTAGCCCTGGTTGTTACATTAGCAGCTACAGTTGCCAAATATCTTTCAGCCTGGATTACCCAGAAACTTTTCGGGTTTTCGCTTGATCAGCGCAGGTTGATTTTCGGACTGATCAGTGCTCATGCCGCATTGGCCCTTGCAACGGTAATGATCGGTTACAATATAGTTACCGGTTATACTCCTGCCGGCACACCAGTCAGGTTGCTCGATGAAAGTGTTCTGAACGGGACGATCCTCTTTATTCTGGTCACCTGCACTCTGGCAACAGTTATTGGCGAAAAAGGGGCTCGTAATGTCGCGTTGGCTGAGGCTGCTGGTGATGCTGCAAAACCAGGACAACCAACCGTTGAAAAACGGATACTGATTCATACGAACGATATAAAGACTGTTGACGAGCTGGTCAATCTGAGTGTCACCGTTAGATCAGGTAAAACCCGCAGTGGTATTTATGCCATGCATGTCGCCGATAACAGTTTGCCCGACGAAACTGCAGAAAAGAATGCTGAGAAAATTCTTGAAATGGCAGCAGTTGTTGCATCGTCTACCGATAATGTGCTGACCGGGCTGCTTCGTTATGACAACGATGTGGTTAATGGTATAGCCGGTGTTATAAGAGAGCAGAAGATCACCGATCTGATTTTGGGACTCCACCATCAGAACGTTCTCACCGACAGTTTTCTCGGAAGTTCATCAGAAAAAATTCTTGGCAGAAGTAATGTCACAACTTTTATTTATAAGCCTTTCCAGCCACTCTCCACCATCAAGCGAACGATTATCGTTATTCCGGAGGATGCCGAAAATGAGATCGGTTTTGCGCTCTGGATGCAAAGGGTCATTAACATTATAAAGAATACTGGCAGCAAACTGATGGTTTACGCATCAAAACAAACCATTGCCTGTCTGAAAGAAGCCTATGCTGAAAATCTACCTAATGCCGAGTACAAAGTGTTAAAGGAATGGGATGATTTTCTTGTGCTGTCAAGAGAGATAAAACATGACGATAACCTCATTATTGTTATGAGCCGTAAAAATCACCCATCTTATCACTCGAAGATGGCCAGGATTCCAGCCTACCTCAACAGGTATTTCCAGAAAAACAGCTATATCCTCATTTATCCCGTTCAGACCGGCATCACCGAGGACACCGGTGAAGATACCCACATTCAACCACTCAAAACATCAATTCTCAGTATTGAAAACCTCAGAAAAATGCTTGATAAAGTCAAAATAGGGGGACGTCGGTAATATTGAGTACTTGTCAAAATTTCAAGCTCCGGAGGGGCGGCATGTTGGTAGCGAAGAAGGTCGCCCATCCTCATTTTTTGTGGTACAGCAAGCTCGAGCGGTATGTCAAAAAGAGTTTCTCAGGAATGGCTATTCTCTCCTTGTTCTTGATGATTGCATTATCTGCCTGCAATGAGGCGCAGCTTCCAATAAAAACGGCAATACGCAAAACTATGACTGAGCAGCATCAATCCGCCAATCCGTACTACTCGCGTACCGATACAACCAGACTGAATCTTTCTGACGCAATATGGAAGCAGGTCCTTTCTCCTGCAGTCTATGAAGTGGCGCGCCATGGATCAACTGAGCAGGCATTTACAGGCAAGTACTGGGATTATGAGGGAAAAGGAACATACTTTTGTGCCGCCTGCGGCAATATGCTTTTCCGCTCCGATGCCAAGTTCGCCAGTACATGCGGATGGCCAAGTTTTTTTGAAACCGTACGCCCGAACAGTGTTTTGTATCAGATAGACCTGTCATTCGGAATGGAGAGAACGGAAGTCGTGTGTGGACGCTGCAAAGCGCACCTTGGCCATGTTTTCGACGACGGACCGCCCCCTACGGGAAAACGCTTCTGCATGAACTCCATTGTACTCGAGTTCGAACCGGATAAATCTTGATTATCATTTCTTTGCGGGAAGATTTGTTACGGAAGCTTGAGCGGAAGCAATATATATTGAAGGCAGAGTTCAGGAACCGGGCGTTTCAATTGTCAGAAAGGGGTTCAGCAAAAAGTGGTTTGGTCGTTTCAGCGGATAATAATAAACAGAGATTATGAGCAACAGGCTGGTGCAGAGGTTTTTCAGGATTCGGGTCGCTATAGGAATTTGTATACCGGTATTGTTTTACGGATGCGGATCGGGTAGTGGAGGGAAAGATGCCAAAAAGCAGGAGCGTCCAACGTTGTCGATTGCAACTGTTCAGCGTTCGGATGCAACCGTTACCACTGGATATGCCGCCCTTCTTGAGGGGAAGGTGAATGTTGAAATTCGGCCCCAGGTTGATGGTACTCTCCAGACTATTTGTGTCGATGAAGGCGCCTTTGTCAAGGCTGGTCAGTCGCTTTTCAAGATTGATGATCAGGTTTACCGCGAGCAGTATAACGGCGCATTGGCGGTTCAACATGGGGCTGAGGGGCGGCTTGTTGCGGCAAAGCTTGATATGGATAAACTGGTGCCGCTGGTTCAGAGTAACGTGGTCTCGGATATTCAGCTTAAAGGTGCGAAAGCTAATTATCAGGTGGCTCTAGCGACTCTGGAGCAGGCGAAGGCAGCTCTCCGTTCTGCTTCGGTCAATCTCGGTTATACCGTTATCAAGGCACCTGTCAGCGGTTATATCGGAAAAATTCCCTTCAGAATCGGGACTCTTGTCACAAAAAATCAGGCTGGATGGTTGACGATGCTCAGTGATGTCAGCGAGGTGTATGCTTATTTCAGTATGAGTGAACTCGACTATATCCGCTTCAGGAAGCAGTTCACCGGCACGTCTATACAGGAGACCCTTCATCAGGTACCACCTGTTTCCCTGCTGCTGGCCGACGGCAGCCGTTTCAGCGAAAAAGGCTTTCTTACAACTGTCAGCGGGCAGTTTGATCAGGCGACGGGGTCTGTCAGGGTCAGGGCCGTTTTTCCCAATCGCCAGGGTCTGTTGCGCTCAGGAAATACCGGTACGGTAATGATGGAGTCAGTGTATCATCAGGCGCTCATGGTGCCTCAGGCTTCGACAGTTGAACTTCAGGACAAGGTCTTTGTTTTTCTGCTCGACAAGGGCAACAAGGTCAGGAAGCAGGCAATTACCGTTGGGGCCAGAACTCCCGACAGCTATGTGGTGAGTTCCGGCCTGAACGAGGGTGATACCTTTGTGATGGTCGGTGTCGACAAATTGCAGGATGGAGCTGTGATTACGCCGCTCAGGAGTATTCCTGTTGCAGGGGAGACCAAAAAATGAGAATGCCGCTGATGGAGAAATTTTTTCCGCAGTGTGCGGATGAGCTAAACGTATTGAGTGATGTTTGAACGATTTATTTCCAGACCGGTTCTCGCAACGGTCATATCGGTAATTCTGGTGATTCTCGGCCTTGTCGGGATGAATCAGTTGGCTATAACAAGGTTTCCTGATATTGCGCCTCCAAGTGTTTCGGTAACAGCAAGTTACCCTGGTGCCAGCGCAGAGACGGTTGGCCGCTCGGTTGCGCCTCCACTCGAAGAGGCGATCAATGGTGTGGAGAACATGACCTACATGACCTCCACCTCCGCCAATGATGGCTCTCTCTCCATTAC
>JBAXFV010000083.1:0-6038 GCA_037139755.1 Chlorobiaceae bacterium
GACGCAATTTGTCCGAATAAAGGGCGTTACGTCAATAACTTGCGTCAATAACTCTGGAAATAAATTTTTAACTCATTTTTTTGAAGTATGTTATAATATTAACATTGTTTGTCGAAACGTCAATAGAAATGTCAATAGATGCTCAATACCTTGTCATAAAGCCTGAAACGGATGAAGAAAAAGCAGCTCATGGATCTCATTGCCCTTGGCGAGGGTTTCACAACCGAGTTCAAGCGCTCGGGCACGTCGAATCTCGGCAGGGAAATCTGTGCTTTTGCCAATGCTACCGGTGGAGTGATTTTGATCGGTGTGGCGGATAGTGGAGAGATCACCGGTGTTGATGACCTTAACCGTCTCAAGTCGGAGGTACAGACAACGGCTCGTTCTGCTGAACCTCCGATAGCTGTTGATATTGCAGGTATTGACAGGGTGCTATGCGTCACGGTGCCGGAACAGCATGGCAAGCCCTACTCATTCGGGGGCAAGTTTTTTATGCGTGAAGGCGCTTCATCGCAGCAGATGTCTCGCGAGGAGATTCGGAAATTTTTTTTCAGGGAAGGGTTGATTCATTTTGATGAAACACCCTGCGGCCGCTTTTCGATTCAGGATGATTTGACAAGTGACGCATGGAAACTTTTTCAGCGTCGGGCAAAAATCCCGGCGGATATGGAGCCTTTGACAGCGCTTGCCAATCTGCACCTGTTCAAGGATGGCTCTATGGCCCATGCTGGGGCGTGGCTGCTGGCAAAGGATATTCGGAAATATACCATCAGCGCTGATGTTGCCTGCGCCTTGTTTCTTGGTACCGACAAGGAGCGAATTCTTGACAGGCGAGGTTTTGAAAGCGATATCTATTCCATGATTGATGATGTGGTGGTTTACATTCTCTCCAAAATTAATGTGGAGTACATCATCAAGCATGTCAAGCGTGATGAGCGGCCTGAACTGCCTGAAGAGGCGTTGCGCGAGGCGGTGGTGAATGCGCTTGCCCATCGTGATTACCGTTCCACGGCTAATGTACAGGTCTATATTTTCAAGGATCGGGTGGAAATTGTCAGCCCGGGTGGACTGCCTGCGGGTATGACTGAGGCTGATCTTGGCTTCAAGAGTATTCCCCGCAATCCGCTCTTGTTCGGGATGTTGCATCGTATGGAGGCAGTAGAGCATATCGGCTCAGGAATTCGGCGTATCCTCAATTTGTGCCACGATTATGGGGTTGCAGAACCTCAGATTGAGGTGTCGGAGCACTGGTTTACCGTAACTTTTCCGCGCCCTGGTGTTCAAGTTGAAAGCCAACAGCCAAAGTCAACCACTCATGACAAGATCCAAGAGGCCCATGATGAGGCCCATGATGAGGCCCATGATGATTTAACCGATATCGAAAGAAAGATTCTTGAGATGTGTATGGTGGAACGAACTGGTGCAGAGCTTCGTTTGGCTGCCGGTTACTTGTCCAGAAGCGGGAACTTTAAACGTAGTCTCGAAAAACTGCTTGTTGCCGGGCTTATTGAAATGACCATTCCTGACAAGCCGCGCAGTAAAAAACAGTCCTATCGGCTCACCGAACGAGGAATCAATCTTCAAAAACCAACGCAGGAGCGCCTGTGACCCCATCGCCCTACACCGAAGATTCCCTCGTCCAGCAAACGACGGCGGAGTATCTGGAGCGGCAGCTTGGCTGGGAGTCGATCTATGCCTATAACCGTGAGGACTTTGGCCCCGACAGTCTGCTGGGGCGCAGAGATGACCGGGAGGTGGTGCTGAAGCGCACGCTCAGGGCGAAGCTGGTTGTGCTGAATCCGGGGTTGCCTGATACGGCTTATGATGACGCGCTTCGTCAGGTTGTGGCGACGACGGCAACGCAGACGCTGCTGGCGACGAATCGTGAGAAGTACGCACTCTTCCGCGATGGGGTGCTGGTTATTTTTCAGAATGAGAAAGGGGAGCGACTGAAACATCGGTTGCGGGTTTTCGATTTTGATGAGCCGTTGAACAACCATTTTCTCTGTGTGCGGGAGCTCTGGATTCGGGGCGACCTCTACCGGCGGCGCCCTGATATTGTGGGCTTTGTCAATGGCCTGCCGCTCATCTTTATGGAGTTCAAGAATATCGGCAAGGATATTCGGTCGGGCTACGAGAGGAATTTCAGGGATTATAACGATACTATTCCGCATATCTTTCACCACAACGCGCTGCTCATTTTTGGTAACGGCCACAAGGCGAAGCTTGGCTCTATCACGAGTCGGTGGGAGCATTTTCATGAATGGAAGCGGCTTGCCGAGCGTGAGCCGGGGGTTGTGGAGATGGAGACGCTGCTCAGGGGGTTGTGCCAGAAGAGCAATTTTATGGATCTCTTTGAGAACTTTATCGCCTTCGATGACTCTTCGGGCGAGACAAAAAAGATTATTGCCCGCAACCACCAGTTTCTCGGGGTGAACCGTGCCCTTGAGGCAGTTGTGGAACGCAGAGAGCGTCAGGGGAAGCTTGGCGTCTTCTGGCATACCCAGGGGTCGGGGAAGAGCTATTCGATGCTCTTTTTTACGCGCAAGGTGCATCGCAAGCTTGGCGGCAACTTTACCTTTCTGATTCTCACCGACCGTGATGATCTCGATACGCAGATTTACAAGAGCTTTGCCGGTTGCGGTGTGGTGGATAACGATCGCGATCCGTGCCGAGCTTCCAGCGGGCAGCACCTTTGCGACTTGCTTGGGCAGCACAAGAAGTATATTTTTTCGCTGATTCAGAAGTTCAACACCGAGGTGAAGCCGGAGGAGAGCTATACCAGCCGGGACGAAATTATTGTTATCACCGATGAGGCGCACCGGACGCAGTATGGTATGCTGGCGCTCAATATGCGCAATGCGCTGCCGAACGCCAGTTTCATCGGCTTTACCGGCACGCCGCTTTTCAAGGATGATGAACTGACCCGTCGTGTTTTTGGTGACTATGTTTCAACCTACGATTTTCAGCGGGCTGTGGACGACAAGGCGACGGTGCCGCTCTATTATGATGCCCGTGGCGAGAAGCTTGGCATTGCGCTGGGCGACCTGAATGAGCGCATTGCCGGAAAGCTGGAGAGCCTTGAGATTGACGATATCAATGTTGCCCAGCGGCTTGAGCAGGAGCTTCGCCGCGATTATCACATCATAACGGCAGGCAAGCGTCTCGACCAGATTGCGCGTGATTTTGTACAGCACTATTCAAACGCATGGGAGTCGGGCAAGGCGATGATGGTCTGTATCGACAAGATTACCTGTGTGCGCATGTATCTGCTGATTGAGTTCTACTGGCAGGAGCGGCTGAGGGAGCTGGAGCGTGAGCTGCCTGCGCTTGCCGATGAGCAGGAGGAGATTCAGCGTCAACGGAAGATTACCTGGATGCGCGAAACCCTCATGGCGGTTGTGGTGAGCGAGGAGCAGGGGGAGGTGGAGAAGTTCCGCAAGTGGGATCTCGATATTCTTCCCCACCGGCGGCTGATCAAGGAGGGGATGGAGCTGCCGGATTCGATGAAAACAAAGCCCCGTTTCAGGAATATGCAGCGCATGGCCCTTGATGATGCCTTCAAGGAGGTGGAGCACCCTTTCCGTGTCGTTTTTGTCTGTGCGATGTGGCTGACTGGCTTTGATGTGCCGAGCCTTGCAACCATCTATCTCGACAAGCCGCTCAAGGCGCATACGCTGATGCAGGCCATTGCGCGAGCCAATCGGGTCAATGAGGGGAAGAACAACGGCCTGATTGTTGACTATTGCGGCATTCTTCGCCACCTGCGCAAGGCGTTGGCCACCTTTGCCGGTGTGGGTGACGATGGGCATGAAGGCAGCGGAGGCGAGGCCGATCCCACCAGACCAGATGAGGAGCTGCTTGCTGATCTTGTTGAGGCGATAACGGTTATCCGCTCTTTCCTTGTCGGGCGCGGCGCCTCTCTCGACGATATTATCACCAAAAGCGGTTTTGAGCGTAACGCAGCTCTTCTTGCAGCCAAGGAGGCGGTCAATGAAAACAATGAGAGCCGTAAGCGCTTTGAAGTGATGTGCCGCGAGCTGTTCAAAAAGTTCAAGGCCTCCATCAACATCGATGGAATCAATGGAGTTCGGGCCGATTACAATGCCATCAACGCCCTCTACAAGAGCCTGCAGGAGGATCGCGAGCAGGCCGACATCACCGAGATCATTCGCCAGTTTCACCACCTTGTTGATACGGCCATTGAGGTGATACCCTCACAGCTTTCAGAAGCATCGGAGCCTTTCGATATCAGCAAAATCGACTTTGAGCGGCTTCGCCGGGAGTTTGAGCGGAGCAGGGTCAAACGCACTGCCGTGCAGAATCTCACTCAGGCAATTGACAACAAACTGCGGCGGTTGATGGAGCGGAATCCGCTTCGTACCAACTTTCAGCATCACTATGAGGAGATTGTTGAGGCTTATAATCGGGAAAAAGATCGTCCCTCGATTGAGAAAACCTTTGAGGAGCTGGTCCGTCTGGTGCAGGAGCTTGATCAGGAGGAGAGCCGTGCTATGCGCGAAGGGCTTGACGAGGAGTCACTCGCAATTTTTGATCTCCTGAAGAAGCAGGAGCTGACCCCGAATGAGAGCAGGCGAATCAAGCAGGTGGCGATTGAGCTACTCGCAAGGCTGAAGGGGGAAAAGCTCAGGATCGACCACTGGCAGGAGAAGGAGTCAACCCGCGATGCGGTGCGTACGGCAATCGAGGATTTTCTCTGGAGTGAGGCTACAGGTCTCCCTGTTGAGAGCTATACCGAAGAGGAGGTGAAGGGGAGGGCGGAGGAGATTTTCCGTCATGTCTATCGGGTCTATCCAAGAATACCTTCACCGTTCTATGAAAAAACGGTGGCGGCATAATTCTTTAATAATGCAATCAGGATGATCACAATAACTCTTCATTAATGAACATTAGAACGTGATTATATCGCGGAATAATATGACCTGGAATAACAATAAACACAAGGAACGATGATGCAGAAACGAGAGCTTGGAAATACGGGTATGCAAATTACCCCTGTCGGCTTTGGAAGCTGGGCGATTGGTGGTGATAACTGGCAATTTGGCTGGGGAGCGCAGGATGACGGTGATGCGATTGCCGCCATTGAACGGGCCGTTGAGCTTGGCATAAACTGGATAGATACGGCGGCGGTGTACGGGCTTGGCCATTCAGAGGAGCTGGTGGCGAAGGCCGTTGCCGGGATGAAGAACAGGCCCTGGATATTCACCAAATGTTCGCTGGTGTGGGATGCACGCCGCCAGATGGGCAATAGTCTCAAGGCTGATTCCATCAGGCGTGAGTGCGAAGGGAGCCTCAAGCGACTCAAGGTTGATGCCATCGATCTCTATCAGATTCACTGGCCAAACCCTGACGTTGACCTTGAAGAGGGTTGGCAGGAGATGGCCCGCCTCAAGGAGGAGGGGCTGGTACGCCATATCGGGGTCTCTAATTTCAGCGTTGATCAACTGCGCAGGATTATCCCGATTGCACCGGTTTCTACCCTTCAGCCCCCCTATTCAATGCTTCGTCCGGCGATTGAACAAACGCTTCTTCCATTCTGCCTGGAACAGAATATCGGTGTTATTGTTTATTCTCCAATGCTCTCCGGCATGTTGAGCGGAGCAATGACGCGGGAAAGGGCCGCAAATTTTTCGGCAGATGACTGGCGCAGGAATAACAAGGAGTTTCAGGAACCTCGTCTTTCCGCCAATCTCGAACTGGTCGAGCTGCTTAAACGGATCGGTGCCCCGCACGGACGTTCTGCCGGGGAGGTTGCCATTGCCTGGACGTTGCGCCATCCCGCCGTTACCGGGGCTATAGTTGGTGGTCGAAATGCTGCCCAGGTTGAAGGTGTTGTTGGCGCTGCGGAGTTCAGGCTCAGTGCTGCTGAGATTGGTGTTGTTGAGCGTTTTATTGCGGGAATGCCGAAATAATAATTCTTCAGGCACACCGTGACTTCGTGTAGTCAGGGTGTGCCAAGCCCTGCCACAACTTCTGCGATGATTCAAGTGGTCAACATTGACTTTTGCTTGAAACGA
>JBAXFV010000084.1:0-5969 GCA_037139755.1 Chlorobiaceae bacterium
AGTGGCAGGTAAATTCTGCCTCGGTTGACATCTTCACCGACATCGCGCAGAATGTTGGTTAACTGCATGGCAATCCCAAGTTCAATGGCATGTTGCAGCGCCTGCTTGTCACTATAACCAAAAATTTCAGAGGTCATCAGTCCGACCACTGCGGCCACTTTATAGCAGTAAACGTAGAGCTCATCAAAGGTTTCAAAAGGTTTGAACTCAATATCCATGGCGACACCATCCATCAAATCAAGGGGAAGCTCTATCGGAATTGTGAAGCTTTTCAGCGTATCGTGCCAGGCCATCATGATCGGATCGTTCTCAACTTTTCCGCCGTAGCAGGCCTTGAGTTTTGTTTTCCAACTCTCAAGCATCAGACTGATCTCTTCTTTGGTAATTAGTCCGTTTGCAAGTTTTTCCTCTGCCATATCGACAACATCATCGACGGTGCGCAACAGGGCGTAGATGGCAAAAATAGGCTTCTGCTGTTTTTTGGGGAGAAACAGGCTTGCAAGATAAAATGTTTTCGCGTGTTCTTTTGAAATCTGGCGGCAGTATGCATAAGCATCTTCAAGCGTTATCAGCTTTTCCGTCTCAAGGTTAGCAGAGTTTCGGTCATCGTTCTGATTCATCTGATATGCGCTTCTATTTTGCCTGTTTTGGTCATTACAGCATTATTCGCTTTCTATGGTAGGGGGTGAAAGCAAAAATGTGTACCTTTTTGAACGGTTCGAATATGAATCGAGAATGAACCGCCAAGATAAAACAATGGTTGTAATATAGCAACATGCTACATGACAGATAGCTGTCATTCATTTTTATTACGTAAGTTATTATTGTTCGATTGAATACTGTTACTCCTGAAAATAAAAGGGAAAAGGCCTTTCTTGTCGGTCTATGTTCCCCGCCTGAAACACCCCGTTCACTTGTTGAAGAGTACCTTGATGAACTTGCTTTTCTTGCTGATACGGCTGGCGCTGATGTCGTTGACTCGTTTATACAGGACCGAAAACTGCGTGATCCTGCCTATTGTATTGGAAAAGGGAAGGTTGAGGAGCTTGTCCTGTTTGTGAAGGAGCATGAAATCGATCTTGTGATTTTCGATGACGACCTTACACCAGCCCAGGCCAGAAACCTTGAACAGGCTCTGGAGTGCAAGGTTATCGATCGCACCGGCCTCATTCTGCAAATTTTCGCTATAAGAGCCCAATCGGCGCAGGCAAAAATGCAGGTGGAGCTTGCCCAGCTTGAATATATGCTTCCCCGTCTTTCCGGGAAGTGGACTCACCTTTCGAAGCAAAAGGGTGGTATCGGCAACAAAGGGCCAGGTGAAACCCAGATTGAAACTGACCGTCGTCTGGTTCGTAACCGTATCGCTCTTCTGAAGAAGAAGCTGCGCGAGGTCGCCCTGCAGCATGATACCCAGACTCGCAGTCGCCAGGCCGTTCAGCGCGTCTCTCTTGTGGGGTACACCAATGCGGGCAAGTCAACATTGATGAACGCACTTTGCCCGGAGGCTGAGGCTTTTGCGGAAAACAGGCTCTTTGCAACGCTCGACACCAAAACCCGTCGTCTTGAGCTCAATATCAACAAGCTTGTGCTGCTGTCGGATACGGTTGGTTTTATCCGCAAACTGCCGCATACGCTTGTAGAGAGTTTTAAATCGACTCTTGACGAGGTGCTGCAGGCCGATTTTCTCCTTCATGTGGTCGATATCAGCCATCCAGGGTTTGAGGAGCAGATGACCGTTGTGCGCGACACACTGAAGGAGATAGGTGTCATTCACGACAACATTATTGAGGTGTTCAACAAGATTGATGCTCTCGAAGATCCTTCGCAGCTAAGGGAGCTTGGAGAAAATTATCCTGATGCTGTCTTTATTTCCGCTGTACGGGGAATCAATATTTCGCTCCTCAAGGAGAGGATAAGCCAGCAGGTTGCGCGTGAATACACGGAACGTCATATCAGCGTGCATGTCTCCAACTACAAACTGATTACGTATCTTTATGAGCATACTGAAGTTATCGACAAGCGCCATGTTGATGAAGAGGTTGAACTGACCTTCAGGGTTCGTAACAGCGAA
This sequence comes from Chlorobiaceae bacterium, assembly GCA_037139755.1. Classification (GTDB taxonomy): domain Bacteria; phylum Bacteroidota; class Chlorobiia; order Chlorobiales; family Chlorobiaceae; genus Chlorobium. The sequence continues at coordinate 2,072 of JBAXFV010000084.1, forward strand.
CTCAAACAGATTGATGCTTTTATCAATACTTCACAACATACCCCGTCCTGATGCTGGAAATTTACAATTCGACAAAAAAGGCTATCCCTGAGCAGTTGCTCGAAAAGGCTGTTTTGCTGGTTTTTGGACATGAAGGGTATACGGTTGAATCTGTTGTCGGTGTGTATTGCGGCAACAAGATGATACAGCGAATCAATCGCGAGTTTCTTGAGCACGATTATCCGACAGATACGATTACCTTCCGCTATAACAAGGGGAGTGAAATTGATGGTGAGTTTTATATTTCACTTGATGTCGTCAAGGAAAATGCCGCAAAGTTTTCTGTTGATTTTCTGGAGGAACTTTTGCGTGTTACCTTCCATTCGGCGCTTCATCTTATTGGTTATGATGATCAGTCGCCAGAGGAGCGCTCACAAATGCAGGAAAAAGAAAACTTCTATATCAGGAGTTTCGGTGAAAAACAGAGGTGAGGTTCAGGGCATCTGGTCTCAGCAACTCTTCTTCTCAATTATTAGCTAACATAGTACTGTTATGAATCTTGTTATTAATGATATCTCCTGTGATGCACTGCCCGGTCAGACAATCGGCAAGGCGGCTCAATTAAACCATAGTCATGTCGGCCACCTTTGCGGAGGCCGTGGCATCTGCCAGACTTGCTATGTTACCGTTCGGGAAGGAGGTGAGTGCCTGTCTCCTCTTTCCGACATTGAAAAAGCTTTTTTATCTGAACGACAGATCATGAGTGGCGGACGTCTTGCGTGTCAGGCGACCATCGAACAGGGGGGAAATCTCAATGTTCTCTCACGCCCTGAAGAGATTCGCCGGCTGCTGCTCAGCAATCCCGTTGCCCTTTTTCCCTTTGTTGCTACAATGGCAGGTGATACGGCCTCGAGAATTATTCCTGGTGTTGCCAATCTGGCAGGGCGTATCATCAGGGGAGAGGTAAGCGTCAAGGGTGATTCTCAAAAGATGTTGATGACTGCCAAACCAGCTCTGCAACCAGCAGTGGTCTCCCAGCCGGAGCCAGTTAAGCTTGAGCCCGTTTTGCTGAACGTGAGTACTCCGGTCGTTGCCCCGGTTCCTGTTGCCGTCAAAGAGAGTAATGCTCCAACGGCTACGACAGTTACTCTTGACGGGATTGATGAAGCGCTTGCCGTGAAACTGGTTGAGGCTGGTGTGAAAAGCCATGAACAGCTTCTCGAACGAGGGCGCGACAAAAGTGGACGCAAGGAACTTTCCGTTTCAACTGGTATCAGTGAGGCGACTTTACTCAAGCTGATTAATCATGTTGATCTTGCAAGGGTTAAAGGGATAGGCACTGATACAGTTGAACTGCTTGAAGCGGCAGGAGTTGGTACCCTCTTCGACCTTATTCAGCGTAATCCATCGAACCTTTATGCCAAAATGCAGGCAATCAACCAACAGAAAAAATTGGTTCAACTGTCACCTTCCGTCGACCAGATAAAAGAATGGATAGCGCTGGCCAAAAAATTGCCTCGCAAGGTTCTTTTTTAATGCAGTAGTTTTTCATAAGCGCCCCTGTTCATCAAGAGGTGGATAGGGGGTTCCTTTTTCCCGGAGTTCCCGGCTCAGGCGTGGATAGCAAAACTCAAAGAGCATTCGCTCAACTTGTTCCGGCTTGAGCTGAGGTTTGCTGTACATTCCTTTTTCTGCTCTCTGGCGCTGTGCTTCGAAAAGAATGACTGCCGTGGCTACAGAGACATTCAAAGATTCTCCCATCCCAAGCATTGGCACCATAATACTGTGGTCAGCCCCTTTAATGCCCTCTTCTGATATCCCGTCCCACTCGGCGCCGACGACAAGAGCGGTTGGGCGAGTATAGTCGACATTTCTGAAATCCAGGCATCCCTCACGGTTTGTTGCAACAAGGATCTGCATTCCGGTTTCTGATACCTTCTTGTACACCGTTTCAATATCAGGGTATAAATTTATGGTTATCCATTTGCTGGCGCCAGCCGCAGCATTTTGTTCGGTATATATTGATTGACGATATGAAACGGCATGAATTTCATGTATTCCGACACCATCACAGCTTCGGATTATGGCTGACAGGTTGTGAGCCTTGTTGACATTGTCCATGACAACTGTCAGATCAGGCTGGCGATGGAATAGCATGTTGCGGATTTTGCGGTATCTTTCTGGAGAGATCAACGTGATAGAAGATGTTGGATGAATCATGATTTTTCAAGGCATTGATACAAGAAAGCTCTTTATTTTCGTTTTCCTCAATCATAATCGAACAAGATGACACTAATTCGTATCGTACAGTTGTTACTGCCTGAATCTTGCGGGGGTTACTTTTTTTAAGTATATCAATAATGATAATCCGATCTGGAGCGGCAGATTAACTGAACAGAGCTTGAGGCGCACGGTTGCCATGTTATGAGGCCACATAATAAAAAACATCCCTATCTTGAACGCTTGCTGAAAACAGCAACGACGGTAAACCTTGATCAATTCTCAAGGGTTCTGATTCTCAGTGATCTTCATATGGGTAATGGCGGCAGGCGGGACGAGTTCAAGCGGAATGCTGAACTGGTTAAAACCATGCTCGGCAGCTATTATTTACCAGAAAAATATAGCCTTGTTCTTAATGGGGATATTGAGGAGCTCTTCAAGTTTCCTCTTGACAGCATTGTAAATGAGTGGGGCGACTTGTATAACCTTTTTCTCAATTTTGAAGAGAACGGCTTTTTCTGGAAAACCTATGGGAACCATGATGCCTCTTTGCTCGACGAAAAAGGGTATCAGCTTGCTTCTTCGATGGTCAATTCGCTGAAATTTCTTTACGGCCATGAAACCATGCTGCTCTTTCATGGACATCAGGCATCGGAGCTCTTATGGGAAACCTACCCAATGGTCAGTCGTTCCGTCATCTTTTTCATCAAATATATTGCTAAACCTGTTGGCATAAGGAACTTTTCCATTGCATACAACAGTCCCAGAAGGTTTGCTATTGAAAAATCGATTTATGAGTTTTCAAATCAGGCAAAAATAGTCTCTATCATTGGTCACACTCACCGTCCCCTTTTCGAATCCCTTTCAAAAGTGGATTTTCTGAATTATAGAATAGAGGAACTCTGTCGGGCTTATCCATCAGCAGATAGTGAAAAACGAACCGTTATCAAGCGGAAAATTGCTTCGTTGAAAATCGAGCTTGATGCTTGCTACAAGCAGGGCAAGAAAATCGGTCTCAGGAGCGGACTTTACAATAACATCACCATTCCAAGCATTTTCAATTCCGGCTGCACCATTGGAAAACGTGGTATTACGGCCCTTGAAATTGAGGGAAACAAAATCAGACTTGTTTACTGGTATAACGGCAAGCAGAGCCGCAAGTTCACCAGTGACAGGGACAACAGACCCATGGATCTTGGTACGACAGGTTTTTCGAGGGTTGTTCTGAACGAAGACTCTCTCGAATATGTTTTTTCCCGCATCCATCTTCTGGCCTGAAGTGGAATTTTGTCCATAAAGTGTCATAATCGAATAATTTATAACATTAAATACTGTGACCTATGCGAATTCTCTCTATTGATGGTGGCGGTATCCGAGGGATAATTCCCGGAGAAGTACTTGTTGTACTTGAACAGAAGTTGCAGGAAATTTCAGGAAAGTCAGACATGCGCATTGCCGATGCGTTTGATTTGATTGCCGGAACCAGCACTGGAGGTATCCTCACCTGCCTCTATCTTTGCCCTGACAAGAAGAGCGGCAGACCCAAATTTTCCGCTAAAGAGGCCGTAGGTATGTATCTGCAGGATGGGAGCAAGATTTTTGATCTTCCAACTTCCAGACGTTTTCAATCTCTTGGGGGATTCAGTGACGAAAAATACTCGGCAGATGCCATTGAAAAAGTGTTGAAAAATTACCTTGG
>JBAXFV010000085.1:0-5887 GCA_037139755.1 Chlorobiaceae bacterium
CTATTTTATAAAAAATATTTGCTTTTTCCAAACATATTGGTTACATGTTAAAACCCTTGTTTTTTAGACCGGCTCATTACAACATAACATTTATTTTATGTCACTTCGCTGCGGCATTGTCGGATTGCCAAACGTCGGAAAATCAACGCTTTTCAATGCCATCACGGCTAAACAGGCTGATGCTGCCAATTACCCGTTCTGTACCATAGAGCCAAATGTCGGAACCGTCCTGGTTCCTGACGACAGGATGCAGCAAATTGCAAATGTTGTAAAAACTCCGACACTCGTGCCGGCAACCCTTGAAATTGTCGATATCGCCGGATTGGTAAAGGGGGCAAGCAAGGGCGAAGGTCTCGGCAACCAGTTCCTCTCACATATCAGGGAAGTCGATGCTATTGTCCACGTCGTACGATGTTTTGATGACGACAATATTATCCATGTTGAAGGCAGAATTGACCCCGCAGACGACATTGTCACCATTGAAACCGAGCTGATGCTGGCCGATCTTGACAGTATGGAGCGCCGAATTGAACGACTCAGAAAAAACGCCAGAAAAGAAAAAGAGCTTCTTCTGCAGCTTGATGTTGCGGAAAAAATAATCAGCGGTCTCAGCGAAGGCATTCCTGTCCGAAAAATTCTTTCAACTCCCGAGGAACAGCTTGTTGCCAAACAGTTTTTCCTTCTTTCATCGAAGCCTATCCTCTTTGCCGCCAATGTTGCGGAGGGCGATCTTCCTGACGGGAACAGTTATACTGCTAAAGTTTCGGAAATTGCAGCAGCATCAGGCGCAAAAATGATCATCATCAGCGCAAAAACGGAGGCGGAGATTGCTGAACTGCCTGAAGAGGAGCGTCCTGAATTTCTTGAGAGTCTCGGACTTCATACCTCAGGTCTTGACCGGTTGCTCAAGACGGCCTATGACCTGCTTGGCCTCCAGACCTACTTTACTGCGGGAGAAAAAGAGGTTCACGCCTGGACCATCCGCAAGGGCGCTGCCGCTCCTGAAGCTGCCGGAGCAATTCATTCTGATTTTGAAAAAGGGTTTATCCGTGCGGAAGTCATGTTCTACCGTGACCTGATTGAGCTTGGCTCTGAACACAAGGTCAAGGAAGCAGGAAAGCTCCGCTCGGAAGGCAAAGAATATATTGTCAAAGATGGTGATGTGATTGTTTTCCGCTTTAATGTATGAACACTGAAAGTCCAATCGGTATTTTTGACTCCGGTATTGGCGGGCTCACGGTTGTCAAGGCGATCCAGGCAGCATTGCCTTATGAACGGATTATTTACTTCGGTGATACCGCGCGAGTTCCTTATGGTCCAAAGTCTGAGATCACAATAAGAAAGTATGCTGCTGACGATACCGCCATTCTCATGCGATATCAGCCTAAAGTAATTATTGTTGCCTGTAATACAGTTTCGGCGCTGGCTCTTGATATCGTTGAAAAATCCTGTGGTGATATCCCGGTCATTGGAGTGCTCAAAGCCGGTGCCAACCTTGCCGTTCAGGACACAAAAAACAACCGCATCGGCGTTATCGGCACCCAGGCAACCGTCGGTTCTAATGCTTATGCCCGAGCTATTAACGAGCTCAACCCCGACATAGAGGTTATCTCGAAGGCATGTCCTCTTTTTGTTCCCTTGGCCGAGGAGGGTTTTATCAACCATCTCGCCACAAAACTTGTTGCCGAACATTATCTTGCAGAGATGAGGACGCAGGAGATTGATACACTGGTGCTTGGCTGCACGCATTATCCTATTCTTTGTGAGGTCATAAAGGTAACCATTGGCAGTGGTATTCGTATTATTGATTCAGCCGAAGCGGTCGCACTGAGAACCCGGGAGCTGCTGTTTGAATCCGGCAAGCTCAACCGCTCTCAGAAAATTTCGGTTCCACATCTTTTAGTCAGCGATCTGCCTCAAAAATTCAGCATGCTCTATCATCTCTTTATGGGCTCAGAACTGCCCGATGTCGATTTGGTAGAGGTATAACGCTAACGTGTAGAGCATGAAAGTAAATCTCGACAGAACTTCATCAGGCTTCTGTATTGGAGTACAGGGAACCATCAATGCTGCCGAAGAACAGCTCCAGGAGGCGGGAGGATTATACTCGTTCGGTGACGTTGTTCATAACGAGGTCGAAGTGAAACGCCTGGAAAAACTTGGCCTGGTGACTGTTGATGAAGCTGCCTTCAAGGAGCTGAATAATGCCAAAGTACTGATCAGGGCTCACGGTGAGCCGCCTTCCACCTACAAAATTGCAAAAGAGAATAATCTGACGGTTACTGACACCACCTGCCCGGTGGTCTCCCGATTGCAGCGCACAACAAGATTGCTCTTCGAGCTTGATTACCAGATCATTATTTATGGAAAACATTCCCACCCGGAGGTAATCGGCATCAACGGTCAGTGCAACAACCGCGCCGTTATTATCAAACATGCTGACCTCAGTGATGCTGAGGAGATAAAGGAGCTTGATACGGCAAAAAAAACGGCGCTTATCTCCCAGACCACGATGGATGTTCCTGGTTTTTACGAGCTGAAGGCTCATCTGGAAGCCCATTTCTCCCAGGCGCTCTCTGCAGAAGTTGCGCCATGGATGGCAATCCGGGATATTGACATTACTGCGGAGATGACCGGGGTACGTTCCATGCCCCGGCATGTTTTTAAAGATACGATTTGCCGTCAGGTATCAAGCCGGAACCAGAAACTGCACAACTTCTCGCTTGCCAACGATGTTATCATTTTTGTGGCAGGGAAAAAGAGTTCAAATGGCCAGGTGCTTTATAATATCTGCAAAGCCGCTAATCCCGGAAGTTATTTTATCGAAGATATTGATGAGATTCAGGAGGCATGGTTCAACGGCACTCATGGCAAGTCGATTGACAATGTCGGTGTCTGCGGGGCAACCTCAACACCTATGTGGCATCTTGAAAAAGTTGCTCTCTTTCTTGAACAGAACTTCGCCGAGAAACACTCTTCACAACACCGCGAATGAAGCAACTCTTACTGACCATCAACCAGCAGACGGTTACTGCCGCGCCCGGAACATCAATTCTTGAAGCTGCAACTGCCGCGGGCATCATTATTCCTACGCTCTGTTTTCACAGGTCCCTTGAAGAGACAGGTGCATGCTGGATGTGCATTGTCGAGATCAAGGGCAAAAACCGCTTTGTTCCAGCTTGTGATACACCGGTATCGGAGGGAATGGTCATCGAAACCGAGAACGAGACACTCAACGCCATGAGGCGTCAAAATCTTGAAAGAATCATCCAGGAGCATGGCGGCGATTGCATGGGCCCCTGTGAAATAACTTGTCCGGCAGGCTGCAATATTCCCGATTTTGTTGCAGCAATTGCAAGCCATAACGATGCGCGTGCCATAGAGATCATCAAGCAAACTATTCCTCTTCCCGGAATTCTTGGCCGAATCTGCCCGGCCCCTTGTGAGGACGAGTGCAGAAGACATGGCATTGATCAGCCCGTCTCTATCTGTGCCCTGAAGCGCTATGCCGCTGACAAGGATAGTGAGCAAACACATCGTTTTATCCCCGCAATTGCTCCGAAAACAGGCAAAAAGGTTGCCATTGTCGGCTCGGGGCCAGCCGGTCTCACGGCAGCATGGTTTCTGCTTTGTCAGGGACATGAGGTGACCGTACTCGAAGCCAGCGCACAAGCGGGAGGGATGATGCGTTACGGTATTCCCCGCTTCAGGCTGCCGGATGCGGTTATTGAAAATGATCTGGCAACCCTCCTCGACATGGGTCTGGAGTTCCGCTTCAATACCATTTTCGGTAAAGATGTTACCCTTGAAACGCTTCATGGTAACTATGATGCGGTGTTTCTGGCTGTCGGTGCGCAAAAGGCTGCAACGATGAATATTGCGGGCGAAGATGCACCCGGTGTGACAAGCGGCATTGAGTTTTTACGAAAAGCGGCATCAGGCGAACAGCCTCATCCCGGAAAGCTGGTGGTGGTAACCGGTGGCGGCAACACTGCCATTGATGCCGCACGAACAGCGCTTCGACTTGGGGCATCAACCGTCACGATTCTCTATCGCCGTTCCAGAAAAGAGATGCCGGCAAACGTTTCTGAAATTCAGGAAGCTCTGGCAGAAGGTATCACCCTTATTGAATGGGCTGCACCAACCGCAATCAGGAACGTGAATGGAGTTCTCGAAATAACCGCTATAACCATGGAGCCGGGAGCACTTGATGCCTCTGGACGGAGAAAGCCGGTGCCGGTAGAAGGGTCGGAGTTCACCATAACATCCAACACCATTATCTCGGCTATAGGCCAGCAGATTGACCACTCTGTGGCTCAAGCTGCTGGCACAGAGCCTGGAAAAAACGGCGAACTGCTGGTCAATCCGGAAACCCTGCAATCAGAAACAGCATGGCTTTTTGCCGGTGGAGATTGTGTCACGGGCACTGATACTGCCATCCGCGCTGTTGAACAGGGAAAACGGGTAGCTCACGCCATCAATCTCTTTTTACATGGCGAGATAGTTGCCGCTCCGAAAGTCCTGTTTAATTCATCTCTCGGCGCAAGAGACCAGGCGCCTCAAGACTTCTATCAGCAAAAACAACCGGCTCCAAGAGTCGCTGTACCTGAGCTTCCGCCATCTGAACGAACCGGGAGCTTTAGCGAGGCGGTGACAGGCTATACGGAAGCTCAGGCCCGAGAAGAGGCTGCGCGATGCCTCCAATGCAAATGCAACGCCATCAATGACTGCCGCCTTCGAGAACTTGCCTCACGTTATTTGCCCGTTCAGGCCGCACAAAAGCATGAGCATCCCGGCTTTTACAAAGCTGAAAATGCAGAGATCAGCATGGAGCGGGAAAAGTGCGTAGACTGCGGAATTTGCGTTCGTATGATCGAAGAGCGCCATGGCGAACTTGAGATTGCGGTCATGGCGGAAAGCTGCCCGACCGGAGCGCTGTCGATACCGGTTGGGAAATAAAAAAGGTGGGAGCAACATTAGTGCTGTCATGATGACTTTTCTTTCCAATACCACCTGGTGGATTACCTTTGCTGCCGCAATGGTTTCCGCCACCCTTCCCGCTTTCATGAAATCACTGAGGCGCCTTCCCCTGCTCCTGATTATAGCTGTTTGGCTTGCAGCAGTCATCTCCATTGCTATAACTTCCGGTGTTCTTCCCGCTGTTGCCGGAGGGGGCATCTCTCTGCTGTGGGGCCTTCTGCTCATGCTGGCCTCACTGCTCTTTTCAGGCGTTCGGCAGATGGCAAAAAAACGCTATGGCTGACGCTTCAACAGATTTTGCCCGCCAAATCCGCAAGGAAGCTTCGCTGCTTGGGTTTGCTGCAACAGGCTTTTCTTCTCCTGTACCACAACCGGTCGTTATGGAACGTCTTTCGGCCATGATCCTTGAGAAGCGGCATGGCGAGATGAGCTACATGGAAAAGCATACGGAAAAACGGACCGATCCTTCGCTGCTGCTTCCCGGCCTGCACACCATCATCTCAGTCGCAATCAGCTATAATTATCCTCTTCTGCATCGCGAAGGTCTTCCGAAAATCTCAAAATATGCACTCATTGACGACTACCATACTGTTGTCAAGGCAAAACTTGAGGAACTTCTTGCTGCAATAAAAGGGCTTTTGGGCGAGCCTCTCACGGCACTGATAACGGTTGACAGCTCTCCCCTTCTCGAAAAAAACTGGGCAGAGAGGGCGGGCATTGGAAAAACAGGCAAAAATACTCTTCTGCAGGTGCCATCGGCAGGTTCATACCTTTTTCTCGGAGAGATACTTGTCGACCGCGCTATACCTCCCTCCACCCTGACGTTACCCAACGTCTGCGGAAGCTGCAGCAAGTGCCTTGACCACTGCCCTACCGGCGCACTGGTTGAACCTGGAAAAATTGACGC
>JBAXFV010000086.1:0-5860 GCA_037139755.1 Chlorobiaceae bacterium
CTGCCCGCCAGCCTTATTCCGGAGATCTTGTCTATACAGCGTTTTCCGGTTCGCACCAGGATGCTATCAGCAAAGGGATGAAAGCGCAGCCTTCTTCGCCGGGCGGCTTATGGGCAGTTCCCTATTTGCCCATCGACCCTCAGGACGTTGGCTGCACCTATGAGGCTATTGTGCGGATCAACAGTCAGTCCGGAAAGGGAGGCGTCGCTTATGTTCTTGAGAAGGATTACGGTATTCAGATTCCGAAATGGATGCAGCCTGATTTTGCCGAGGCGGTGCAGGGCGTTGCCGATACCACTGGCGCTGAGCTGACGCCGGATCAGATTCATGAGCTGTTTCATGCGGAGTATGTGAAACTCAGGGAACCGGTTACTCTCAAAAAGTGTCATATCACCTGGGATGATGAGGAGCCTCGCCAGCAGGATGAAGAGGATACCACCATCAGTTGTGTCGTGCAGACGAAAGAGCGGGAGTTCAGCTTTGAAGCTCATGGCAATGGTCCTCTTGACGCCTTTGTCAAGGGATATATCAAGGCGAGTGGACTGGATTTCAGTGTTGACGAGTATGCCGAACATGCTATCGGGCGCAGCGCCGGAGCCCTTGCCGTTGCCTATATCAAGATTGTCTGTGCTGATGGCAGGCTCTCTTATGGCGCCGGTATCGACTCGAATATCAGCCTTGCCTCAATCAAGGCGACGGTCAGTGCTCTGAACAGGCTTCCGTAAACGAACTTATTCCGGCGGCAACGCGGGCCGGGTTATTACCTCGGCCTGCTGGCTGTTTACCACTTTTTTAAAGGCACGATAATTACCGGGCAGCATGCCTGACGGATTACTCCTTCCGAGACGCTGCCAATGAGAAGGTGAAACAGTGCTCCGTGTCCATGCGATCCGAGCATGATCATATCCACACCGTTTTTCCTGCTTTCACCGAGAATCGCGGTAACCTCATCGTTGTGTGCAATGATGACTGAGGTATCAATTCCTTTTTCCTGCAGCGTTGCGGCAACAGTCAGAAGTTGAGCAGATTCAGTCTCTTCGCTGAGAGAATGGCTTTCTTTGTCATGCGTATGTTCAGCGGGAAGCAATGTTTCGACTTCAGGAGGGACATCAATAATTGGCGAAGAAGGCGGAATGACATGAAGCAGAAAAACTTGTGCAGAGAGGTTTTTGGCAAGTTTTTCTGCTTCAGCAATAACTCTCCCGGCAAGTTCCGAGAAATCGATTGCAACCAGCAGCTTCATGGCTGGAAATCAGGCGCTTGCCTGGCGTTTTTCCTGGAGCATCATGAAAATTGCAAAGACGACGCCGGGCAGCCAGCCGAAGAGGGTAAGAAGCCCTGTCAGCATAATCGTGCCAGCCTCCTTGTTCGTGACTGCGGAAGGGGGAAGAATAATGGCCAGAATCCATCTGCGAATATCCATTGACAATCTCCGGTTTTTTGTGAAATAATTGAGAATTTACGACTTATACTGACAACAAGCAATGCCAAAACGCTCACAGGATGTTATTAACAGGTGACAGTTCACTGTATTGCTTGTATTTTAATACTAAAATTGTAAATTAGACTCCCTTCGGAAATAATCCTGAGTAAAAAGAGTGCTCTTGATTTTTGAACATAAATTGAAATAACTTGGTTACTAAAGTTCATCCTGACGTGGTTTTGGATGATGTTGTTGAGGTCATTGACGAGCCGAATTTTAATAATTACAATACCTCACCAGACCCGCCCAGTCCTTATGCTGACCTTGAAAAAAAGTATCGCAAAAACCGGTTTAACAAAAGCAGAGCCAAAAGCCCTTCAGACTATTTCAGTGTGAGTGGCGGGGGAGTGCATCCGGTTTCAAAAAGTGCGGACGGCAACAAGCAGCAGAAAAGAAAGCCGAAAAAGAAGACTTTTTCCAAAGTATCCCGAGCTGCTTCCGGCAAACGCAATCCATAAGCGATTCTGCTGCGTGGGAGTTTGAAAATATGGCTTTTGAGATACAGGCACATCGGGGTGCGAGATCGTTTTTCCCTGAAAATACTCTTCAGGCATTCTGTCATGCGGCATCTCTTGGAGTAAGGGTTCTGGAGCTTGATCTTGTGGTCTCGAAAGATCATGAGCTTGTTGTTTCTCATGATCCCTGGCTTTCCGCGCCACTTTGCTCTGATACGCAAGGGCATCCCCTGAGCATGGAAGACCGATGGCGCTACATCATGTACGATATGATGTATGCCGATATTGCCTCTTTTGATTGTGGCCTGCCTCATCCCTCTTTTCCCTCTCAGGTTCGGATTCCCGTGTGCAAGCCGCTTCTTGCCACCGTATTCAGGGTGGTCGATACCTTTATGGCTTCTCAAGGGATGAAGGGAAGTATGATTTATAATCTTGAGATAAAGTCATGGCCAGACAAGGATGCTGTTTTTCATCCACGCCCGGACAAGTATGCCGCGCTTGTTCTCCAGCTTGTTCAGGCAGCGGGGTTGTCGTCCCGGGTCCGGATACAGTCTTTCGACAGTCGGGTGATTCGGGAGGCATGGAAGTTGAACCCGCAGCTCTGCTATGGTTTGCTGATTGATGAGGTGCAACATATTCCGAAATCCCTGCAAGCACTTGGCTTTGTTCCGCAGTATGTCAATCCCCACTTTTCTCTTGTTGACGTCGAATTGACTGATGATCTCCATAAACAGAGAATCAGGATTGTTCCCTGGACGGTGAATCTTTGCGAAGAGATGCTTGCCATGAAGTTCCTTGGTGCCGATGGAATCATTACTGATTATCCTGAACGAGCCATCGTTCTCTTCAGCGAGCCCCTCCCGCCTTTTTCAATTCATTCAGCAGAACAGTAACTTTTGCAGCAATCCATTCAGGCATTCCTGTCTCTGTTGTCCCGGCGGGACAGTAGATGATCATGTCTAATGCATCAAGCACTTTCAGGAGTTCTTCTCGAAGCTCATCGGTAATGTTGATCTCCAGCAGTGCCTGTTTCAGTTCACTCCGGGTCATACCTCCCGGGCTTTTTATTCCAGCTTCTTCAAGCATGGTGAAAAGCTGCTGTTTTATTTTTCCGGCTGATTTTCCCATATCCGGCTTGAGTTCTGACGCAGCATCACGTTGTATCTTCTCTCTCTTCTGAACTATTATTTTTCTTGCTCTTGCTATGGCAACGCCACAGAGCAGTAGTAGTATTATTATTGCTGTAGTTGTGAGCAACGGGGAAAAGGTTCTCCTTGTTTCACGGGTTGTGTCAGAAGCCTCTTTTTCATTCGTCACGGCACCTTGCACTGCTCCTGTTACTCTTATGGCAAGAGGCTTTGAAAGAAGGGTACTGTATTGTCTTGTTTCAGGATTAAAAACCATAAGAGACAGTGACGGAATATGAAAATCACCTTCCAGTTGAGGCCAGGCAATGATTGTTGATGTTATGGAGCCTGAGCTGAGCGATGACTCTTTCTTGAGGGTTGTTGTTCTGTCGGGCGGGTTTTGTCGAAAATTTTCGGGGAGGTGAAGCGCTGGAAGTTCAAGGGTCAGCAGGCTGCCGGTTCCAGTGAGCGTGAGTTTCACTGATAATGGTTCTCCAATCCTGAGATTCTGTTTATCGGCGAGAACAGTAAGCGAAAAGTCCCCGACTGCACCTGAAAATCCTTCCGGTACTGGTTCGGGAAGAGGGCGTGCGGAGATGATTATGGAAGGTGCAGTGATTTTTACGCGGCTATCGGGCAGCTCGTTTCCGTTGCTGGTAACCTGCGGCTGCGGTAGAACGCACTGCATGTTGTAGCCTGAAACCGTGAGTGTGCCGCTTTGGATGGGCACCACTCTGAACTGCTTGACAATGGCGCTTCTGTAACGTTCTCCCTTGATTGTTGTCGGAATGCTTTTGATAAAGTGGTCAGGGGCGCTCTCTTTGGCCCATAAACCTTGCAGTGACGGGTTGGTTTCAGCGGATATTTTTGGCGCAGCATTCTTGAAATAGAGCGTATAGGTCAAAAGTATTTCCTGACCAACAAAAGGGCTTGTGCTGCTTATTGAAGAAACAAGAAACGGCTTATCCGGATTCCCTGATGCCCCGGCAATTGCTGGAGTGCAAAAAGATGCAATGATAAGCCAGAACAGAGCGCAGTAGCGGTAAAGAACCCGGTCTTTGGCCATAATGATTATTTCATAAGTTCTCTGGAACGGGCCGCTGCTGCAGCAACTGTTTCGACCAGAATCTGCCTGATATTTTTTTCATCCATGACCTTCAGTCCAGCTTCTGTTGTTCCGCCCGGCGTCGTGACATCCCGTTTGAGTTCATCAGGATTTTTTGTGCCTGAAAGCGCCATTTTTGCCGCACCGATCATGGTTTGTGCAGCAAGAAGCAGTGCTTCATCGTACGAAAGGCCGCACAGTCTTCCCCCTTCGGCGAGCGAGTCAAGGATAGAAAACATATAGGCTGGTCCACTGCCGGAAAGCGCAGTTGCAGCATCCATCTGTGATTCATCAAGAATGAGTACTTTACCTATCGAACTGAAGAGCTCACTGGCAAGGGCGAGATCCTTATCTGTCGCCATTTTGCCACGGCAGAGAGCGGTCATCCCTTCGCCGACAAAAGCGGGAGTATTGGGCATAACTCTGATGACTTTCAACTCTTCTATAGCATTTGTTCTGATAAACTCCGAGGAGATACCCGCAGCAACGCTGATCATAAGGTGATTGGCATTGAGCGACGGTTTCAGCTTGTCGAGAACCTCAGCTATCTGGTAAGGTTTGACCGCAAGAATGATGACTTGTGCCTTTCGGGCTACCTCTTCAATCGACAGGCAGGGCTGCACGGGGTAATCGGCGGAAATGGCAGAGAGTGCAGCAGGCTCCTTGTCAAAGCCTGAAATTACCGTGTTTTCTCTTTTGCTGAGGCCTCCGATAAGGGCGCGAGCAATTCTCCCTGTTCCGACAAAGCCAATATGAAGATGGGTCATGAGTAAAATAAATTTGGGGTGAGAGGTGTGCCGAGAGAAGAAGAGCAGGTGAACGACATAAAAGCATGAAACCCTCTCCACGCTCAGTTGTTTTTCGTCATCGCGCTGTATCAAAATTTGTTCAGCCGTGTCGGTAAAATAAAAGCGGGGAGTGAAAGTGTTCAAGCTCCCCGCGTTCCTTTTTACTTCGATTTGTCAACCATGAAGGCAACGGCACTGCTCACCTGTTCGTTGGTCAAGCCCGCATTTCCACCTTTCGCCGGCATCATACCCGCTTTCCCCTGGAATCCTTCAAGTGATTTTTTTGTGATTAGTTCCAGGCCCTGAGGTATACGAGCGCTCCATGCGGCTTTGTCGCCCGGTTTTGGGGCACCCATCATGCCCGCCTCGTGACATCCTGCACAACTGGCGTCATACACCGTTTTGCCTGCAGCCAGTTTAGGGTCTGCCGGAGCTTCAGTTGCGGCTGGCGCAGCAGCAGGTGCGGCAACAGGCGCAGGCGCGGCCGCTTCTTTCTTGTCATCAGGAAATTTGAGTGAGGCGGGTGGTTTTTCCAGGCCGCATGCGCCAAGGCAAAGAAGGCCAACCGTCAATAAAGGAAGAAAGGGTTTCATAGTCATTTTCAGGAAAGGTTTAGGTTGTTGTGCCGGGTATGGTTTCAAAAACTTTGTCAGACAGTTTAAAAATTATTCGGCGTATGGCAAAATGGTTTTTTCAGAAGTTGTTTTCACGTTGATGCTGCAGATCCCGACGGGAGAGTCCGTAAAGATGGGTGTAGAAGAGGTTGAAGAGCATGACAGCACTTTTCGCCCTGGGTGCCGACAGGCCTCTTGTAACGGACTTTTTCATGGTAAACACTTTGCGTGTAAGGGCGGAGTAGCTCTCGATAAAGGCGTCGAGTGGTATGTTTTTCGGCAGGTAAA
>JBAXFV010000087.1:0-5822 GCA_037139755.1 Chlorobiaceae bacterium
GTGTCACGGTAACGTCCATTCCACTCGGCCCATCGATAACCGGGGAAAGAGCCAATCTGATAAACCCCTGCCGCATCCCAGGCCTCGGCAATCAGTTTCGTATCAGCAAAGGTATCCATAAGCTCAAGATTCCAGATCACAGGAGCATGTTCGAGCGGGCGACCATCCTCACCTCTGCTCAATACTGAGCCTTCATCGAAGCGAAAGCCATCAACATGCATCACATCAACCCAAAACGCCAGGCAGTCGGTAATAAACTTTTCAACAATAGGATGATTACAGTTAACGGTGTTTCCACAGCCGGTATAATCCATGTAAAACTTTTTATCACCAGGAACAAGATGATAATAAATGGCATTGTCTATCGCCTTGAAACAAAGTACAGGGCCCTGATGGTTACCTTCGTCAGTATGATTAAAGACTACATCCAGGATAACTTCTATGCCTGCTTTATGCAAAGCTTTGACCATATCACGGAATTCATTGAGATGGTCTCCCTCATGCGGCTTGCAGCAGTATCTCCCCACTGGAGCAAAAAAGCCTACCGTGCTATACCCCCAATAGTTCGTAAGCTCCGTTCCATCCGGCATTGTTTTGAGTATCTGCTTGGTATCAAACTCAAAAACAGGAAGGAGTTCAACTGCCGTGACTCCAAGCTTTTTGAGATAAGGGATCTTCTCTATCATTCCACGAAATGTCCCGGAATGTTTGACTCCGCTTGAATCGTCTTTGGTAAATCCCCGAAGATGCACTTCATAGATAATAGTGTCGTCCATTGGGGTTTTCAGACACTGATCACCCTCCCAGTCATACTTGTTTTCGTCAATAACCACGCTCCGCATTGATGAGGTGACATTATCATCATCATTGCAGGCATCTCCCCGATTATAAAGTTCATCGGTATTACCCCGGGCATAAGGGTCTATCACAACCTTGTTCCGGTTAAACAAATGTCCCTGTTGAGGATCAAAAACTCCATCAATTCTATAGGCATAATGCGTTCCCGCCCCTATACCTCTCACATAAGCATGCCAGAAATGGAAGGTACGATTAACTTTGGGATCAAGTTTAATCGTCATAGATGGGTGGAAGTCGTCGTGCTTGTCGAAAAGGCACAACTCAACTCCTGTGGCATTTTCAGTGAAAATTGAAAAGTTGACTCCATTTGCGTCAGGTGTAGCCCCAAGCGGATGAGCTATACCTCTTTCGACAACTATAGTAGCTTTTTTCGCCATAATTTCATACTCCGGTTAAATCATCTTGGTAACCCTGACTGACTTCGATGATATTTGCGTCTGGATCTTTTATCCATACGGTTTTCCAATTTGGAATAAAACTACTGAAATCAAGAGGCCCGAGTGATATTTCAAGTTCATTGTTGAATTGTGCAATAAATGCATCAACATTCTCTACCTGAAAGGCAATGTGACGCCAGCCGGGATAATTTTGGCCATCTTTATCTGCCTGGGGAATTGGGCGTTCAGCTTCAGACTTGAATAACTCGAGATAAAAATCACCGCATTTTATAAAGACAATCGCATTGTCACCACCTAACGGAATGTATCTTGCTCTTGTAAACCCAAAGTATTTGCTGTAAAATTTCTCTGTTTTTTCAAGATCCGTGCAAGAAACTGCTACATGAACAAATTTCATGATGAATCACTTTAGAATTAAGAAGGTATCAAATCAATAATCTGCCGCGCAAACAGGTGGCAATGTCCACCGGTTCTTGCCGTTACCAGATCATCATCAACAACAACATCCTGGTCAACAAAATCGGCTCCATAAGCCTTGGCATCACCATAAAGATTATTGTGGCAAACCAGTTTTCTCCCAGCAATCACCTCTCTTACAGGAGCCAGGAGCCATAACCCGTGGCAGATCACTCCCTTGATAATCTTCTTGTTTGCAAAAGCACGTTTCATGAACGTCGATGCCGGAGGTATCTTGCTAAGATCTTCGGTATAGCGGAGTCTGTCGGAAACCATTCCTGCAGGCACAATAATCGCAGAATATGTAGCAAGTTCCTCATCGCTGATACCCTCGAATGAACCGGATACATCAAGTGGGAGATGATATTCATGACCTTTAAAAGTCAAGGAGGGTTGACCCCAAAGCCTTGTAAGTAGTTGCAGGTCAGCTCCCTCTTCAAGAAACCTCCGTTGATAGTAGAAGATTTCTGGTTCATAGAAATCGCTTTCCATGAGAATTGCGATTTTTTTACCGCTAAGTTTCATAAGTTCTTTTCCTTTATAATAATTGTTAGAAAAGACTGGCAAATGCTTACATCATTTACTGCCCGCAGCGAACACCGACCAGATGCGGATGTGTATCCCCTTCAAGTATCAGATCAATCAAGAAAGGCTTATCGTCAGCAAGCATCCTGGTAATTGCTGCCGGGATATCTTCAACCGATTCCACTCTCACCGCATCGACGCCCATAGACTGTGCAATAAGATCAAATCTTGTTTCAGGAAACGACAAATCAAATGGCACCGGCATCTCCCTGCCGTTGATCTCCTGCTCTTTCCAGTACTCCTTGATGTTCAACTGTAGTAACCGGTAAGCTCCATTACTGCAAACAATAAACTTGGCACCAATCTTGTGCCTTGTTGCAGAGGAGAGTGCCTGAATGGTATACATTGATCCACCGTCACCGGAAAAACCGATGACAACCTTCTCCGGGTTGGCAAGTTTCACCCCTATTGCACCGGGGAAACCCACACCAAGAGATCCGCCACGAGTGGCGAAATAGGAACCAATTTTCCGGGGAGGAAAATATCTCGTCAAAGCAGGGCTATTGGTAAGCGCTTCATCAAAAATAATCGCATCTTCGGGAAGTTTCGGTGCCAGCTCTTCCATGAACCTCGACATGAACATCGGCAGAATATCGCGGTTCGCAGCATCCTTTTCAACCTGAACTGAAAGTTTTTTTCTGTTCTCCTCCTGAATTTCACCTGTCCTTTTTTTGGCAGCCTCTCTGTCTCCAAAGGTCATGACCTGCTCCAGCTTCTCGGCAATGGCGTTAAGGGTCAATTTAGGATCAGCTACAGCACTGTAATCTACCCGATGATTTTTGGCAATCTCATAAGCATTGAGATCAATATGAATCACTCGTGCATTAGGGTCATACACGTTACCCAATTCAGGGAATACCTCCGGCAACATGTAGGTGCCGACAATCAGCATCACATCAGCTTTGCGTGTTATCGGCAAACTCGCCGATCCAAACATGTGACCTGTGGTTCCACAATAGAGTGGATGCATCGTATCCATATTAAAATCGCCAACATCAACGCCATAAACATCTGCTCCAAGCAACTCGGCGACGCGAGTCAACTCATTTTCAGCATGGGAGTATGCAACCCCGTCACCCATAAAAATAACGGGTTTGGAACCACCGAGCAGTTCTTTGGCAAAAAGGCTTATTGTCTCATCACCAGGAAGCACTGCAGTACCGGGAATATGTGTCGGAAAAACCTCTTCGTCATTGATCTCACTGAGAATATCAAGAGGCAAACAGACGTAAACCGGTCCCATGGGAGGAGTTGTCGCAATTTTTATTGCACGACGAAGAGTTCGCAAAATGGAATGCTTGTCGTAGACAACCGTAGCATACTTGGTTACCGGCTCCATGATAGCGGTCAGATCCGCTGCCATCTGGGCGTCCATATTGATATACTTGACACCTGCATCTCCGCCAATACAGACCAGAGGGGCATGCCCCCGTTTTGCCTGATAAAGAGCACCAACGGCATTACCAATACCAGGACTACTGTGCAGTTGTACCAGTGCCGGTTTTTTGGTCGCTCGCGCATATCCATCAGCCATCATTACCGCTACAGACTCCTGTAAAGAAAGTATGTAACGAAGTTGAGGATAGTCTGCGAGAGCATCCAGAAAACCTTGCTCTACTGTGCCAGGATTACCGAACATATAGGTAAAACCATCAGCAATAAACTGCTCAAGTATTTTTTGATTTCCAGTTTTACCAGCCATATCTTTTGAGTCCATTGATTAATACATCGACAAATTTTTCACCCATTTCATAAGAGCACTGCAGTGATCGTGCTGTTATAAATGGATAATCAACCACAACAGAAGTCTCCTTTCCAAAATTACCGTGATACTGTCCTTTTGGGCCAACAGCATCGGTGAGGATATACTCCAGAACATAGGGAGGAGGTCCGATATTAAAATCGGTATGGAGGAAACCGGTTCCATCATGATAATCATATTCAATGCAATGCCCGGTGACGTGCTTGCCTCTTATGATGCTCTTTCTTTCGTTGAAATCTCTGGCAAAAACAAGAGCCGCAACACCGTAACAAATCGCAGCAACAGGCTGATTCTTTCTGTAAAATCCTAATATCAGCTCATGAAGACTCTGATTGTTCACCAAATCAACAATCGGGCCGCTCCCGCCAACAACAAAGAAAGCATCATACTCACTGGTAAGAAACTCAACAGACTCTTTTACCCTGGTATAATATTGTTCGAGATTTCTTAGAAAATTCGTTGCCGAATAGTAGGGTCTTTCTGGAATGTAGGATTTAAGCGAGAGTGGAGCAGAAGTGCGATTTTTTGCAATAAAGGCTTTGACATCATCCTCATGCTGCTTTGTTGTTACACAGACACCAAGCGGTGGATCAACGTATGTTGAATCGAAACTTGGAGGAAGAGCATCAGCAGGTTTACCGTTGGGAGTCATAAAATCAACCGTATAACCAGCAGCTTCAAGTTTATTCAGTGGTCCAACCAATTCAATTCCCCAGTATCCATATTCTGAGAGAATAGCCAGAACTTTTTTCTTGCTCATGAAATAAACATTTAGAAATTATTGATAATTATATCCATGTTCGTTAAGAAATCAGACAGCCATTATGCAAGGGAACCATCAGGATATTGCACCATACCTGCAAAATGAATGGCAATTTTACCATCACGAAGCACCCAGCTATCAGCAAAACGCATGTTAGCAACCCCGTCCGCTGTTGTCATGGTGATCTGTTCAGTAATCATGAGTGTTTGCGGAGCTTCGGTCTCAGACCAGAAGATAATTTCTGTTTCAAGACCCTGAATACCAAGAATACCCTGCATGTGCTCCCGCAACTGCTCCCGCCCTTTATAGATAATGGGCTTTTTCATAAAGCTGCTGATAAGCATAGCGTCATCGGTATACTGATCGAGCAACGCCTCAATATTCTTATCCAGGATAAAGTTAATATGAGCTTTATACATCTGGCCCATTGGACTGTCCGGAACATTTTTCATCTTTTCCCCTTGTTATTGGTTAAATGTGTGCAACCTTCAGCTCAAGATATTTCGCGAGGAAAAGCATCCTTGCGAATACTCTGATTGACTCTACAATTTTGCTGAGCCTTCCTGATAATTCAATGAGTTAACAACATACTTTGTAATGACAGCATCACCTGATTTTGGCGATCGCTTTACAACCCATGATTGATCGGCATCAAGGATGATTCTGTCACTTTTGGCGGAAGGTGGATTCCAGACACTTGCCTGCCATTCAACAACAAGATTAACTTCAGCAGTTTCACCCTGAAGCTTTATGTTTACCTCTTTAAGCCGATGCACCTCATCAAAAAAGATTCGGATAACTCTCTCATACCACCCTTCAAACGCAACCAATCCCTGCAACGTTGCCTCCGGAAAGGTCATCTCAAGATTCTCTTCTGACAGTAATGGTATAAATTCGAGGAGAGGAGCATGAACATCAAGTTTTCTGTACCATATTTTGGCAAGATCTGATACTTCGGATTCAGTTAAAGGTTTTGTCATAGCGTACTCCAAAGATTGTT
>JBAXFV010000088.1:0-5815 GCA_037139755.1 Chlorobiaceae bacterium
TGAGGGGGTAGCGCCGAAAGGTGTAGGAGTTCGAATCTCCTCTCGGGCACTTGTTATTTTTATAAAGCCGCTTTGATGCGGCTTTTTTATTGGAGACTCTGCAGTGTACGGCCGGTCTATTATAGGTTTAGCCATGCCTCATCCTTCGCTTACTACTCTTGAGCTGTATTCTTTCAACAGAGAGAACCTTTTTTCTGTGGTTCGCAGGATTGTGATGCCCGAGGGACGGCCTGATGTGGCCGAAGCGGACAATATTGTTGCCAGAGGCAGATGTGGGAGGACTGGGAGTTTTGTTCTGTCTGAGCAACCAGCCCTGCAACTGGGTGGCGACCAAACTCAGAACAGTGATACGTTCACTCTATTTTGCTTGCGGCATACCGGGTGCATTCAAGCATCTCGCCGGGATCGGATCAGCCAGTAAGATCGTTGCAGTCAATAGTGATCATCGTCATGCACCGATATTTTAAATATTGTTAATTACGGTAGAGTTGGCGATGTTCAATCGGGCTTGCCGAAATTATTTGATGCACCAAAGGAATTTTTGAAGACGAAATGTTTAACAGTACTTTAGTGTTAGAAAACACTGAAACAGGGTATTACATTTTGTTGCTATAATGTTAATTTTTTTGTTTATGCGTAAACTTCAGGTAGATATTCTAGGACTTTCAACCAGCCCTCATACTAATGGAGCTTATGCTCTTATTCTCTATGAGTTGGAGGGGAAGCGAAAGCTTCCAATTATTATCGGTGGTTTTGAGGCTCAGGCAATTGCCCTGAAACTTGAAAATATCAAACCGCCACGACCTTTTACTCACGATCTTTTCAAAAATATTGCGGATGCTTTTCATTTGCATGTTAATGAGATTATTATAGATGAACTGCACAATGAAACTTTTTATGCCAAGGTTATCTGTGAGGTGAACGGTGAAGTGCATGAAATTGATGCACGTCCCAGTGATGCCATTGCCATCGCCGTGCGTTTTAATGCGCCACTGTTTGTTACCGAAGACATAATGAACGAGGCTGGTATCAAGGAAGAGCAGAAAGAGGAGGGAGCAGAAGAGGGAGCCGCCCTGGAAACTCAAGAAGTCAGTGCTGGTCAGCTCACTCCTGATGCTTTGCTTGATGAACTTCAATCGGATCTTAATGATGCTATCAGCAATGAAAACTATGAAGAGGCAGCAAGGCTTCGTGATGAAATATCACGTCTGAAAAGCAGCAATTCATGAGCAGAGAGGCATCTGATTCCGACACCCTCTGCTCACTGTTCGTCTGTTTCGCTCTATTCAGTCGTTGTGCCGAAGCTGAACAAGAAGCTCCACCCCTGTTTTGTTTTTGTGGGGATGCTTTGAACAGCATCAAATCCATAGCCGTAATCAAGCCCTATCTGTCCGACAATGGGCAGGTAAAGTCTGAGGCCAAGTCCAGCCGATTTTTTAAGGTCTGAAAATTTAACGGCCTGCGTATTTTCCCAAAGATTGCCCGCCTCAATGAAGGTAAGTCCGTAAATGCTTACGGATTGCGACATGGTAAGAGGATAACGCAACTCAGAAGTGAATTTCGAGTAAACCTTTCCTGCATACAGGCTGGTGTTTGTGGTGGAACTGGCCCCGAGCTTTGCGCCGAGACTCCGGTCGTCATAACCTCTGAGCGGAACGGTAGGGAGAGAGGACATGCCGCTGCCTCCCATAAAAAAGTACTCTGTGTAGGGGATATAATCGTTTGTATTAAAGGTCGCAAGATAGCCGTGTTGCGTTGAAACGTTCCAGACGAGGTTCTTTGTCATCGGGATGTACCAGCTTGAGGAGCCAAGAAATTTGTAAAAGTCAACCGTACCAGGAAGAGGCCCTCCAGCCAATTGTCCCGTTATAGAATTTTTGCTCCCCCTGCGCGGAAAAAGCGGGTTGTCAATACTGTTGCGGGAAATTGTTTGCGTTATTGAAAATTGATCAGCCTGACTGGGAGCATTAGGATCGGTGTAGTCGATAAAACTTAAGAAGCCCCCATTGCTGTGCAGGTATTTCAGCTTCCAGTTGATGGAGAAGTAGTCGTCTGGCCAGGTCAGGCGCCTTCCAATGGAAAGTGTTGTGCCATACTGGTCAATGACGGTCGGGTTGTAATTGTTGTCGTTGGTATAGTCGTATGCGCTATGAGTTTTGAAAGCAGAAAATCCTACAGCAGTGGGTCCGCCGAATGCCCATGGTTCAGTAAAATTAAGACTGAGGGTTCTGTAGTTGCTGGTTCCGAACTGCCATTGGAACCCGAGTTGCTGTCCATCGCCGTGCGGTAAAGGTTTGTAGGCCTCTGGATTGAAAATGTCGTGCAACGAGAAGTTATTGAAAGTGACGCCGAGTGCGCCGGTAAATCCGCTGCCACTATAACCTATTGAAGCGTTGAAGGTATCAGTCTGTTTTTCGACGACATTGTAGGTCAAATCAACCGTATTTGTTTCCTGGTTCGGCTCGATATCCGGAGTAATCTGAGAGGGGTCAAAGTAGTTTAGCATACTGAGCTCCCTGATGCTACGCACAACATTTTTTCGGCTGAACATGTCGCCTGGAACCGTGTAAAGTTCTCGTCGGATCACATGATCTTTTGTTTTGGTATTGCCTTTGATATTGATGGTGTTGAGCTGATACGGTTCGCCTTCCCTGAGAGAGATAACCAGATCGACCATATCAGGTTTGACGACCTGTTCCTCAAGATTTGCCTTAAAAGAGAGGTAGCCGCGATCAAGATAAATCGAACTGATGTCGGCGTTGTCCTGGGAGAAATTCAGTCGTTCCTGAATCAGTTTGGCATTGTAGATATCGTCCTTTTTGAGCCCGAATGTTTTTTCAAGAATGTCCGTTGAAGCAAATTCCTTGGTATTGCCTGACCATGTTATGTTCCTGAGATGGTATTTTTTTCCTTCCTCAAGATAAATATCGAGGAAAAGCCCCTTTTTGTCCTTGGTATAGCTGATCGAATCGCGTACAACACGAGCATCACGATAGCCGTTATTGCGGTAAAACTCAGTCAGCAGATTTTTATCATCATTAAATTTATCGGTATCAAGTTTTGGAGTGCCGAAGATTCTGCGCCACCAGGAATTTTGACTGGTCTCCTTGAAAACCCCTCTCAATTTTTTCTGGTCAAAGGAAGTGTTGCCATGAAAGGTGATTTTTTCAATGGCGACCTTTGACCCTTCAGAAATGGAGAAAAGTGCATTTACATGATTTTTCGTCACTTCCTGGCGCTGAAATTTTGCTTCTGCAGTCAGATAGCCTTTTGACGCATAAAGTTTTTCAATTTTATTAGCAGCAGTAAGTAATTCCTGTTCGCTGATTTTCTTGCCAGTCACAAGAGAGGCGGTTCTTTTCAGTTCAGCACTATCGAACTTTTTGTTGCCATTAAAGATAACCTTGTCAAGCACTGGCCGTTCGCTGACAATAAAATTCAGTGTGACG
The DNA here is from genome assembly GCA_037139755.1 of Chlorobiaceae bacterium. Lineage (GTDB taxonomy): Bacteria > Bacteroidota > Chlorobiia > Chlorobiales > Chlorobiaceae > Chlorobium. The sequence continues at coordinate 3,450 of JBAXFV010000088.1, forward strand.
TTGTTTTCTCCGAGATCAGTTCTCTCAACGCTGATATCACTGAAAAGCTGTAGTTTCCAGAGGTATTGCAGTGCTCCAGAGAGTTCCACTCCGGGAATTGCAATCCTGTCCATGGTTTTGAGCGGAAGACTGGCCGTTAATTCCTGTTCGCTTAGAGATTCAAGGCCGCTGAAAGAGATGTTTTTTACGGTGTAGAGATCTTGTTTTACTTCGCTTATTGTCTTTTTTTCAATAATACTGGACTGTTTGGTCGGCAGATTTTTTGCGTCAACATTTTTTCCTGCAGGATTAAGTGTTAGAGCAAAAAGAAGTAAGGATATCAGTTTTGTTGTTTGTTTCATGAAATATGAGGAATCAATCAAGGTTAAAGCTTGTTGGCAGGGAAATTATTTGTCTGAATTTGTTCACTGGTTTGTCCAAACCTTCGTTCCCTGCTCTGAAATTCCCGTATGGCATCATAAAGCTGTGAACGACGGAAGTCCGGCCAATATGTGTTTGTAAAGTAAATCTCGGAATAGGCGCTTTGCCAGAGCAAAAAGTTGCTGATTCTGAACTCTCCGCTTGTACGGATCAGAAGTTCAGGGTCGGGTATCGATGCTGTTGCAAGGTATGAAGCGAGAAGCTGTTCATCGACCGCTTCAGGATTGAGCCGCCCTGCCTTTACATCAAAAGCAATAGCCTTGCAAGCTTGCATAATATCCCATTGACCACTGTAACTGAGAGCAATGGTCAGCACAAGTTTACTGTTGTTTTTTGTGAGCTCCATGGTTTTCTTTAGAACAGCACTAACTTCTTTAGGCAAAAGGTTAATATCTCCAATGACATTGAGCCGGATATTATTGTCATGAAGTTTACGGGTTTCCCGACCGATAACCTTGACAAGGAGCTGCATCAATGCGGAGACCTCTTTTTCCGGCCGTTTCCAGTTTTCTGTCGAAAAGGTAAAAAGAGTAAGATATTTAACGCCGAGTTGTGAGCACGATTCCACCATATCCCGGACCGATTCCACACCAGCGACATGTCCATCAATTCTTGTTTTTCCTTTTAACCTTGCCCACCGACCGTTACCATCCATAATGATGGCGATATGGCAGGGAAGGTCACACGATGATTTCAGCTCAGCCTGTATCTGTTTATCAGCAAAGTCGGTATCTGCTGAAAACCAGTGGGCTTTAAGCGTTGATGAAAAGTCTGTTATTTTTATGAGTGCCATACTTCGGGTTATTCCTTATCGCTTGACGGGCATTCATGGCGGGTGTAACTCATGAATAATACTTCTATAGACTAAATCAATCCAAATTGAATAATATGCAGTTATTTCTTATTATACAAACTTTACATGGAGAGGAAATGCTGCAGGGAGACCAGTATTTTTTCTTTTGAAAGTCACCAAGACCAGTAACAGAGACTGTTCTCTTAAAATAATTCACAAAAGAAGTGAAATTAAGTAGTTACGAAGATCTTCGCTCCAAGCTTCTTTCGCATGAAGTAACCTGTGAAGAGGTCGTGCGTTTTTATCTGAAACGTATCGATGATTACCGGGATGATAATATTTATATAACGGTGTTTTATGAGCATGCTCTGGAACGCGCCAGAAGCCTTGACCAAAAGCTTAAAGCAGGCAGCCGACCCGGGAAATTATTCGGTATGCCGATGGCAATCAAGGATAACATTGCTATAAAAGGTGAACGACTTACTTGCGCCTCGAAAATTCTCGAGAATTACGAAAGTGTTTTTGATGCAACATCAGTAATTCGTCTTGAAGAGGAAGACGCTATTTTTCTGGGTAAAACGAACATGGATGAATTTGCCATGGGTAGTTCGAATGAAAATTCGGCTTATGGTAATGTTCCTAATCCTTTTGATAAAAAAAGAGTCCCCGGCGGGAGTTCGGGCGGTTCGGCTGCAGCAGTTGCCAATGATCTTGCCATGGTGGCTCTCGGGTCAGATACTGGCGGTTCCGTCAGGCAGCCAGCAGGTTTCTGCAATATTGTTGGTTTGAAACCAACATACGGCAGAATTTCTCGCTATGGACTTGTGGCTTTTGCCTCTTCCTTCGATCAGATAGGGGTGCTTGCCCGCAACTGTGACGATGCAGCGCTGGTCCTCGGTGTTATGGCTGGCAAAGATGGACTGGATGCGACCTCCTCCTGCCATGCTGTGCCTGATTACCCTTCTGAAATGGCAGCGACTCCTGTTGAGGGATTGAAGATTGGTGTTCCAAAAGAATATTTCCCCGAGAGTCTTAATCCGGATGTTGCCAGTATAGTGAAAGGAAAGCTGTTTGAACTTCGCGATCAGGGAGCTGAACTTGTAGAAATCACACTTCCTGATAGTAAATATGCTATAGCGGCTTATTATATTCT
>JBAXFV010000089.1:0-5754 GCA_037139755.1 Chlorobiaceae bacterium
GCTTTCAGATTTCGCACAATATTCATCGGCCATGTTCGGAATCACGCTTCATTGACATTTCGTTTTTAGCCGACACATCCTGCAAGCCCGTTTACCCTGAAGGATAAACGGGCTTTTATTTGTATTTCTATACATAATACAGTATAATCGAGAAGGAGATATTTATAAACCCAAAGCCCTATAAAAATGAAGCTCTCTAAAGCATCCATTATTCCGGCTCTCTTTGGTTTTCTTGCCTTGCATTCCCCAGATGCGGGGGCAGGCCAGGGTAGTCCATCCATTTATATGCCCAACAATCACGGTAAATCCATTACCACCCCTGTTGCTTGGGGCGCCTATAACAATGTCATGTTTATAGGTGCAGGCGGAACAGCTCCTTCAACGTATTCAACAAAAAATGATGGCGCTGCTGTCCTCGGTGTGGGTCTCGGCAATCCGAAAGAGAATATTGGAGTTCAGGCGACAATAACTTCAATTGATATTTCCGAGTGGAAAGAATACTCATCGGCTCTTCACCTGTTCAGGGAACTTGACAACGCTGATGCCATTGGTGTCGGTGTGGAAAACGTCATGCTCACTGATGGCGGAGATTCCGGTAAAAGCTTTTATGTCGTCTACAGCCGGGGATTACAGTATGATTCCATGCTCAACAAAGAGATTAAAACAACAAAGCTGCATTACAGCATCGGTGCAGGCACAGGCCGATTTGGAGACAAGAGCCCTGAAGACATTCTATCCGGCAAAGGCAGGCATGGAACTTATGTATTTGGTAACCTTGCCTACGAAATAGCAGATTCTTTCAATATCATTACCGACTGGAACGGTACAAACCTTAACGCGGGCGTATCCAAATCTTTCAAAATAGGTAATATTCCATTTGCGGTAACCGCAGGAGTTGCAGATCTAACCCGGTATTCCGGCGACGGTGTCCGCTTTGTCTTTGCAGGTGGTTTCGGCTTTAAACTGTAAAACCCTATCAGGAAATAAATCATGAAAAAAAATATTGTACGCGCAAGTATAGTTGCTGTCGCTCTTTTAAGTGCAACAGCATCACCGCTTTTCGCGGCTGTTTCGGGAAATATGTCTGATGTCTCTGCCACAGCTCCTCTTGGGGCACTCAGCTCTACGATTGGCAGCAGTGTTGGCGGTTCTGTTGGTGGATCTGTTGGAGGCACAACAGGAGGCACTGTCGGAGGGAGTACTGGAGGCAGCACCCAGCAGGGAGGCGGCAGCACCGAGCAGGGTGGTGGCAATGATCAAGGTCAGGGTGGTCAGAATGATCAGCAAAATGATAGGAGATAATTGTGAATCAGCAGTTTCAGGTCAGATCCTTTCTGTGAGAACTCTGGCCTGAACGTCTACATACGACCTATAAGCAAAACCTAAAACCAGAATAATTTTGTTCCTCCTTGACTTTTTTCGTGATGGCCTGATTATCACTGGACTTACCTCTTTAGGCTTGACCTGCGTTGTGGTAATGACGCAGCGGTGGCATGGCAAGCACTCGCACGACACGGTCGATGGTCCGCAAAAGTTTCATGTTGACCTTACTCCCAGGATTGGCGGTGTTCCGGTTTTTCTTGCCCTTGTTGTTGCATGTTTTATCTCTCCTCACTCCATCTCCACCCTTCTTTTCCCGTTGCTGATTGCCAGCCTGCCGGCTTTTGCTGCAGGTCTGGTTGAAGACCTGACCAAGCGTGTAAGTGCTCTCAATCGCCTTCTTGCGACCATGCTCAGCGGTGGCGCTGCCTGGTGGTTGACGGGCTATAGCATCACTCACCTTGAGATTTTCGGCGTTGACTCTCTTCTTGTGTATCTTCCTCTCTCCGTAGCATTCACCGCCTTTGCCGTGGCTGGTGTGGCCCATGCCATCAACATGATTGATGGTTTCAACGGTCTGGCTTCCGGGACGATAATGCTCCTCTTTGTTGCCCTGGGGTTGATTGCACTGGAAGTCGGTGACCGGGAGCTGGCACAGTTGTGTTTGACGATGATCGTCGTCCTGACCGGTTTTATCGTCTTTAATTTTCCTTTCGGTAAAATATTCCTTGGTGATGGCGGTGCATACGTACTCGGCTTTCTTCTTGCCTGGGTGGCCGTGATGCTCCCTATGCGCAATCCCCAGGTATCCGTGTGGGCCCCGCTGCTGGTATGTGCCTACCCCATTAATGAAGCACTCTTCACCATGGGGCGCCGTTACGTCCAAAAAGTATCCCTTGGCCTGCCCGACAGCGAGCACCTGCACAGCCTCATTAAAATAAAGATTGTTCGCACCTATTTCGGGCACCTGCAACTGAAAATACGGAACAGTCTCGTTGCCCCATTTTGCTGGAGTTATGCAGGCCTTGTCTCAAGTGTAGCCGTCTGGCAATACCGTCATACCGACATTCTTGTTGCCGCCTGGCTGATCAGTTTTTCCCTTTACGCCTTCATTTACGTCAACCTGAAACGCTCGACAACTCCTGAACTGAAAGAGAATCAGCAGCTTCTCCAGCAATGACGGGCGTTCTCTGTGCCGTGAAGGGCCAAGGGCTCTACTTAGGGGTCTTGTTGAGCGGCAGTAAAGTGGTGTTTATTTCGGGAAATTACTATATTCACTGCACAAAATGTTACAGTGTGAATTCTTCAGCTCATGTGACTGAAAGTAGCGGAGCTTTTAATATTTAAGTAGACAGAGCTAATACATGATGTTCCCAAACATCTTTCGCCCGCTGATGGTGCTCTTTGCCCTATCATTTTTGATGACCGGTTGCGCCTCCTACAAGGATCTTCCTGCAGGTACTCATCAACGCATCAATGCTAAACCTGAGGCTCCAGTGATCCGTGAAGTGGTCGACATTGGCAAAACTTCATCAACATCACCCCTACCACCGCAGTCTCATGACTACCGCATAGGCCCCAACGATGTGCTCTCGGTCAACGTCAGCGGAAAACCAGAATTTATCGGAGCAGGAGGGGGGAGCAACCAGTTTAAAGGTTACCGGGTAGATGGCAGAGGGTGCATTTATCTTCCTATTGCAGGAAAAGTTACTGTCGGAGGGTTACCGCTCTCTGAAGTGCGTGACCGGATCTACTCCGTCATGCGGCAATATTTCAACGACCCCTGGGTTGTTGTCGAAATTGCCGAATACCGCACGCGCCAGGTCTTTATTTTTGGAGCCGTAAAAAAACCGGGCCCACTACCCATACCTGCATCAGGCGTAAACCTCGCCCAGGCCATCGCAAGTGCGGACGTGCTCGACAGGGGATCCAATCTTCAGAAAGTAAGGATCATCCGCTCAAACTCCCCAACCCAAGGGGAACTTCTCGTTGTCGATTTCGACAGTATGCTTCGCGGCAACGCGGTACCCATGCAGCTTCAGGAAGGCGATATCGTCTATGTCCCGAAAAGTGCCATCGCAGGCTGGAACGAAGCTCTTTCAGAACTCTTGCCCTCACTCCAGACGTTCAGTTCGATACTTCAGCCCTTTGTCAATATCAAGTACCTGAGGCAGTAACCACCTGAATTGAAAATACTAACCATTCATCCCGCAGCGTTGTGACTGAATTACAGGAACAAAATCAAAATATTCTTCAGCAGCAGGAGATCAACCTTGCCGATTATATCAACATTATATTCCGAAGGCGGAAAGTCTTTGTCACTGTTTTCCTGACGGTTTTAGTCAGTGTTATTCTCTATACTTTCCTGATGCGACCTGTGTATCAGTCATCGTCCACAGTCTATGTCAGTAATAATAACGCCAAGCTGGGAATTAATGAACTGGTCATGTCAGGGGGTAATAACTCGATTCAGGCTGAAATCGAGATCATCAAATCGAGAACCATCGCCGAACAGGTGGTCAGAAAGCTGAACCTCGAATGGAAGATTACTCCCTCTTCTGCAACATCAACCTGCAAGATCCTCGATATTGCTACTCCTCCCGCAGTAAAGACGCTGAAAGTTACCATGACAGGAAAAGAGAGTTATGAGGTAGAAGATGGCAGCGGCAAAAAATTGGGGAGAGGCAAGAACGGCACTCCCTTAAGTTTGCCGGGTATTTTGCTCAACGTGCAGTTCTCCGGTTATACAGGTGATTCTTTTGAGCTTACCCATATCCCCTTGTACAAGGCAGCGGCTGCCATTAAATCGGCAATAAAGGTCAAAGAGGTTGGCAGAATGACTAATGTGATTGAGGTATCCTATGAGAATACCAATGCCAGTCTCGCTCGGGATGTCGTCAACACTGTGGTACAGGCATACCTCGATCAGAGTCTCGCCTTTAAAAGCCAGGAGGCTGGTAAATCGGTGAGTTTTATTGAAGAGCAGTTGCAGAACATAAAAAATGAGCTGAACAAGGCAGAGGTAAACCTCCAGGAATACAAGACTTCAGCAGGAGTTGTCAAGCTTGATGCTGAGGCCGAGGAATTGATCAGAAAATTCTCATCACTTGAGCAGGAGCGGGTGGGGCTCAACCTTCGCAAAAAGCAGCTTGAATTTGCACTCGATGCACAGCGGGAAACCCTTGCACAGGGCACGTCATATTCGCCAGCCGTCATGAGAGATGATCCCGGGGTAGCAGGGATGGCACAGCAGCTTGCCAGCCTTGAGGTGCAGAAGCGATCACTTCTCGTGGAATACACAACAAACCATCCATCAGTTCAAAATGTGCAGGCGCAGATTGACGAGATACAGCAGAAAATCAGAAGCACCTACAAGACAGGGCTCAAGAACCTCACTAAACAGGAGTCTGATGTTACCCAGCACCTATCCTCTTACGAGGGTCAGCTTCGGGGCATCCCGGTTGAAGAGCGTGATCTTGTGCGCTATACCCGTTTGGCAAAGGTCACTGGCGACATCTATACCTTTCTGCTCCAGAAGCATGAAGAGGCCCGCATTGCAAAAGCATCAACCATAAGCAACATCAACGTCATTGATACGGCCATCATTCCGGCAACTCCGGTCAGGCCCGAAAAAGCCAAATACCTGTTGCTTGGCTTTTTCATCAGTATTATTGCAGCTATAGCTCTGTCATTGCTCATTGACTACCTTGATGACACCGTCAAAAACGAAAATGAAGCCAAAAACCTTCTCGGCTTTCCTTACCTTGCTACCATACCCTATATTGGTAAGGGTGAGGATGGGAAAAATGAAGAGGAGAATCTCTCTATCATCTCTCACACCAAGCAGAAATCCATTCCGGCCGAGGCCTTTCGTTCACTTCGCACCGCTCTTCACTTTTCAACACTGAATCAGAAGCGAAAAGTGATTGTACTCACCAGCGCTTTTTCCGGAGAGGGCAAAAGCACGATCAGCACCAATCTGGCCATTACAGCGGCACTGACCGGTTCGCGTACAGTTCTGATTGACTGTGACTTTCACAAATCGACACTCTACCAGAGGATTGGTATGAAGCAAATTCCAGGGGTGACGGAAGTGCTTGCCGGAGATGTTTCCCTTGCAACAGCCCTTCAGCCGACGATCATAAAAGATCTCACCTTTTTTTCGACCGGGACACCTCCCCCGAATCCGTCAGTGCTCCTTGGCTCTCCAGCCATGAAAGAGCTGATTGAGCGTCTCCGGGAGATGTTTGACCAGATCATTATCGATGCTCCGCCAACCCTTCCGGTGAGTGACTCCATTGTCTTGACCTCATGTGCGGACCTTGTTCTGGTTGTTATGGAGGCCGGACGTATTCCAAGAAAAGCGGCTACCCGGCTCAGTGAAATGCTGCAAAGCGCAAAAGCGCCGGTTGCCGGGTTTGTTTTTAACAACAA
>JBAXFV010000090.1:0-5691 GCA_037139755.1 Chlorobiaceae bacterium
CTGCGTCTGCTGGTGGAGCAGGAGCTGTTGCCGGAGCAGATTCTTGTAGTGACCTATACCGAGGCAGCTACTCAGGAGCTTCGTTCGAGAATTCGCACTCGTATTCGAGAGGCGCTTGAGGTGATGGAGGGTGGTGAGACCACGGACGCATTTCTTGAAGAGCTACACGAAAAGGCCTCCCGAAGTAGCTTGAAAAGGGTGCGCGATCTGCTTGAGCGGGCTCTCGGCGCCTTCGATACAGCCTCGATTTTTACCATCCACGGCTTCTGCCTGCGGGCGTTGCAGGATAACGCCTTTGAGAGTGGTTCGCTGTACGATACCGAGCTGGTGACTGACCAGACGGAGCTGCTTCGCGACATTGTGGAGGATTTCTGGAGAATGCACTTTTTCCGTGAGCCTGCGCCGCTGCTTGGGTATACCCTGAGGAACCGTCACTCGCCAGAAACATTCATCTCGCTCTTGAAAAATCTTCATGCTGGTACCGGGGTGAAGGTTATCCCGGAATTCAGCGACGAGGAGATACGAACGCTCGACAAGGAGTGCAGCGCTGCTTATGCGGAGACATGCGCTCTTTGGCAGCATGAACGCAAGAGCATTACGGAGCTCTTGACAACAGACAAGGGGCTGAAGCGATCGCAAGATACTTACCGGGCAGACCTGCTTGAGCCGCTCTTTGCCGACATGGATGCTTTTGTTGCCGCTGGCAATCCCTATGACCTTTTTGGTGACTTTAAAAAGTTTACCGCAAGCGCCGTCAGCGAGGGGACAAAGTTGAAAAACACGCCGCCGGATCACCCTCTCTTCGGGAGCTGCCAGCGGCTGCACGAGGCGGTGCAGAGCCGCTTTCTTGCCCTCAAGGCTGAGCTGGTTCGCTTTTACCGGAAGAGCCTGCCGCAACGCAAGCGGGCGAGCAATGTTCGCTTTTTCGACGACCTGCTCGAAGATCTCTATCGTGCGCTCCTCTCGGACGGCGGAGGAACGATACTTGCCGGGCTGCTTCGTGCCAGGTACCAGGCAGCGCTGATTGACGAGTTTCAGGATACCGACCCGGTGCAGTATGAGATTTTCAGAACCATCTACGTAGGCTCTGACTTGCCTCTTTTTCTTATCGGCGACCCCAAACAGGCGATCTACAGCTTCCGTGGCGCCGATATTTTCGCCTACATGCGGGCGGCCCGTGAGGTCAGCGAAGAGCGTCGTTTTACCCTGACCGATAACTGGCGCTCATCTCCGCCGCTGCTTGATGCCTTTAACACCTTGTTCGACAACGAGAGGCGCCCCTTTCTCTACGATGAAATTCTCTATCATTCGCTTGCTGCTGGCAACCGGGAGCTGAAGGGCAGGGGGGAGGTGAGCGAAAGTGAGCCGATGCAGCTCTGGTTCATGGACTCCGGTGAGGAAAAGAGCGGGATGTTGACGGTTGAGGATGCTGGCGCTTTTGCCTCCAAAGCGGTGGCGGGTGAAATTGTGCGTCTCCTGCAGGATGGTGAAACCCTTGTCGGTGGCAAACCCCTCACCGCTGGCGACATTGCGGTGATTGTGCGCACCCATCGGCAGGCGGCCATAGTGCTCAACGCCCTGAGTGCACGCGGTATCGCGGGCGTGATGCGGAGCGACAGAAGCATTTTTGCGACGCGGGAGGCCGAGGAGGTGCGTATCCTGCTCTCCGCTCTTGGCGATCCTGCGAGTGAAGCAAAGGTGCGGGCGGCGCTGGTGACCGATCTCCTCGGCAGGTCAGGCAACGAGATTGCAGCCTTGCTTGATAATGAGGAGTCGTGGACGGAGTGCCTCAGGGCCTTCCGCCGTTACCATGAGCTTTGGCTTCAGCGCGGATGTATGGTGATGAGCCGTGAACTGATGGCCAGGGAGGAGATTCGCGGGCGCCTGCTCGGCTATCCTGATGGGGAGCGGCGGCTTACCAATATCCTGCACTGTTTTGAGCTGCTCCACGGGGAGGAGCATGAGCGGGGAGTCGGCATGGAGGGGTTGATTGCCTGGTTCAGCGAACGGCTTGGGGCTGAGGATGAGCAGGAGGAGTACCAGATTCGCCTTGAAACGGATGAGGCTGCGGTGAAGATTGTCACCATCCATGTCAGCAAGGGGCTTGAGTATCCGGTGGTCTTCTGCCCCTTTCTCTGGGGTGGCGCAAACCACAAGGGCGAGGTGGTGATGTTCCACAATGAGCAGTGGCAGCTCGTGAAGGATTTCGGATCTTCCGATATTGAGCGCCATCGCTCTCTGGCCGGAAAAGAGTCCCTGGCGGAAAGTCTCCGCCTGCTTTATGTGGCGCTGACCAGAGCAAAGTACCGCTGCTATCTTTTTGCAGGCAAGAGCCGTGCGGAGATCTCGCCGATCAACTATCTGCTTCATGCGTCAGGTGAGACAAGGAGAAAGGAAAACCCGGCGACAGCTCTGGCTGCCGAGATGAAAGCCATGACCGCAGAGGCTATGGCCGGGCAGTTGCAGAGCCTTGCCGAAAGTTCAGGGGGCAATATCGGTTTCATTCGGATGAATCGAGCCGATGTTGCGGAGAGTTCACTCCTTCCCCGTATAATCACAACGTCTGACCTGCCACATCTGCGCAGCTTCAGCGGAAGGGTTGATACTGGCTGGCGTGTCTCAAGCTTCACCTCCTTCAGCCGACACGAATCGGGGAGGGAGCCGCAGAGCGCGGAACTTCCGGATCGCGATGAGCCCCGTCAGGCAGGGGAGTCGCCGATTGCAGCCGCAAGCGGGCAGAGCATTTTTACTTTTCCGAAGGGCGCGCAGGCAGGTATCTTCATGCACGGAATTTTTGAAAAGCTCGATTTTGCCTCGCCCTCTGATGAGTCAATTCGTGAGCTGGTGGTGCAGGGTCTGGAACGCTACAACTATAAACCGGAGTGGGAACCTCATCTTACCGGGATGGTGCACAACGTGCTCAGGACGCCACTTTCGTCGCCTGAGGCCTCCTTTACCCTTGGCACTCTCAAGAAAGGGAGCTGGAGTGCTGAGCTGGAATTTTTCTTTCCTCTCCGTTTTATCAACTCCTCGCTGCTTGGTGAGCTTCTTGCGCGTCACGGTTTTTTGTCGGGAGGGATTGACCTTGCCCGGCTTGCCGAGGCACTCCAGTTCAAGCCGGTCAAGGGAATGCTCATGGGCTTCATGGATATGGTTTTTGAGGAGGGAGGCTGCTTCTATCTGCTCGACTGGAAATCAAACCATCTTGGCAACTCCCTTGATGACTACGGACAATCTTCCATGACGCAGGCGATGCAGAGCAATCTCTACCCGCTCCAATACCTGCTCTATACGGTGGCGCTCAACCGCTATCTTGCACTTCGGGTCAAAAACTACCATTACACCACCCATTTCGGCGGCGTTATCTACGTTTTTCTGCGCGGGGTGAGCAGGGAGCTTGGAGAGAGCAGAGGATTTTTCCGTGACCTGCCATCCGAAGGGCTGATTAAGGCATTGACCGATCTTTTGATTCAGGAGGGAGGATAAGCCTATGACTATTGAGTTTCAGGAGCGAGCTATTGACCGTTATTTTGCTGACTTTATCGGCAAACAGGCCTCCGGTGAGGTCAGTGAGATCTTCCGGCTTGTGGTCTCTCTTGCCAGCAGCGCTATCGGGCGGGGCAACCTCTGCCTGAACCTTGCGGATATTGCAGGGCAGAGTGTCAGGGTGAACGGTAAAGAGCTGCTTCTCCCTCAGCTTGATGGGCTCCTGGAGTTGGTGAGAAGTGTCTCTGTCGTCACTGTTCCGGGGAAGCATCACCTTCCTCTGGTGCTTGATGGCGCTGGTCGTCTCTATCTCTACCGCTACTGGCGATACGAGCATGAGCTTGCCGAGATCATTCTGAAGAAAGCAGCAGCGGTTACAGATGATATTGCTGACGTGAAGCTCCATGAATCGATTGAAAGACTTTTTCCTGACAGCGCCGATCATCGCCAGAAAGAGGCTGCGATGGTTGCTCTCCAGAGGCAGTTCTGCGTGATCTCCGGTGGCCCGGGAACCGGAAAGACCTCGACGGTTGTCCGTATTCTTGCGCTGCTGCTTGAGCAGGAGGGAGGCAGAAAACAGCGAATTGCCATGGCGACCCCCACAGGCAAGGCCGCCGCAAGGCTGAAACAATCTGTTAACGATATCCGCCAAACGCTGAACTGTTCTGATGAGGTAAAGTCGGCGATTCCGGACAATGTCGTCACCATCCAGCGCCTGCTTGGAAGCATCTCTGCTTCAACCAGGTTTCGCCATTCAGCACGGAACCCGCTTCCTTTTGACACGGTCATTATTGATGAGGCATCAATGGTTGCCCTCCCACTGATGAGCGCCCTTGTAGCTGCGCTCAAGCCAACTGCCCGTCTTGTTCTGCTGGGCGACAAAGATCAGCTAGCCTCGGTTGAGGCTGGTGCCGTCCTTGGGGATATTTGCAGCGCTGGTGAGGAGAACCCCGCTTCACAGCTCTCTTCTGTACAAGTTGTGCTTGAAAAAAACTACCGCTTTCAGCAGGGAAGCGGCATTGCTGAAATCAGCCGGGCAGTGAATGCAGGCCAGGAGATGGAGGCGCTGGCGCTTTTGCAGGGCAATGAAACGGGCACTATTCTCTGGCAATCCTCACCCGACCGTGAAGAGTTGCGGACTGCCCTGACATCAACAGTAACCGAAGGCTATCAGAGCTATCTTGAAGCCGCCTCTCCTGTTGAAGCGCTGGAACGGTTTGACCGGTTTCGGATACTTTGCGCCCTGCGTGACGGTCCTTACGGGGTAAGTGGTCTCAACAATATCATCGAAAAGATTCTTGCCCGGCAAGGACTGATTGCTCCGTCGAGCCTCTACTACCCAGGACGTCCCATTCTTGTCACGCTCAACGACTACGCCATGGGTCTTTTTAACGGGGACACCGGCATTCTTTTTCCCGATCCGGATAACGGAGGGCTCTTGAATGCCTTTTTCCCGACGACCGATGGAGACGTCCGCCGCATACCGCCGGAACGACTTCCCGCCCATGAAACCGCTTATGCCATGACCATCCATAAAAGCCAGGGATCAGAGTTTGACCGCATACTGATGCTTCTTCCTCCGGTTGACAGCGAACTTCTGACGCGGGAGCTGATCTACACTGGTATGACAAGAGCAAAAAAAACTGTTGAACTCTGGGCAAATAAAGAAGTATTTTGTTCTTCTGTCAGGAGAAAAACAGAAAGAAATTCAGGTCTGAGAGATGCGCTGCGCTGGAAATAAAAAAAAAGATCGTCACACATGCAGGGTCTTATTACTGAATAACTATTATCTACAGGAGAATACACATGAAAAAAAGCATTTGGCTGGCTGCTGGAATTGCAGGAATGTTACTCGGAAATCCCGCAGCCGACGCGCGGGGGGAAGTGAGCATTCATATCGGTGGAAGGGAAAAACCCTCATTTTTTCTCAGTACTCGACCAGACTTTATAAGCCTGTCTGATTACGGGTTCTCAATATCCGTAGGAAGTCCTTATGATATAATCTTGTATAGAGACCTTTACTACATTAATCAAAACGGTATATGGTACTGTTCTCCCAATTACCGTGGGCCATGGGCTATTGTTCGCGAGAACAGACTTCCCTCCAGAATCAAAAGCCGCCGCTGGGAGGATATAAGGAGAACACGAGATATCGAATATCGCCGGCATAACGACAGATTCGACCATAACAGGGATAACCGTGAT
>JBAXFV010000091.1:0-5524 GCA_037139755.1 Chlorobiaceae bacterium
AAAAAGGCAACCTTGACATAAAGACCCTTGGGAAATATGGAACCGTCAAGGAGCTGACGCTCAAGGATGTTTTTGGTTATTGATCCGGTTAAACAAAATCGCTCCAGTGATGCTCAGAAATAGAAACACTCACACCAACGTTCCAAATTCGTAACGTATTATTGCTGCAACAAAAGCCCCCGTAGTTGACGGGGCTTCGTGTTTAAAAACGAAAATTGTTAGCCAGTCCAGTGTTCATAACCATGGAGACAGGATACATCAGAGCTGATCTTCTTCTTCATGTGAATATAATGACCGTGCTGATGCTCATCGACACGCCTCTTTTTCTGAATCACGAAATTTCGTGCTATCAGCAAAATCTCGTGAAGGGATAATAAAAAACCTTCTCCCTCAAGAAATGCATTTACACGGTCACGAAACTCTGCATCAGAACTCAGCCTTTCCACAAATCAGTTGACATCCGTCTGTGACATAATTCCTCCTTTGATAAATAAGTACTCCCATAAGGTAGCGAATTATTGCCGTATTTATCTTTGATTTGAAAATAAATGTGATTTATAGGTAAAAGGAGATGTGAGTAGAGAATGGAAGGATTGACCTGAACCTGGTAAATTGTGCTCTAAACAAAAAAAATGAAATATTTATGACCGGTCTGCCATGTAATCTTTTATCAACTCAAACTTAAATACAAAAAATGATTGATATACTCTTTGTTATAGGCATCTGCGTCTTCGCTTCGTTTGTTTCTGTCTTTGGCATGCTGTTTGTTCGCCAGAAAATCGGGCATGCTGAACTCGCCAAGCATAATGATGTTGCCGGATTCATCCATGCAATCATAGGTACCATCTATGCTGTTTTGTTAGCTTTTGTTGTTGTCGTGGAATGGGAAATCTATCGTGATACTGAATCCAAGGTAGAGGTGGAAGTTGGAGCTATGGCATCCATTTTCAGGGATTCGAGGGTATTCAGTGATCTGAAAAAACGCACTTTGATCCAGCAGGAACTAATGGCTTATGCAACGACGGTAATTGAGGAAGAATGGCCGCTGCTTGCAAAAGAACAGTCAAGCGAGAAAGCCCTTGGTCAAATACACCAGATTTTCAACTACGTCGCCGACCTCAAGCCTAAGAATGATTACGAAAAACTCTGGTATCAAGAACTTATAACGAAAGTCAATAAGTTCAGCGATGCCCGAAACGAGAGAATACTTTGCTGTACTCAGGGTATTCCCGCGTTCATGTGGTGGATTATGATTCTTGGGGGAATGATTACGATAAGTTTCAGTTTTCTGTTTGGGACAGTCAATAAAATTCCCTACGCGCTCATGGTTGCTTCCTTATCATGTATCATTACTCTTGTCCTGTTGCTGATTTATGCTTTGGACCATCCTTTAAAGGGAATCATCTTCGTCAAACCTGATGCCTTTATTGAGGTGATCAAGCATTGGCGGTTGTATTTGTCAAAGGGATACTAAAGGCAGTTGAGGCTGCTGTGCAATGGAATTGATTCGCTTGTACCAGGTAGATGAAACCTGAATTTGCCGCCTATACAATCTTGCATTGAATAACAGCGTCTTCAAAAAATAAATAAATTGCGCACAACCGATGATAGCCATCAACAATGATGACCTTGCCAAGCTTGGAATCTCTCACTAAAAGCAGCGGTGAAAGTTTTTTTCCGGCTTCTATTTTGGATTTATCTTTTTCAACATGTGAATTACTGACACCAAGGAGCGATAGGCCGGAAGCCCGAAAGATATCCTTCGCCTTGAATTGCGAAATTGGGGCATCTTTTAATTTTTTTACCGTTGCTTTTGCCGATTCTTCATCATAAAGAAGGCTTAAATACGATTTTGCGGCAGGATAATCATGATCTTCAGGCTCTTTCAGCCATTTGATAGTGTCAACATTTTTCTTTGCCATAGATTATTCTCCTTTTTGGATAGTCAAATGACTTGTAAAATAATAAAGAAGATCTGAAAACTATTGAGAAAATACGAAATTATAACTGACCAAACGATGGAACTCTTTTTACCTGGAATAAAGATGTCAGTACCAAGTGGAGGCTAGCTCGCATCAAAAAAATGCTTTAATTGACGGAAACCTAATCAGTCTATCTCGGTACACTGAAACTCCCCTGAATGCCGTTTTTCGAAAGCAGCACTTGCCATAACTGGTTCGTTCTCGACCTGAACCCACCAGTGCAGCTCAGGAGGTAGTATCGCCACATGCGTTGAAACTCTTCGTTGTACCGTGGCGGAAGCAATGGCCACTTGTTTTCGATGTTCTCATACCACGCCATAAGCGTCTGGGCGTAATCGTCATGAGTAAAAACATGCCAGTCCTCAAGTGTAAACAGCCCTTCATAGTTTGCCGTGATCTGGCTCGCTGAAGGGATGTTAGAGTTCGGAAAGATGTATTTGTTGGCCCATGGTTCAACACTGGAGGTTGACTTGTTTCCTCCGATGGTGTGCAAAAGGGTCAAGCCGTCCTCTTTCAGACATTGGTGGGCAATTTTGAAATAGGTACGATAATTCTTCTCTCCAACGTGCTCGAACATGCCGATGGAATAGATCCTGTCGAAGGAGCCCTGAGGTTTTGGGTAGTCAGTAACCTGGATGATAACTGGCAGGCCTGTGCAATAGCGGCCTGTTCTGTTGACACTGTTATGCCATGCACTGAGACCCCGTAGTGTTCGGCAGCAAAATGTGCAGCGCCACCCCACCCGCATCCGATATCAAGTACCCTCATTCCTGGTTTAAGCTGCAACTTCTGAAAAATCAGGTGGAGTTTCTATTCCTGTGCTTCCTCAAGGTTTTTGGACTCTTTCCAGTAACCACAACTGTAAAGCATCCGTTTGTCGAGCATTGCTTTAAACAGGTCGTTGCCGATATTATAATGCTTTTCTGCCACCTTGAAGGCTCTTGAAGGACGCTGCATATTGTAGAGCTTGCTGATTAACTTGCCAAAAAGCATTACAGGGGGAGAAACTTTATCCTCTGCCCTGGAACCGATAATTCACTCAATCCAAGGTTTCCCTGGGTTATCGTGCGGCGGTAGAGCTCCGGCCTATGAACATGAATGTCCCATTGCCGGTTACCTCCTATTTTGATATCGGCCTCATCAAAGATGCGCTCAACCTGCTTTTTATAAACGCTGTTCAACATTCTGCGATGATTCAGTGGTTGTTAACAAGTCACTATGAATTTGGATTATAGTGTAGCCCTTTTTGTAGAGGGTGAACGATATTCTATGCGTAATAATTGTACAGATAAAGAGCATAAATACCAATGCGGAAATATATATTTTATGAGCAAGACGCTCTATTTAATGCATGCCAGCAAGTGCTAAAGGTCCGTTTTACGACCATCCATGTCATGTAGATTCATTTGATAGGGAGGGAGGTCTGTACCAAGCAGGGTCTGTCATCTCATGCTCAAGCTATTGACCCGGTTATGATGCCAGTGTATAATCGTGGGTACAAAAATGCGCGATTTTCTGTTTCAGATGTGTTCTAAACCAATAATCTTCTGAGGAAGAGCCCTGCTTTTTTCAAACTGATAAGCTATATTCATCTCAATCCCTTGAGGGCTGGACATACTGTCACTGAAAGATGTCAGTCATTGTTCCAGCTTGGGGGAGAAGCTATTCAGCGATAAGCGGATTTCTTGGTACACTTAGTCACCTGTGTCCCTCTAAACGGATTTCTAAAAATGATATTACCGATTACTATTTACAGTGATGATGTTCTTCGACGGAAAGCCAAGCCGTTGAAGGGAGTTGATGGTGCGATTGAGGAGCTTGTCGGGTCGATGTTTGAGTCGATGCGCAATGCTTCGGGTATTGGTCTTGCTGCGCCCCAGGTGGGGCATTCTCTGCGGTTGCTTGTGCTTGATGTTTCGTGTCTGAGTGATTATGAAAATGTAAAGCCGATGGTGGTTATTAATCCTCATATTCTTGCGGTCT
The DNA here is from genome assembly GCA_037139755.1 of Chlorobiaceae bacterium. Lineage (GTDB taxonomy): Bacteria > Bacteroidota > Chlorobiia > Chlorobiales > Chlorobiaceae > Chlorobium. The sequence goes on from JBAXFV010000091.1 coordinate 3,966, forward strand.
GGGGCTCCAATGAAATGGAGGAGGGGTGCTTGAGTGTTCCTGGTGTTCAGGGGGATGTGGTACGCCCTGCTTCTCTTACATTGAAATACCGCGATGAGCATTTTGAAGAGCGTACTGGTGATTTTTCCGGTATGGTTGCCAGAGTGCTCCAGCATGAGATTGACCATCTCAACGGGACGCTCTTTGTTGACCTGCTGGAAAAGCGCGATCGGCGAAAAATCCAGAAAGAGCTGGAGGTTCTTTCCTCTGGTGTTGTCAATGCGGCCTATCCGGTCGTTACTCGTGTGTTGTTATGATATCCAAACCTTCTTGAGTGCCATGCGGATTATTTTTATGGGAACCCCTGAGTTTGCTGTTCCCTCGTTGCATGCTATTGCAACTGAAAACAGTGCGTTCGAGCTTGTGCTTGTTGTTACGGGAAAGGATAAGCCTCGCAAAAACAAGCATTCTGATCCAGAACCATCTGCGATAAAAAGGGCAGCTCTTGCTCTGGGCCTGCCGGTTTATGAGGTTGATGATGTCACTGATCCGGATTTTGCTGCCTCTGTTGCTGCGCAAAGGCCTGACGTCATTGTTGTTGCCGCTTTCCGTATTCTGCCTACTGTGGTCTATGAACAGGCTGCTCTCGGTGCCTTCAATCTTCATGCCTCCCTTCTTCCGGCCTATCGGGGCGCTGCTCCCATCAACTGGTCCATCATCAAGGGTGAAAAGGAAACCGGTGTCACCACATTTTTTCTGCAGCAGCGTGTTGATACCGGCAATATCATTCTTCAGGAAAAAACGCCGATAGCCCCTGATGAAAATGCTACCAGTCTGACCCGTCGTCTGTCGGAGATTGGAGCCAGGGTTGTTGTTCAGACGCTGCATCAAATAGCCGATGGTAGTGTAAGCGTGTCGCAGCAGAATAATGCGCTTGCCTCAAAGGCTCCCAAGCTTACTCGTGATAATACGCGAATACAGTGGGCGCAGCCGGTGGCGGCCATCAATGATTTTATCAGGGGCCTTGCCTTGAAGCCGGCGGCATGGACAACCTTCCAAGGGAAAACCATGAAGATATTCCGCGCTTCTCCTGCGGTTCTCCCTGATACGCCATCAGCATCTCCGGGAACCATTTTTGCCGACAGAAGCCGGCTCTATGCAAGCGGTAACGACGGCTGGCTTGAGCTGTTGTCGCTGCAGCTTGAAGGGCGCAAACCCATGGAGGCATCTGAATTTCTCAGAGGCCTTCGTCATGACGCAGAGTCTCTGTTTTTTGTGTAACAGCTCTGCAATGTCACAATCGTAATATTTGCTTATATTCCTCACCTTGAATTTTCACAAGAATCTAACGCTCTTTTTATGGCCTTGTCCAGTACAGAAGTCAGCCGTATCAGAAACTTCTGCATTATCGCACATATCGATCATGGAAAATCCACACTGGCCGACCGCCTGCTGGAAATAACGCATACGCTTGATCGTACCCAGATGGCCTCTGCACAGGTCCTTGATGATATGGACCTTGAGCGGGAGCGGGGCATTACCATCAAAAGCCATGCCATCCAGATGAAATACAAGGCGGC
>JBAXFV010000092.1:0-5509 GCA_037139755.1 Chlorobiaceae bacterium
GGCACCAATATTGTCGGTATGCTTTCACTTGCAGAAACGGCAAGGCTCATGAACCCTGCCTTGACTCCTGCGTTCACTCCGGAATTTCTACCTCCTCTTCAGCTTTTTCAAAGTAGGGCCATTTGCCCTGCCGGAGAAGAATCATCTCAACCAGTTCCCTGATACATCCCTTTCCGCCTTCATACCCAGAAATATATCCGACCCGGTTTCGGAGATAATCGGCCGCATCAATGGCTGCTGCGGGCAAGCCGACTTTTGAAAGCAGCTCAACGTCGCCGATATCATCGCCGATATAGGCACATTCGTCATCCGAAAGATCATGGCGCTGGAGAAAAGCTTCATAGGAATAGAGCAGATTCTCCCCATTGAGGTAAAGATCACGCACCCCGAGCGCTTCGAGCAGCGGACGGTACCCTTCAGCATCCCGTTCTGATAAAACCGCGACAAGCACGCCCTGTTTCAGCGCCTCCTTTATCGCGACGGCATCTCTGACGGAAATTGAACAAATTTCCCCGCCATTGCAGTCAAAGGTAATCCTGCTGCCATTCAGTACTCCGTCAACCGGAAAAACGAGTGCCCGGACGGCCTGGAGCGCCTGATCTATTCTTGATGATGGATCAGCCTGTGAAGGCTGCATCCCGAAATATTGAAACCCTTCCAAGAGCGTATGATGTTTTAGAGTGATTGAAGAGCGTGCACACACCGGTACAGGTGGAGCAATTGTTTGACCATTAAACTGAAATCAGCCAGTGCCACCTGTGTCGCGGCATCCGACAGGGCTGTTGATGGATGAGGATGTACCTCAAAAAAGAGGCCGTCAACACCGGCCGCCACGGCGGCACGGGCAAGAGGCATCACATACTGGCGTTCCCCGCCGGAAACACCCTGCCCGGCGCCGGGAAGCTGAAGACTGTGCGTGGCATCATAAAGCACGGGATATCCGGACTCAGCCATTTTGACCAGACCCCGGAAATCAACAACAAGATTGTGATAGCCGAAGCTTGACCCCCTTTCTGTGAGCATAACCCGACTGTTGCCTGTCCGGACAACCTTGGCTGCGGCAAGCACCATATCCTCAGGAGCCATGAACTGCCCTTTCTTGATGTTGACCGCCAGACCGCTCTCTCCGGCGGCAACAAGAAGCTCGGTCTGGCGACAAAGAAATGCCGGAATCTGCAGCACATCAACATAACGGGCGGCAAGGGTCACATCTTTTGTTTCATGCACATCGGTAATCACCGGCATATTGTATTTCTGACGGATCTCGGCAAGCACTTCGAGCGCCTCAATGTCACCAATCCCGGTGAAAGAGGAGCCTGACGTGCGATTGGCTTTGCGGTACGATCCCTTGAAAATAAAACAAACCCCCTCCTGCTCGCTGATGCGCTGCAGCTCTTCTGCTGTCTCCATCGCCATTGCCCGGTTTTCGATCACACAGGGCCCGGCTATGAACAGGGGAGAGGAGTCATCGGGAACTGCGAGCGAACCAATCAAGAACTTTTGCACGTTGTTATTCGTTATCTTTTTATCGGTTAAAGTGAATTCCGGTTATGGCATTCGTGTTTTAAGCCTTAAATTTACAACAATATTTCTTATTCACACTCCGTAATCATAACGTTAAAAACCATGAGTATTGCTGACACGAAACAACGGTTGGAGGAGATAGAAAAACAGCTCGCAAATCTTGTTGAGGAACAGACCGTCATAAAGGCCAAGTGGGATAGTGAAAAGGAGTTAATACAGTCATCACGAGACCTGAAATCGCAGATTGAACAACTCCGGGTGCAGGCCGAGGAGTTTGAGCGTCAGGGTGACTATGGCAAGGTGGCGGAGATTCGCTATGGAAAAACAGTGGCCATTGAACGGCAACTGGAAGAGAACCGCAAAAAAATAGAAGAAAAAAAAGCTTCAGGCGATTTGATCATGAAAGAGGAGATCGATGCCGAGGACATTGCAGATATCGTCTCAAAATGGACCGGCATACCGCTCAGCAAAATGCTGCAATCAGAGCGGCAGAAGCTCCTCCTTATCGAAGAGGAGCTGCATAAACGGGTTATCGGACAGGAAGAGGCTGTCAGTGCCGTCAGCGAGGCGGTCAAGCGCTCACGGGCAGGTATGGGCGACGACAAGCGACCGATAGGTTCCTTTATCTTTCTGGGACCGACCGGAGTGGGAAAAACCGAACTGGCCCGCACGCTTGCGGACTATCTTTTTGATGATGAGGAGGCCATGATCCGCATCGACATGAGCGAATACATGGAAGCACATAACGTCAGCCGCCTGGTCGGTGCCCCTCCTGGCTATGTTGGTTATGAGGAGGGTGGACAGCTTACCGAAGCGGTCAGGCGCAAGCCATTTTCAGTTGTGTTGCTCGACGAAATCGAGAAAGCGCACCCGGATGTGTTCAATATCCTTCTGCAGATCCTTGACGATGGCCGTCTGACCGACAGTAAAGGACGGACGGTAAACTTCAAAAACACCATCATCATCATGACGAGCAACATCGGCGCGCAGCTTATCCAGTCTGAAATGGCACGGCTGGAAGGGGAAAACCGTGAATCAGTGCTTTCCGGCCTGCAGGAAAAGCTCTTCCAGTTACTGAAACAAAAGGTACGGCCTGAGTTTCTCAACCGGATTGACGAGGTTATCCTCTTTACGCCGCTCACCAGAGAAGATCTGAAGAAAATTGTTTTGATTCAGTTTGACCACATCAGGGTTGCGGCAATGCGGCAGCGCATCAGCCTCACCATTTCTGATGCGGCAATTACATGGCTCTCCAACGCTGGTTTTGATCCGGCCTTCGGAGCACGCCCACTCAAAAGGGTCATGCAGCGCAAGATCACCAACAAAATTTCAGAACTCATTCTTTCAGGAAAAGTCCAGGAGGGTGAGGCTGTTGTGATCGATATGTCGGTCGATGAACTGAGTGTTATGAAAGCCCCATGAAACGGTGGACGCTGATGGGCAGCACAGCGCTGCTCCTTTTCTGGCTTCTTGCTGCCCCAGGTTATGCCGCTGAACCAGAGAGTCTCCCGGTTAAAATCGGCCAGATGCTGATGATCGGCTTCCGGGGGCTCAGCATTGCCGACTCCCCGGAGATAGCAGAGGATATTGTGCAACGTCATATCGGTGGGATTGTACTCTTTGATTATGACGTTCCCTCGAAATCCCCGTTGAGAAACATCAGCAGCCCGGAACAGCTCTCCCGCCTGACGCTCGAGTTGCAGAAGCTCTCCGGCATCCCGCTCCTCATTGCCATCGACCAGGAAGGGGGAAAAGTCAGCCGCCTCAAACCGGCCAGAGGATTTCCGGTCAGCGTATCGGCAGAGCATCTCGGGCAGCTCAACAATCCCGACAGCACCCGGGCCGCCGCCCGTCAGACTGCCCGAACGCTGAAAGCCATGCATATCGGCATGAATCTCGCGCCCGTGGCAGATCTCAACACCAATCCTGACAACCCGGTGATCGGCAAGCTCCAGAGAAGCTTCTCCTCCGACCCGGCTGTGGTGAGCCTAAATATCAACCTTGTCTGCAGTACATACCGGGATGAAGGCATTATTCCCACCCTGAAACATTTCCCCGGTCACGGCAGTTCAACGACCGACACACACCGCGATTTTACCGACATAACTGCAAGCTGGTCAGACAAAGAGCTGGAGCCTTACCGCGACATGATCGACTCGGGTTACCATGACGCCATCATGACCGCGCATGTGTTCAATGGAACACTTGATTCACTCTACCCTGCAACGCTCTCAAAAGCCACGCTCGACGGAATGCTGAGGGGCCAGCTCGGCTTCAAGGGAGTCATCCTGAGTGATGACATGCAGATGAAAGCCATCACCGACCGATATGGCCTTGAAACAGCCATCCAACAGGCCATTGACGCCGGTGTCGATATACTTGTTTTCGGAAACAACTCAGCGTATGACCCCCTCATTGCCTCAAAGGCAGCGGAGATCATCCAGTCACTGGTTGCAAGAAAGATCATCACTCCGGAACGAATTGACCTCTCCTGGCGCCGGATTATGGAACTCAAACAACGTTATCACCTCGACCGCTCATGAAAACCATCTATCTTGTCCGTCACGCCAAAGCAGGCAGCGCACATTCAGGCGATTTTGACCGGACTCTCAACGACGTGGGCCTGAAAGCTGCGCATTTTATGGCTGAACTGCTGGAGGAGAAGAGTGTTGTACCGGATCTTGTCATTGCAAGCCCTGCAATCCGGGCTCTCACCACGGCGGAGATTTTCTGCGATATCCTTGGCTACCCGAAAGAGCAAATCGAGAAGCGAATTGAAATTTATGAGGGAGGAGCTGGACGTCTGCTGAAAATAGTCCAGCAGATCCCCGACAACTGCACAACTGCGATGTTATTCGGGCATAACCCGACCATGACGGCATTTTCAAATCTGCTTTCGGGAGGTGGAATCGACTCTCTGGCAACTTGCGGGATTGCCCGTATTGATCTGGATATAAAATCCTGGAGTGATGCCGATGCTGACACCGGCAAGCTGGTCTGGTACGACTTTCCAAAAAAGCACCAGTAACGAGGGTTAATCCCTCTCCTGTTTCGGATCGCGCGTCATCAGCTCCAATATTGCCTGTTGCACAGGCTTGGCGTCGAAAAGCATCTCGTAGACCGCTTTTGTAATAGGCATTTCAACTCCAGCGGACCTGCTCAGCTCATACACAGCTCTGGAACTGTGAACGCCTTCAGCCACCATGTTCATGGAGCTGATCACGTCGTCGAGCGAACGGCCACGGCCAATCTCCTCTCCAACAAAGCGGTTTCGGCTATGGCGGCTTAAACAGGTAACAACCAGATCTCCGATCCCGGCAAGGCCGGACATAGTAACAGCATCGCCACCCAGTTTACTGCAAAGTCTTGATATTTCAGCAAGTCCCCGGGTAATAATGGCGGCCTTGGCGTTATCGCCAAATCCTATGCCGTCCGAAATACCTGCGGCAATGGCAATAATGTTTTTGACCGAACCCGCGATTTCAACCCCAATGATATCGGTATTGACATAAACACGGAACATGCTGGTATGAAAAATCTCCTGAACTTTTTTGGCGGTAGCGAGGGAAGGGGAGGAGGCAACAACTGTCGTCGGCTGCTCTTTTGAGACCTCTTCGGCATGACTTGGACCATAGAGCGCAACAACCTGGGAAGCGCGCAGACCAGGAAGCACTTCAAGCAGCACTTCTGACATACGCTTTCCTGTCCCGATCTCAATCCCCTTGGCAACATTAACCAGGATTTTTCCGTCAAGAGCAATATCGCTGAAGCCTGCAAGGGTTTCACGGAGGGCCTGCGAGGGCACTGCGGTAACAATCATCTGAGACCATGCAACAAGATCGCGCAAACGGGCAACAACCAGCAACGTATCAGGGAAATGAACTCCCTTGAGGTAGCGGCGGTTCTCGCGTTCAGCTTCAAGCTTTGCGGCAAATTCAGGACGGTGGGCCCACAAACGAACCTCATAACCCTTTTTGGCAAGAAG
>JBAXFV010000093.1:0-5351 GCA_037139755.1 Chlorobiaceae bacterium
GTGCCTTTCACTTGATACGCCAGTCGCCATCAAATCCTGCCTGGAAGCATTCCAGTCAGGGACGAGAGTCCACGACCTTTCGCAATGAATGGAGATATTCTCCAATCATTTGTTGCTGTTTTGCCTGGAACAGTTGCGGTGCAACAGTTATTTTTTCAGCCTTCACATCAAGCCCGGCAGGAAGGGTTTTCTTAGTGACCAGCACAACAGCGTAGCCATCGGTTGTTTTAACCGGCCTGGAAAGCTTTCCAGGAGCAAGACCCGACATAGCTTCAACAAGAGCACGATCGACACCATAACCGGGAATATAACCGTCACTCCACCGTATACTGTCTGCGATAACAATCTGCATACCAGCATTCGCAGACGCTATCTTTTCAAGCGTCAATCCGGGGCCCTTTACCATGGCTGCAAGTTTTTTCTCCAGAGAGGCGTCTTTCTTATCCCGTACTAATTTCGCGGTAATAATCGTTTTCAGTTCTTGATCAAGCATACGGTATCCGGTATCATTTTTTCCCGTCAGACGCATCACATAAAACCCTTTTTCTGTTTCAAGAACGTCCGAAAGGTCTCCTTCTCCTGCCTTGAATGCATAAGCAGTCACCTTCTCACTATAGCCGATCTGTGGAATCAACATGTGCTTGATGAATTCTCCCGTCTTTTCGATCTGGAGCTTTTCACTCGCGGCACTTTTCTCAAAACCCTTCTCTTTGGCATTTTGCTGAAAAGCCATGGCAAGACGACGCTCACTATCCACGGTTTCAGTTGATGGCCGGATATTTCTGACAATTTCCGAACAGACAACGGCATTCTGATCAAAGCCAGTCACCTTGATGATATGCAAACCAAACTGTGTCTGCACCGGACCTACAATCGAACCTGGACGGGCACTGAAGACTGCGGCAGAAAATGCCGGGAGCATTCGATCTTTGCTGAACCAGCCAATGTCGCCTCCATTGACGGCACTGCCGGGATCAGAGGAATATTTTCTTGCAAGTGCTTCAAAAGGAACGCCTGCCTGAAGCTGTTTATAAATAAGCATTGAAAGAGCCCGAACCTTCTGCACTTCATCCATGTTTGCAGGATTGAAGCGCAGGAGAATATGCGATGCTCTGGCAACTGGCTGAGGAGACGGCACCACCTTTTTGATCTTGATCAAGCGGTATTCCCCCCGATCGGCTACAGGCCCAACAATCGTTCCCGGCTTGAGATTCGACGGACTGAAAACAAGCGCGCCTGCAGCCGGGGAAAAATCCGCACGACTATAGGTGACGTTGATACCTGTCGGACGGTCACTCTGCATTTTAACATAGTCGACCTCATTGACCGCTCCGGAAAAATCGGTACGAATCGTTTCAACTTCGGTTCGAACTGCAAGACTGTCTTTTGATGATGGCCGCAGAGGGAAAAAAACAAAGTCGGCTTTTCTTGTAGGATACTCCTGCTTGAAAAGCTCTTTATGTGCATCATAATACTGTTTAATCTCGGGCTCTGTTACCTTGAAGTTGCTGTCAGCGCCGGCAAAACTTAAAGGAACCGGAATAAAAGATGCCGCAAAACGTGAAAACTTTCTGTTGACTATATCACCAAGCTCCCTGTCGGTAATATGATCAAGGGTTTGAAGAGCCCTGACCAGCTTGTTTTCCTTGAGTTCCAGGCGAACATACTTTTCAATCTGAAGCCATAACTCCTTATTGTGTGGATCACGTCGGGCACTCTCCAGTTTTTTGCGATCAAGTATTCCCGTTGCTGGATCAGTAAAATACTGACGAACCACCATGGGTGGGGTCGGACTGTTAAGCGCCTCGACTACCTCCTGATCCTGAAGGGTAATACCCAATTTCTCAAACTGCTGCTCAAGCAGAGTCTGGTCAACAACAGCACTCCATGCCTTTTCCTGCAGCCCAAGTTCAATTTCTGATGTAACTTCGACTCCAGGATTGCTTCTTCGAAAATTCTCAGTAACGGCCTTGTAAGCATCATCATACTGGCTATAGGCAACAGGCTTTCCATTCACCGTGCCTGCCTGATTTTCTTTTTTACCTGTTTTTCCGGTAAAATTCATTCCCCATTCGAAAACAATCAGCGCAAGAAATGCTGCCAGAAGAGTGTAGAGTATAATATGTGTCTTATCCCGCAAGCTGGACATTACAGCCATGGCTTATTCCTTCAATTAAATGATGTTGTAAAATAAATTCTCACCCCAACCTTCCCTGCCTACCAGCGGCACAAACGTAAACTGTTGAAATACTTCCCGCCTGAAATCATCACTATTCCGGGTAATCACCGTCATCTGCTGTGAATCAGCATTACCGACAGGAATAACCATGCTCCCGTTTTCTGCAAGCTGGTGTTTCAACAACACCGGTTCATCAGGTGCTCCCGCAGTGACCACAATACCATCAAAAGGCGCCTCATCAACCCATCCCAGCGTTCCGTCTCCACAGCGGCAGGTTATGTTCAGACCAAGACGGGAAAACAGTTTTTCAGCCCTTTCATATAACTGGTAAATCCGTTCGATGGTATAAACAGAATAACCGAGTGCATCCAGAATTGCGGCCTGATAACCTGATCCCGTTCCGATTTCCAGCACTTTTCCGGATGGAGATCGCTCAACAAGCAATGTCGTCATATAAGCCACGGTATAAGGCTGAGAAATAGTTTGCCCGAAGCCTATTGGATACGCACCGTCATTATAGGCTAAATCCGTGGCATCAACGTCAAAAAAAAGGTGCCGTTGAACCTCCCGAAAAGCATCAAGCACCCGCTGATTAACAATACCATACTGTTTCAGCGTTTCAACCATCTCGCGGCGCCGGAAATCCTGAACTTTTTGCGACCCCTTCATCATCAATAGTCAACCCGTTAAGCTCCTCTCTTCAATCAACCGCAGGTATTGGAAGATTATCGACTCTTGCACTGAACTGGCTAATATTGCATCAAAAATAACAAAATACAATTTCAGGGGCACAGTTTACCATTTTTGCAATAAATCCCACACGGCTTATCTCTCCCTGCTGATTCAGATCCTCAATAGACACGGAAACTTTTCCGCGCTTCATTTATGATCAAACTAACGACCAAGAATAGCGGCAACAAACTCCGCCCGGTCAAACAACTGAAGATCATCAATTTTTTCACCGACACCGATATACTTGACCGGCAGCTTGAGCTCGCGTGAAATGGAGAGCACAATCCCTCCCTTTGCCGTTCCATCAAGCTTGGTAACCACAAGCCCGGTAACCTGTACGAACTTCGTAAACTCCCTGGCCTGCTGCACGGCATTCTGCCCGGTTGTGCCGTCAAGAACAAGCAAAACCTCATGGGGAGCTTCAGGAATCCTCTTTTTAGCCACCCGCATTATCTTGGCAAGCTCCTCCATCAAATGGCTTTTGTTATGCAGGCGCCCTGCAGTATCAACAAGTACCACATCGGCATTTCTGGAAACCGCAGCGCTGACGGCATCATACACAACCGAAGCAGGATCGGAACCCTGGGCCTGTCCGATCATTGGAACACCTGCCCTGTCGGCCCATATCTGAAGCTGCTCATAAGCCGCAGCCCTGAACGTATCGGCGGCAGCTATAATGACTTTCTTGCCTGCTTTATCATAATTGCGGGCTAATTTGGCCACGCTGGTAGTTTTCCCGGCACCGTTCACTCCGACAATTAAAATGACGTAGGGTTTCGCAGAAAGAGGGGCATCAAAGTCCAGGGGATGTTCCTCTCCGGTTTCCTGAAGCATGAGCTGAATCTCGTCCATCAACATGCTGTTCAGCTCCTCTTCAGAACGATAAGTCTCTTTTTTAGCCCTTTCGGTGATCGCTTCAACAATATCAAGCGTTGTCTCCACGCCGACATCGGCAGCAACAAGAATCGTTTCAAGTTCCTCAAGAAACTCTTCGTCTATCTCTGTTTTTCCTTTTGTAATAACGGAAAGCTTCTCCCGAAAAGTATCACGGGTTTTTTCGAGCCCTTCCTTTAATCTTGATATTTTGAACTTGTCAAAAAAACCCATAAAAAGAGGATATTACCTTCTGTTATTGATAGTAGAACCAACTTGGAGTGGAGTGACTTTAAAGCGCTCCACTCCTCGATCAGTATGAAAGCCAATTTAAGTAAAAAAATGCCATATAAAGCTATATCGGGAATCGGGGAATTTGGCCTGATTGACAGAATCTCAGCTCTTGTTGAACCCACTCTCCTTGCTGTACCGGAACTCTTGACCGGAATCGGCGATGACTGCGCGGTCTTTCAACCTTCGGCAAAACTTCTGCAGGTATCGACAACCGACATGCTTGTCGAGCAGGTGCATTTCGACCTGCTGACAACACCCCTGAAACATCTCGGATGCAAGGCTATCAGCGTCAATGTCTCCGACATCTGCGCCATGAATGCCACTCCCCGTTACGCCCTCATCGCACTTGCCCTGCCGGCATCATTCCCGATTACCATGATTGAAGAGCTTTACATCGGCATGAGTCATGCGGCAAAAGAGTATGGAATTGCCATTGCGGGTGGTGACACCTCATCATCACAATCCGGTCTGGTCATTTCAGTCACCATGATCGGTGAAGTGTCACCTGAGCAGATCACCCACAGAAGTGGCGCCAAACCGGGGGATTTGCTCTGTGTAACCGGATCGCTTGGTGGTGCTGCGGCTGGCCTGCAACTGCTCACGCGCGAAAAAGAGATCATGCTGAACCATATCGAAAACAACGAGCCCTATACCAAAAGCGCAATCAGTGACCTGAAAGAGTACAGCGAAGCCATACAACAACAGTTGCTTCCCCTTGCCCGCATTGATATTATCAGGTACTTTCATTCAAAAAATATCTACCCCTCTTCGATGATCGACATTTCAGACGGTCTCAGCTCTGATCTCCAGCATATTTGCCGCCAGTCAAAGACGGGCGCACTGATTCGGGAAAACAGTATTCCCATTGCTTCCAGCACACGAAGAATTGCCGATGAAATGCAGGATGACGCACTGACCTGGGCGCTGACGGGCGGTGAAGACTACCAGTTGCTCTTTACAATTTCAAAGGAGAAGTACAAGGACATTAAAGAGAACAAGAATATTTCGGTCATCGGAGAAATTACTGACCTTGAGGCGGGAGTACATCTTGTTGATATCTATGGCATGAACATCGATCTTGCCGCAATCAGGGGATTCGATCATTTCAGCTCGTAACCCCAATTACTTTGATAAAAAAAGAGGGCGTCGCAAGAACCATTTATTTTTTTGGGAAACACTGCGAAGATAGTAAATTGCTCGTCCTGTAAAGCACGACCGCAAGCCGAAGTGGCGGAATTGGTAGACGCCCGGGACTTAAAATCCCGTGTTCAGC